>NZ_JBXEQG010000006.1:0-213712 GCF_056858395.1 Litorisediminivivens sp. KMU-197 | reverse complement strand
ATCCGTATTTGTCGCCGCCACGCTGAGGGGTGTCATACACCTCCAGGATGACCCCGGGGTAAGTGGCACTCTGAGGCGTCACGCAGCGACGGACCGCTCTGACGCCGAGCGCCTTCGATAGTTGTGACATTGGCAGGAAGGGATCCGATCCGCGAATTCCATTGCGCAGAAACGCCGTCCAGCCGAATGTTGTCGAGAGGAACAGCTCTTTCGTAGGCACCGGCGACAGGAGTTCAAGTGAGGCAAGGCATTCAACAAGCCCACCCTCCAGCCAGGTGGTTTCCACCGTCATGCCATGGTCCTTGTACATCTCCGGCCTCACGCCCGAGATGTCCCGGAGATCCGCGTCGATCAATCCGAAGTCGTAGGTAACCGGCCACCAATTCGCCCATTCAGAAATCCGCACGTCAGACTCTCCCACCCCCCTGGAGGCATGCGCGGCGATGCGCGGACCACGCGATGACATCGTCATCATCAGGGCGGAAAACCGCGCCGACATCGCGCCTCGTGCGCCTCACCCAAGCCGATCATGGCAGCCTTGGCAAGCGCCGACCCGTGCGGCTGACAGAGGCCGCAAAGCAACCCGGTTTGGCGAAATGAAGGTGGATATAAGCAGCCGCATCAATCTCGAAGGACCGAAGAATCCCTGTGGCAAGGGCGCTGCCCGGGACGGCTTCGGCATCGATCATCATATGGTCTTCATCGAAGACACGCAGGGATATCAGCCTTGACTGCAATACCTCCGGCACCTCGTTTTCAGGGATGCGTGCTGTTTCGACACCCTTGCGCACAAAGATTGCATGGCTGGCGTGGTAAGGGCCCCGCGCGGCCTGATGCGTGTAATTCAACAAGACGACGGTATCGCCGACGTCTGCGTCGGTCATGCTTACCCGACAAGGCGTACCGGGTTTTACTGCAACGCGCATTCGGCACGCTTGCCGGCGCATCAGTTCCCGGTCACTCAGTTCGAAGAGACCTTCGAACTCTTCCGCCCTCAGCGGGTGGATTTGAAATCCCATTGCAACTGTCCTCTGCAAAGCCTGCAGCGATCATTGCACGCATGGCTTCGCCGTCCGCCCCGCATCATGCGCATAGATGATGCGGGGCGGGAGGATGAGGCCTGAACCCATTCGTGTTCAATGCCCGCCGGTGTCGGCGTCGCGGCGGGTCATGCCCACGTCGCGCAGTTGCGTGTCGGTCAGGCGGCGCATTTTCTGACGTTCACGATATGCGGCATCTGCGGCAATGATGCGGTCCAGCGACCGCGCAAAGAAACCGAAGAATACATTGCGGATCGTGGCGGGACGGGTGGCTGTGGTGCGAAGGGTAGTCATGGCGTGCTCCTGAAGGTCGGGGTTGCGATGTGATGACCCATCTTCGCCCGGGCCCGCAAAGGCCCCGCAAAATGCCGGGTGCAAACTGCCTGTCGCCGTGCAAAAATCCCGTAAAATCCTTGTCCGTCCGCGTAAAAAACCGGCGGTCGCCCGAAACGGAACGTCCGACCATGACTTTGCTGACGCTGCATTTGTCCGGCCCGCTTCGGATCGACACCGTCGGTGGCGCCCCGGTCTCGGGGCTGTCGCGGCGGGGTCAGGCGTTGCTGGCCTGTCTGGCGATGCAGCCGGCGCACCGGGCCGAACGCGCCATGCTGGCCGACCTGCTGTGGTCCGACCGCTCTGAGGATCAGGCCCGGGCCTCCCTGCGACAGGAGCTGTCGGTTCTGCGACGGTCGCTGCCTGAGGACGTGATCGAGGCGGATCGCCAGGCGGTCTGGCTTGTGCCGGACAATGTCTCGGTCCAGTGCGGCGGCGAGGCGGAGTTCCTGCAGGGGTTCGATCTGGCCTCCGAGGGGTTCGAGGACTGGCTGCGGCACCAGCGGTCCGCCGACCCACCGCCTGCCACCGCCGGTCCCAACTGCAGCGACCACCCGACACTGGCGGTGCTGCCGTTCCGCGAACTGGGCGCCGACGAAGCCGACATGTTCGCCGATGGCGTGGTCGAAGAGATCACCGGCGCGCTCAGCCGCGCGCATGAGTTCGACGTGATTGCCCGCCAGTCCGCCTATGCACTGGGCGGCGACGCCCTGTCGGTGCCGCAGGCGGCCGAGCGTCTGGGCGCGGACTACCTTGTCGAAGGGTCGGTCCGCCGCGCCGGCGACCGTGTGCGCATCGCGGTGCAGCTGGTGCGCGGATCGGACGGTCACATGCTCTGGTCGGCGCGCTTCGACGACCGGCTCGACGATCTTTTCGACCTTCAGGACCGGATCGCCGCGCAGGTGGCGGGGCAGGTCTCGCCCAATCTGCGCTCGGCCGAGATCGCCCGCGCCCGGACCCGCGCGCCGCAGGACCGTACCGCCTATGAACTGATGCTGACCGCCCTGCCGCATTTCTGGGCGCACAAGGCGGACGAGAACGTCAAGGCAATCGCGCTTCTGGACCGGGCGCTGGCGCACCAGCCGGACTACGCGCTCGCCATGGCCTACAAGGCGTGGTGCCATGCGCATCAATGCTGCTACACTTGGACCATCGACGGAGGCCCCGACCGCGCCGCCGCCGAAGACCTCGTGGCGCGCGCCGCGCCACTGGTGCAAGAGGACGCTCCCGCGCTCGTGGCACTGTCGGCTGTCTGCGGGCTGGCGCTGAACGATTTCGCCCGGGCCAAGGCGCTGGTCATCCGGGCGCTGACACTCGATCCCAACAATGCCTGGGGCTGGCTGCGGCTGGGCTGGACCTCGATCTACGTCGGCGAGTTCGACGCCGGAATGGCCGCCTTTGACCGATACGACCAGCTAAGCCCGCTCGACCCGTTCCGCTTCAATGCGCTGTTCGGGCGCTCCGCGGCGATGCGCGCGATGCGGCGCTATGACGAATCGGTGGCGCTCTGCGAGCAGGGGCTGCGCGAGGGCACCGGCGTGACCTGGGCCTACCGGATGCTGTTCGGCACCCACTGGCTGGCCGGCAACCACGCGGCGGCGATGGAGGCAGGGCGCAAATGGCGCGCCGCCTATCCCGAGATCACCCTCGAACGGGCCAGCAACCTGATGCCGAAATGGGAGCATGACCCGGCCTATGCCGAGGCGCTGCACCGGCTGTGGGACGAGGGCTAGGCAAAGCGTCGCCGCTTCGATCCTTGTGCGCGACGCGGCCCTGCGCAGGCCGGAACCCGCCCGCGCCGCGCTCTGCCTCTTTCCCAGGGGCGCCGGACCGTCTATAGCGCCCGGCATGACAACGAACCCGCCCGATCTTCGCCCGGACCTCGCCAATGCGCGCGTCCTAACCGACACGCGGTCCCGCGCCGGTCAGCCGACCATCGGCATGGTCTCGCTCGGCTGTCCCAAGGCGCTGGTCGACAGCGAACGCATCCTGACCCGGCTCAGGGCCGAGGGCTACGGCATCTCGCCCGATTACGCGGGCGCCGACGCGGTGATCGTCAACACCTGCGGGTTTCTCGACAGCGCCAAGGTGGAAAGCCTCGAGGCGATCGGCGAGGCGCTGCGCGAGAACGGTCGCGTGATCGTCACCGGCTGCCTCGGTGCGGAACCTGAGTATATCACAGGCGCCCATCCCAAGGTGCTAGCCGTGACCGGCCCGCACCAATACGAACAGGTGCTGGACGCGGTGCACGGCGCGGTGCCGCCCGATCCCGATCCGTTCGTGGACTTGCTGCCCGCCAGCGGCGTCAAGCTGACGCCCCGGCATTTCAGCTACCTGAAGATTTCCGAGGGCTGCAACCACAAGTGCAAGTTCTGCATCATCCCGGACATGCGCGGGCGGCTTGCCTCGCGGCCGGCAAAGGCGGTTCTGCGAGAGGCCGAAAAACTGGTCGAAAGCGGCGTCAAGGAACTGCTGGTCATCAGCCAGGACACCTCGGCCTATGGCACCGACTGGAAGGACCGCGAGGTCAAGGCGCCGATCCTGCCCCTGACGCGTGACCTCGGCAGTCTCGGGGCCTGGGTGCGGCTGCATTACGTCTATCCCTATCCGCATGTGCGCGAGTTGATCCCGCTGATGGCCGACCCGGCGAACGGCGTGCTGCCCTATCTGGATATCCCCTTCCAGCATGGTCACCCCGAGGTGCTCAAGCGCATGGCGCGTCCCGCCGCCTCTGCTCGGACGCTGGACGAGATCGCCGCTTGGCGCGCTGATTGCCCCGATATCACCCTGCGGTCGACCTTCATCGTCGGCTATCCCGGCGAGACCGAGGCCGAATTCGACTACCTGCTCGACTGGCTGGACGAGGCGCAGCTCGATCGCGTCGGCTGCTTCCAGTACGAAAACGTCGCCGGAGCGCGGTCGAACGATCTGCCGGATCACGTGCCCGCTGAGGTCAAGCAGGAGCGCTGGGACCGTTTCATGGAAAAGGCGCAGGCCATTTCCGAGGCCAAGCTGGCCGCGAAAGTGGGCACCACCTGCGAGGTGATCGTGGATGACGTGGACGACGACGGCATTGCCACCTGCCGCACCATGGCCGATGCGCCCGAGATCGACGGCAACCTCTTCATCGACGAGGGCGCGGGCGGTCTGCAGCCGGGCGATATCGTCACGGTCGAGGTTGACGAAGCCGGCGAGTACGATCTCTGGGGACGGCTTGCAGGCTCTGACACGGGCGTCTGATCCATCGATGGATCAGTCCCGATCCGTTGACGGATCGGCCGCGATGCGCCTTGCATGCGCCGCCTCGGGCAGGGCATAGAACGGCGTATGGCCAAGCTCTATTTTCACTACTCCACGATGAACGCCGGCAAGTCGACGCTTCTGTTGCAGGCCGCCTACAACTACCGTGAACGCGGCATGCAAGTGCACCTGATGACCGCGCGCCACGATGATCGCGCCGGGCAGGGGCGGATCGCCTCGCGCATCGGGATCGGCAGCGAGGCAGAGACCTACGGCACGCAGGACGATCTGTATAACTGCATCGAGCGGCAGCAACAGGCGATGGGCGAGAGGCTCGCGTGCGCCTTCGTCGACGAGGCGCAGTTCCTCACCGAGACGCAGGTCTGGCAACTGGCCCGCGTGGTGGACGACCTGGGCGTGCCGGTGATGTGTTATGGCCTGCGGGTGGATTTCCAGGGCCAGCTGTTTCCCGGCTCGGCGGCGCTTCTGGCGCTGGCCGACGAGATGCGCGAGGTGCGCACCATCTGCCATTGCGGGCGCAAGGCGACGATGGTGGTGCGGCAGGACGAAAGCGGCGCGGTGCTGAAAGAGGGCGCGCAGGTGCAGATCGGCGGCAACGAGACCTACGTGAGCCTCTGCCGCCGGCACTGGCGCGCGGCGATGGGCGCGCGCTGAACCGGCACCGAAATCTTGCAAAGATTTCGGCCCGCATTCTTGCAAAGAATGCGGCACCGCCCCGGTCGGGATCGTCAGTGCATTCGCTGGCCGTTCGCGACGGGCTGGTCGGGGCACAGCAGTACGATGCCGCCCGCGTCGTCCGACACACCGAGCGTCAGCACCTCGGACATGAACTTGCCGATCTGGCGCGGCGGAAAGTTCACCACCGCCATCACCTGCCGCCCGACCAACGCCTCGGGGGTGTAGTGGTCGGTGATCTGGGCCGAAGTCTTCTTCTCGCCGATCTCCGGGCCGAAATCGATCCACAGCTTGATCGCCGGTTTTCTCGCCTCGGGAAAGGGCTCGGCACGGGTCACGGTGCCCGCGCGTATGTCGACCTTCAGGAAATCGTCAAAGGAGATCTCAGTCACCGCTGAGCTCCTTCGACCGGTCCGTCGCGGCCTTGACCGCGCGTTTCAAGAGCGGCGGGAACCCCGTCTCTCCATCCATCAGAACCTCGAGCGCCGCCTGCGTGGTGCCGTTGGGCGAGGTCACGTTGACGCGAAGCTGTGACGGGGTCTCTTCGGCCTCTTCGGCCAGCACCCCTGCGCCCCCCACCGTGGCACGGGCCAGCTTCATGGCCAGCTCAGACGGCAGGCCCTGTGCCTCGCCCGCCGCGGCCAGAGTCTCGATCAGGTGGAAAACATAGGCCGGGCCGGAACCCGACACGCCCGTCACCGCGTCCATCTGCGCCTCACTGTCCAGCCGCACGGTCTGACCGACGGCCTGCAACAGCTCCTCGGCAAGCCTCATGTGATCCTCGGTGACAGCGTCGTTGCCGGTAAGCGCAGTGATCCCGCGGCCGACGGCGGCGGGGGTGTTGGGCATCGCCCGGATGATCGGGTTGCCGGCGCCCAGCACCCTTTCATAGGTGGCAAGCGTCACGCCCGCGGCGACCGAAACGAAAAGCGTCGCGCCGCCGGCCATGGACTGTATCCTCGGCAGCGCCTCGCCCATCATCTGCGGCTTGACGGCAATCAGCACGATCGCGGGCGTTTCAGGCAGACGGGCGTTGATGTTGACGCCGCTGTCTTTGAGCCAATCCGAGGGGTAGGGGTCGATCACGTGAACGCTGTCGGCGGGCAGTCCGTCCTTCAGCCAGCCCTGCAGCATTGCCGACCCCATCTTGCCGCATCCCAGCAGCACGAGGCCGCAACGGGCCAGATCGTTTGAAGTCATCGCCCCCTCCTGTCGTCCATTCGGGGGCGAGTGTTACGCGCGGCCGTAGGCCTCTGCAATGGCAACCTGAAGCGCTTCCTTGGGGGTGCGATCGCCGTATACGACAAGCTGCAAGGCAGGGTAATAGCGCTCGGCGCTCATCACCGCGGCATTGATCATGGTGTCGATCTGATCGGGGCTGGCGACCTGTCCGCCCGCCAGCACAAGGCCATAGCGATAGACCATCAGCTGATGGCTGCCCCACCAGGTAAAGGCGCCGGCCCAGCACTGATCGTTGATCGCGTTCAGCGCTTCACAAAGCTGCGGGGTCTTCTCTTCGGGGGGTTCCATTTCGAAGGTGCATATCAGCCGCAGCGTTTCGTCATAGGCCGACCATGCGAGGGTGATGGAATAGGTGCGCCATTGCCCCTCGACCGCCATCGCGATCTGGTCGTCGTGGATGCGGTCGAAGTCCCAATCGTGGTGTTCGGCGATGTGCTCGACGATGTCGATCGGGTGGAGGTCGTCCTCCAGGAACTGCTCGGAAAGTGCCATGCGCCACCTCTTTGTTTTGGTAGCGCGAGGGGGTGGCAGCGCCCCAAGCGCTAGGTGCCTGCTCTAGGGGCGGTGGGCATTTACCCGGCCCCTACCCGATATGGTGAGGGGAGGGGCATGTCATGTAAAGCGATATTTCCGTGAGTGCCGCAATAAGTTGTGGACGGTTTGGAAATCAGCACAAGAGACAGGCGGTGGCTGGCGCGCCGAAACGACCCTATACTCGAATGCATCGGGATAGCCCGCGTGAATTTAAAATTTGCGCGCGGAAAATTTGTCGCTAAGCTCTTTCACGAGAGGGCCGACGCTCCAGAGGGAACCAAGCCAGTGGTCGCACCGAGAATAAAGAACATGGAGGAGTTCGCCTCCGTCAGCGGCATCTCGCGGCCCACGGTCTCGAAGTATTTCAACGATCCCGCCTCGGTGCGCAAATCCACCCGGCAGCGTATCGAGGCGGCGCTGGAGCAATATGACTACCGGCCGAACATCTACGCGATGAACCAGAACCGGGCGCAGACCAAGAACATCGGCATCATGGTGCCGTTTCTGGCTGATCCGTTCTTTGCCGAACTGGCCCGCACCATCGAGACCGAGGTCATCGCAGCCGGGTATCGGCCGATCCTGCTCAGTTCGCATGGCTCGCCGTCGCTGGAGCAGGAGAACCTGGAGAGCCTGCGGTCGATCAAGCCGGCGGGCGTGCTTCTGGCGGCGCTGGGCCGCGCATCGGACGTGGCCGCGGTCGAAGCCTTCGCTCGGGATGTGCCGACGGTGCTGTTCGATAGCCAGATCAGTGGGATAGGCGAAGCTTTCATCGGCCATGACATCACTCAGGCGACGGACCTGATGTGCGATTACCTATGCCGCACGGGCGCGCCGCCGGTATTCTTCGAAATGCGCACACCCTCCAACCCGAATGCCTTCCGGCGCCGCAAGGCCTATGCTGCGGCGATGGAGCGGCTTGGCCACACGGCCGAACTGGTGCAGGTCGAAGGCACCGGCTGGGACTTCGAAGAGATCGGCTACCGCGAGGGATTGCGGGTGCTGTCCGAGCGCAGCCTCGCCACCGACACGGTGCTTTGCAGCAACGACCGCCTTGCGATCGGGTTGCTGGCGGCGGCCTATGAAAAGGGTATGCGGGTAGGGGTCGGACCCGGCTGTGCCCTGCGGGTTGCGGGCCACGACGATCACCCGTTTTCGCGTTATACCTGCCCGATGCTGACGACAGTGGCGCAGGATTACGCGGCTATCGGACAGGCCAGCGTCGCAAGCCTCATGAAGCTGATCGAATCGGACGACCGCCCCGACACACGGGAAAAGACCTTCTGTGCCGGGCGACTCATCCGTCGCGCGTCTGCCTAACGTATTGATATTCCGAAAAGGTCGGCAAAAGTTTACGCGCGTAAAAATTTTGATTGACCGAAAGGCACGTCTGGCGTTACCGTTTCTGCACGACATCCAAGCATTCAGGGAGGAAACGGATGCCTTTGAACAACGCACTTCGCACCGCGACGGCCGTGTCGCTGCTGGCTGCCACCGGCGCCTATGCGGACACGATCACCATTGCCACGGTTAACAACGGTGACATGATCCGGATGCAGGGTTACACCGACGATTTCACCGAAAAGACCGGCCACGAGGTCGAATGGGTGACCCTGGAGGAGAACGTTCTCCGCCAGCGCGTGACCACCGACATCACCGCCAAGGGCGGCCAGTTCGACATCATGACCATCGGCATGTACGAAACCCCGATCTGGGCGGCCAACGGCTGGCTGGTGCCGCTGGACGACCTGTCCGACGAGTATGACGTCGACGACATCCTGCCCGCCATGCGGGACGGGCTGAGCCATGACGGCACGCTTTACGCGGCACCGTTTTACGGCGAAAGCTCGATGATCATGTACCGCACCGACCTGATGGAAAAGGCCGGGCTGGAAATGCCGGAAGAGCCGACCTGGGAATTCATCCGCGAGGCCGCAGCGGCCATGGATGATCCGGAAAACGACATCAACGGCATCTGCCTGCGCGGCAAGGCCGGTTGGGGTGAAGGCGGCGCGATCATCACCGTCACCGCGAACTCCTTCGGCGCGCGCTGGTTCGACGAAGACTGGACCCCGCAGTTCGATCAGCCGGAATGGAAAGAGGCACTGACCTTCTTCTCCACCCTGATGAACGACTACGGCCCCGACGGCTATGCCACCAACGGCTTCAACGAGAACCTCTCGCTGTTCCAGCAGGGCAAATGCGGCATGTGGATCGACGCCACCGTCGCGGCCTCCTTCGTGACCAACCCCAACGACTCGGAAGTGGCTGACATGGTCGGCTTCGCTCTGGCGCCGAACGCGGAAGGCCACGAGAAGCGTGCCAACTGGCTCTGGGCCTGGGCGCTGGCAGTCCCGGCCGGGACCGACAACGAGGAAGCCGCCAAGGCGTTCATCGAATGGGCCACCTCGAAGGACTACATCGAGCTCGTGGCCGAGAAAGAAGGCTGGGCCAACGTGCCGCCGGGCGCGCGCACCTCGCTCTATGAGAACGAGGATTACAAGTCGGTGCCCTTCGCCGAGAAGACCCTTGCCTCGATCAACGCGGCCGATCCCAAGAACCCTGCCGAAAAACCGGTTCCCTATGTCGGCGTCCAGTTCGTCGCCATCCCGGAATTCGCCGGTCTTGCCAGCCAGGTGAGCCAGGAATTCTCGGCGGTCTACGCCGGCCAGCAGACCGTGGACGAGGCGCTTGAAAAAGCCCAGGCCATCGCCATGGAAGAAATGGAAGCCGCCGGCTATCGCTGAGGCATCCTCCCAAGGGCCGGGGGGTGGCTTGTCCATCTCCCGACTCCCTTGATCCGTGTTATCCTTTTTCCAGTTTCAATCGCGTTCAACATGCACCTTGCGTGACCAGAGAGGATTTGTGTCATGGCGACCCAGCACTCCCGATCCGCAGCGCGTTTCATGATGGCCCCGGCCGTTGTCCTTCTTCTCGGATGGATGCTCGTGCCGCTGATCATGACGCTCTATTTCTCATTTAAGGATTTTCGGCCCCTGCGCGGGGGCGACCTAGGATGGGTCGGCTTCGACAACTACGTCCGCTTTGTATCCTCCTCCGCCTTCTGGCCCTCGATCCAGGCCACGCTGATCATCGTCGGCGGCGCGCTGATCATCACCGTGGGCTTCGGCATCCTGCTCGGCATCCTGCTGAACCAGCCGATGTGGGGGCAGGGCGTCGTCCGCATCCTCGTGATCGCGCCGTTCTTCGTCATGCCCACCGTGTCGGCGCTGGTGTGGAAGAACATGTTCATGGACCCCACCAACGGCCTTCTGGCGCACGTGTGGCGCTTCTTCGGGGCCGACCCGGTGGTCTGGCTGTCCGACCATTCGCTGTTCTCGATCATCCTGATCGTGTCGTGGCAGTGGCTTCCCTTCGCCACGCTGATCCTGCTGACCGCGATCCAGTCGCTCGACGGCGAGCAGCTGGAAGCCTCGGAAATGGACGGCGCGCCGGTGCTGAAACGCTTCTGGTACATCGTGCTGCCGCACCTGAGCCGCGCGATCACCATCGTCATCCTGATCGAGACCATCTTCCTGCTGTCGATCTTCGCCGAGATCCTCGTGACCACCGGCGGCGCCTTCGGCACCCGGACCCTGACCTACCTGATCTTCCAGCGCGTGCTGGAAAGCCAGAACGTCGGACTCGGATCGGCGGGCGGTGTCTATGCAATCATTCTCGCCAACATCGTTGCCATCTTCCTGATGCGCATCGTCGGCAAGAACCTGGACGCGTGAGGAGATAACATCATGGCACGTGCCGTCACCAATCAACGCAAGGCGATCAACACCGCCGCAGCCTGGGCCGTGGGTCTTCTGATCTTCTTCCCGATCCTCTGGACCATCCTCACCAGCTTCAAGACCGAAGCCATGGCGATCGCCGATCCGCCGGTGTTCCTGAACTTCGACTGGACTCTGGAGAACTACTCCGCCGTCATGGAGCGCTCGAACTACGCGCGCTTCCTGTGGAACTCGATCATCATCGCCGGCGGGTCCACCATCCTCGGCATCATCATCGCGGTGCCCGCGGCCTGGTCGATGGCCTTCGTGCCCTCGAAACGGACCAAGGACATCCTGCTCTGGATGCTCTCCACCAAGATGCTTCCGGCGGTCGGCGTGCTCTACCCGATCTACCTGATCTTCATCAAGCTGGGCATCCTCGACACCCGCATCGGGCTGGTGATCGTCATCATGCTGATCAACCTGCCGATCATCGTCTGGATGCTCTACACCTACTTCAAGGAAATCCCCGGCGAGATCCTCGAAGCCGGACGCATGGACGGCGCCAGCCTGAAGGACGAGATCATCTACATCCTCACCCCGATGGCGGTTCCGGGCATTGCCTCGACGCTGCTGCTGAACTTCATCCTAGCCTGGAACGAGGCGTTCTGGACCCTCAACCTGACCGCCGCGAAAGCCGCGCCGCTCACCGCCTTCATCGCCAGCTACTCCAGCCCCGAGGGTCTGTTCTACGCCAAGCTCAGCGCGGCCTCGACCATGGCCATCGCGCCGATCCTCATCCTCGGCTGGTTCAGCCAGAAACAACTCGTTAGCGGCCTGACCTTCGGCGCTGTGAAATAAGGACCAAAGACCATGGGACAAATTCAACTGCACCAAGTCACCAAGAGCTTCGGCGACGTCAACGTCATCCCGCCCTTGGACCTGAAAATCGAAGACGGTGAGTTCACGGTCTTCGTCGGCCCCTCGGGCTGCGGCAAGTCAACCCTCCTGCGGCTGATCGCTGGGCTGGAGGACATCACCTCGGGCAAGATCGAGATCGACGGCCAAGACGCCACCCATCTGCCACCGGCCAAGCGCGGTCTGGCGATGGTGTTCCAGTCCTACGCGCTCTACCCGCATATGTCGGTGCGCAAGAACATCGCGTTTCCGATGAAGATGGCGGGCATGGACCAGGCCGAACAGGACCGGCGGATTGAAAGTGCGGCCAAGGCGCTGAACCTCACCGACTACCTTGACCGGCGCCCCGGCCAGCTCTCGGGCGGCCAGCGTCAGCGGGTGGCCATTGGCCGTGCCATCGTGCGTGAGCCTTCGGCCTTCCTCTTCGACGAACCGCTGTCGAACCTCGACGCGGCGCTAAGGGTGGGGATGCGTCTGGAGATCTCCGAGATGCACAAGCGTCTGGCGACCACGATGATCTACGTCACCCACGACCAGGTCGAAGCGATGACCATGGCCGACAAGATCGTGGTGCTTCAGGCCGGCGTGATCGAGCAGGTCGGCTCGCCGCTGGAGCTTTACCGCGCACCGCGGAACAAGTTCGTTGCCGGCTTCATCGGCTCGCCCAAGATGAACCTGATCGAGGGCGGCGAGGCGGCCAAGCACAATGCCCACACCATCGGCATCCGTCCCGAGCACCTCGACGTCTCGACGACGGAAGGCCAGTGGCAGGGCACCGTCGGCGTGGCCGAACACCTGGGATCGGACACCTTCATCCACATTCACGGCATCCCGGGCTGCGACCCGCTGACCGTGCGCGCCGGCGGCGACGTTGCCGTCAAGCACGGCGACACCGTCTACCTGACGCCGCAGGCCCAGCACATCCACAAGTTCGGCGCCGACGGGCTGCGGATCGACTGATGCGGCTCGAGGGCAAATCCGCACTGATCACCGGGGCCGCGCGCGGCATCGGCAAGGAATTCGCCCGGGCCTACGTGAACGAGGGCGCGCAGGTGGCGATCGGGGACATCAACCTCGACGCCGCCCGCGCCGCCGCGGAAGAGATCGGGCAGGGCGCCTATGCCGTCCACCTCGATGTCACGCGGCAGGACAGCATCGACAAGGCGGTTCAAGAGGTCGTGGGGCATGCAGGCAAGCTCGACATCCTGATCAACAACGCCGCGTTGTTCGATGCCGCTGAGACCGTTGATATCACCCGCGAAAGCTATGACCGGCTCTATGCCGTCAACGTCGCGGGGACGCTGTTCACCATGCAGGCGGCGGCTCGCCAGATGATCGCGCAAGGCCACGGCGGCAAGATCATCAACATGGCCTCGCAGGCCGGGCGGCGCGGCGAAAGCCTCGTGCTCGTCTACTGCTCGACCAAGGCGGCGGTGATCTCGATGACCCAGTCGGCGGGGCTGAACCTGATCAGGCACGGCATCAACGTCAACGCCATCGCGCCCGGCGTGGTCGACGGTGAACACTGGGTCCACGTGGATTCGATGTTCGCCAAGCTCGAAGGCAAACAGCCCGGCCAGAAGAAGGCCGAAGTGGAGGCGGGCGTGCCCGCGGGCCGCTTTGCCACGCCCGGAGACCTGACCGGCATGGCCGTGTTTCTCGCCTCGGACGAGGCCAACTACATCGTGTCACAAACCTACAATGTCGATGGCGGTCAGTGGATGAGCTGACCGGGAAGGACCCCGAAGAGGACCCTTGCTATGAAACTGTCCAACGCCACGCTGAATGACCTGCCCGCCGGGGTGGATCGGCCGCGCTATGACCGGTCGAAGCTGACCCCGGGTATCATCCATGTCGGTCTCGGCAATTTCCACCGCGCGCATCAGGCCTGGTATCTGCACCGGCTGATGCAGGAGGGCGAGGCGCTGGACTGGGCGATCCTCGGTGCCGGGGTGCGCGACTACGACAAGGCGATGCGCGACAAGCTGCTGGCGCAGGACTGCCTGACCACCCTGATCGAGCTTGATCCGGCCGGCACCTCGGCCGAGGTGGTGGGGTCGATGATCGGCTATATCCCGATCGAAGAGGGCAACGGCGCACTGATCGCCGAAATGGCCCATCCGCGCATCCGCATTGTCGCCCTGACCGTGACAGAGGGTGGCTATTACCTCGATCCGGCTACGAAAAATTTCGATTCCAAGCATCCCGACATCCAGCATGACATCGCCAATCCCGACACCCCCCGGACCGTCTTCGGCGCCATGATCGCCGCGTTGCGAATGCGGCGTGATGCGGGTGCGGCGGCCTTCACCTGCCAGAGCTGCGACAACCTGCCGGGCAATGGCACCAAGCTGCGCGAGGTGGTGTTGGAGCTGGCGGAGTTGATGGACCCCGAGTTGCGCCAGTGGATCGAGACGCATTCGGCGTTTCCGGACTCGATGGTGGATTGCATCGTGCCGGCCACCGGACCCAACGAACTGAAGCTGGCCGAAGCGATGGGCATCGAGGACAAGGTCCCGGTAACACACGAGAATTTCCGGCAGTGGGTGATCGAGGACCACTTCGCGAACGGCCGCCCCGCGTGGGAGAAGGCGGGTGCGACGATCTCGGACGGGGTGCATGAGTACGAGGCGATGAAGCTGAGGATGCTCAACGGCGGACACCAGGTGATTGCGGCGCCTGCGGAGGTTTTGGGGATCACCACTATCGCTGGTGCCATGGAGAATGACGGGATCAAGGGGCTGCTGCGGAAGGTCGCGCTGGACGAAATCTCGCCGCATGTGGATGATGTGCCGGGGATGACTACGGCGCAATATGTTGATTTGATTGACAAAAGATTCTCTAACCCGAAGATCCACGATACGGTGCGGAGGGTCGCGTTCGACGGGTCCTCGCGGCACACGGGCGCGGTGCTGCCGGTGATCCGGGATGCGATAGAGGCAGGTAAGCCATTGAAAGGATTGGCTTTGTCGCAGGCTCTTTGGGCGCGGATGTGCTATGGAACACGCGAAGACGGGACCCGGATCGAGCCGAATGACCCGGCGTGGGACCAGTTGACCGCCGCCGCTGCGGACGCCAGGAACGAGCCGCGCAAGTGGTTGGAACAAAGGCAGTTTTACGGCTCGATCGGGGACGACGAGCGGTTTTCGGAGGCCTTCGAGACCTGGCTGCGTATGATTTGGGACAAGGGGGTCGCGGCCGCCTTGGACGCGTACCGCAAGGGCTGATCGCCCAGCTGCAAGTTTTGTACAATTTGTACAAAACGACCCCCTGTTTTGTACAAAAGCCCCCCCCCGAGGCCCCGCTGGACGCCGCCGTGGCGGAGGCCGGGGGCTGCGTACGGCCCGGTCAGGCTTTGGCAACCGGGGTCTGGCAGGTTGGGGGCGACCCGGAGTGACCCATGAGCCAGACCCCCTTTCGCACCATGCCTCTGTCGGAGTACCGCGCCAATTGCGCCGCGCTGACGCAGTGGGTGCAGCACATGGGCGGACGGCTCTGGCTGACCCGACATGGCAAGTTCATCGCCGCGGTGGTGCCGGTGCACCATTGCGAGCGGCTCGAGGCCTGGGACCAGCGATCACTGGCTGAACATCGGGTGCGGATCGAGAAGGACTATCAGCGCTGGAAGCGGGCCAAGGCGGCGACCAAGAAGGGCGGCGATATCGTCTGGGAGTGACAGGGGCCCAAGTCTCCACCCGGCGCGGGCGGCGCCATTAAGGATTTGTTAACCATTATTACGCCTTGTTGGCTCCGGGGCGGCGGTGCAGCGCATATATCGCGGCACATCCGTGCGGGACGCTGATCCCGGCACGGCGCCCCGCGATTTCGAGGGGCGTCGTGGAACAGTTTCTTTCCTATTTGCTGGATGTCCTCGGCGAGTTCGGAGGCGGCCGCAATTCGCCGTTGAACGACTATGTCCGGTTCGGGCTGGGGGCGATCCTGTTCGGTGGCCTGCTGGTTCAGGCCATAAGGAACCGCGCCGGACATCGGGCCGGACGCGAGGCGCTGCTGATCGTCGGGTTCACGTTCGGACTGGGGCGCGAGGTCTTCAAGTTCGTCATCAAGTCGCTGCAGACGCAGGGCGTGTTCCACGCGGCATCGCTCGAACTGTTCTTTCCCCCGATCGACCATGCGCTTCTGCTGGCGGCACGGGTCACCATCGGGGCCGCGTTCCTGCTTTACCTGCTTGGATCGCGGCGGATTGCCTATGGCTATCTGCGCTGGGGGCTTGCGGCGGTGGCGCTGTTCTACGCGGTGGTGGCGCCGGACTGGTGGAACACCTTGGCCGCCGACCCCGCAGCCCGGTTTTCGGAGCATTGGGGGGACTGGGTGGTCCATATCACCGGGGCCTGTCTCAGCGCGGTCGCGCTGGGGCTGTTCCTGCGCGCCACCGGCTGGGCGCGATGGGCGGTGATGCTGGCCTTCACGCTGATCCTGATGGACGACCTGCTGATGCTGGTGAACCTTTATGCGCAGAACATGCTGCAGCCGGCACTGTCACCGATCCGCCATGCGTTTCACCTGCTGGCGATCGTCGTGCTGGGCTATATCTATCGCCGCGAGAACAGCGAAGAGATCGAACGGCTGCGCAGACGCATCGCGCAGGACGAACGGACGCGGGCGGTGGGGCAATTGGCCGCCGGGGTGGCGCATGACTTCAACAACCTGTTGCAGGTGATCCTCGGCTTCACCGAGATCGCGCGCAGCCGGCCCGGCGCCGATCAGGAGACGCTGGCCAATGTCACGGCGGCTGGCAACCGGGCGGCAAACCTTGTCAGCCAACTGCTGGCGTTCAGCAAGATCGACAAGGCGGACAGCGGACGCTGTGCCATCGACCCGGTGATCCGGGAGATTCAGCCGCTGCTGTCGCAGATGCTCGGGCCGCGGTTCCACCTTGTGCTGGACCTGCGGGCCTGCGGACTTTGGATCGGGTTGTCGGACAGCCAGCTTGAGCAGGTGCTGACCAACCTCGTGCTGAACGCCCGTGACGCCATCATGGGCAATGGCAGGATCGAGGTCAGGACCGGCCATCGCGGCGACGAGGTGACGCTGGAGGTGACCGACACCGGCAAGGGCATGGACGAGGCGACGCGGGCCAATGCCTTCGTGCCCTATTTCACCACCAAGAAGCTTGGCGAGGGATCCGGGCTTGGGCTGGCCTCGGTCTACGGGATCGTGGATGGCGCGGGCGGCGGGATCGAGCTGGTTTCGCACCCGGGGCAGGGCACGCGGGTGGAGATCGTGCTGCCCAGGGTCAGCGAACGGCGGGTCGCGCGGCGGGCGCGTCCGGACGGGGTGACCATGCCGCCACTGCGCATCCTCGTGGCCGATGACGAGGGACCGGTGCTGAGTTATGTCGAGAGCGTGCTGACCAACGAAGGCCACCGGGTCATCACCGCGCACGACGGCCGCGAGGCGGCCCGGAAGGCGCAGGCCTTGGGCGACGCGCTGGACCTTGTGATCCTTGATTGCATCATGCCAGAGGTCGGCGGCTACGAGGCCTTCAAGCGTATCCGGGCGCACAACCCGGGGTTGCCGGTGCTGTTCATGAGCGGTCATGGAATGGACTTCGACCTGCACGAGGGCGCGGCGCCACACATCCGCAAACCCTTCGACCGTGCGACCTTTCTTCAGGCCGTTGCCAAGGCCGGCGGCGGGGACGTGCCGGGCGACGCGGCCGGGGCCGCGCGTTCCGACGCGGGGGGCGGGGCGCCGCCGTCGTAAAGGTTTCCTGCCGTCAGGGCCGAAATGGATTATAAGGGTGAGGATCACGCATTTTCAGCTGGGAGTCTTATTATGACGGAGCAACTTTTTCTGGCCGCGAACCTTGTCCCCGATACCCTTGTTTACGGGCATTTGCAGATCGTCTTTGAGGACGCCGAGGGCAACCTGCTTGAAAACGAGACGACCTCGCCCGGGTTTCCGTATTTCTTCGGGGACTGGGCGTTTCCCGACTTTGGCAGGCCGCATGACGACACGTCCAACACGCCCGGCTATGGCGATGCGCAGGACTATGCCATCGTGCCGCTGGAGCTTGGCGTCCAGCAGGCGGCCGGCCACGTCTGGGAGTTGCTCGGCCAGATTCACGCCTCGCTCAGCGGGGGCGGACACGGGTTGAATTATGACGTCAACCAGAACAGCAACTCCTACGTGGGCAGTGTGCTGTCGGTGATCGGCATCGATATCGGCGACTATCTGGCCGAGGTGCAGCCCGACAGCGTGACCGGTTTCCCCGGGGTGGGCACGAACATCTTTCAGGGCGCCCGGACGGGGGGCTTCTTTTCCGGCTATGACACGCCGGTCCCGCTGACGCTGGCCGGGACCGCGGGCAACGATTATATCGTGACCGGCATCGGCGATGACTGGCTGAGCGGCGCCGAGGGCAATGACGAGATCCACGCCGGCACCGGTGAGGACACCGTCTTTGGCGGCGGCGGCAGGGACACCCTGTCCGGCGGCGGCTGGAGCGACCTGCTGGATGGCGGCGCGCACCACGATTACCTGCTCGGGGACAAGGGAAACGACACCTTGTACGGGCAGGGCGGCAACGACACCCTGTTCGGCGGCGTGAACGACGACCTGATCTTCGGCGGCGGCCAGTATGACGAGATCCACGGCGAGGCCGGCAACGACACGCTGCACGGCGGCAATGGCCGCGACACCGTCGATGGCGGCCATGGCGCCGACGAGCTGCACGACAATGGCCAGACCGGGTGGCATGGCGCCGATCAGTTCCTTGCCGGGGCCGGAGAGGACACGGTGTTCGGCGGCGCCGGCAACGACACCGTGTACGGTGGCGAGGGCAACGACCTGCTTTACGGTGGCAACCAGTACGACGCGATCCACGGCGAGGCCGGCCACGACACGCTGGAGGGCGGCAATGGCCGGGACACGCTTTACGGCGGCGAGGGCAATGACGAGCTGCGCGACAATGGCCAGTCCGGACGACATGGCGCCGACCTGATGATCGGCGGCGACGGCGACGACACTCTGCGCATCGGCAGCGGCGACGACACCGCCACGGGGGGCGCGGGAGCGGACGAGTTCGTGTTCTTCGGGGCGCTCATCGGGGCCGATCTGGTGACCGACTACCAGACCGGAACCGACGCGCTGGTGCTGGACGAGGCCCTGTGGGGCGGTGGTCTGAGCGCCGATCAGGTGGTCGACCAGTTCGCGTCGGTCGTGGCGGGCGCCGTGGTGTTCGATTTCGGCAGCGGCAACACCATCACGCTGCAGGGGGTCGGCAGCACCGCAGGGCTGGCCGCGGACATGGATTTCATCTGACGGCGGGCGTTTCGGAGCGCGCCTATCGGAGGCCGTGCCGGTTCGGCAGGGTGCGCCTGCCGTGGCAAGTTCACCGTCGCTGAGGTTCCAATGCACGATTAGGATCAGCTGGAGGAACGGGACAAGCGCGCCCTAGCCGAGGAGCGTCTGCAAATGGAGGATGCCTACCAGCGGTAGAAGCGCGTCAGGGCGATGAGTAGGAAGGGTGAGCATGTAGTTTAAGAGCGAGGGTCAGCAGCGAAGACATCGATGGGAAGAGGTATTGCGAAGGGTTGATTACGGCAGATGACTCCGGTGTCATCTGGAGGTGGGGAGTTCCCAATAGATGTTCCCGTCACGATCGGTTCGCTCAATTAAGCCGCGGTCAGGCGGCGACGCCCTGCTCCTGAGGAATTCCCTCAGGTCATCGAACGCGCCGTGTGAGACGAATACGTGAGAATGGTCACTATGGCGATTTGACAGATCGATCACTTCGATGTTTCCAAGTGCAATCGCGCGATTAGACCCTGCGGGTCTCCTGATATTCACAATCCATGACAAGAGGAGGGCAAGGTCTTCGGTGGAGACATAGTGCACCATCCTGGCCGACGTCTGCGTGATTAACTCTTTAAACCGCTTTCGCCCTATGTCTGCTGCGGCTAAAACGAAGGTGAATCCGTCAACCATTTCCTTCATCTGTTCGACCGTCATGCCGACCATTCGTGTGCCCATGGAGTGAGCGACGATCACAGATTCCGAAATACGCTCAATGTCATGCCATCGGCGCAAAAAACGGATGAAGTGTAGTGAGCTGTTTTCGATTGCCCTCTCGTCTTTCCAATATGCCCCAGCGCTTCCGGCCGACGGCCAGCTCCAGAGGATCAGGTCCGTGTCCTCGATACCTAGATCCCGAGCGAGAGCCAGCGCGCGTTTTGCCGAATCCTCGAAGGAATTGCGGTAACCGTGGATCAGAAAAAAACTGTCGCGAGTACGCGTGGTCAGGAATCGAAAGCACGCCTCGGACCCTTCAGTCAATCTTCCAGCAAGCTCAATCTCAGCCAAGTAGTCACCGAGTGGCGCATCGCTCATGTCCAGCATGAACTCTCCGCATCGAATTCGAGCAGCCTGTTTGGGAACAGCACCAAATTTGTCCACCAGGCGATCTTCGTGGGGAAAATAGCGCCTGTCCGTGACAAAGTAGACCTTTCTGCCTGCCGACCCTAGGTTCCCCCGATCTTCTATTCGAAACGGCTCCTCCGACGTGCGTGACGCTGCCAATGCCTCATCGAAGGCAAGCAGAGCCATCTCGCCTGTCATTCCATATTTCGAGATAAAGCTCTTTCTCGCACGTCGTGTGATGTCGCCTTTCGCCTCAGTCGACGCAAACTGGAAAGAACCGTCACCGCCGTAAGTTTCCAAGAGCTTGGCGGTCAAATCCTCTTGCTGGGATAATGTGTTTTGCGCCGCTCGTGCGATGGCCGCTTCCAACTCCCGGTGCTGTCTCGGCGAAAGGGTGTCCCAGAACGCGGAAGAACTTAGAACTACACCGGTGTTGCTGCGGAAGGCCGGCCAAATCGTCCTGCTTTCTTCACCACCAGCGTCAAGGTAATCTTGCAGCGCTCCAATAGGGAGTTCAGTGCCATCGATGACACCGGTCCGCATCGCAGCGGACAAATTTTCAGTAGTATGGCGCGTGGTAACTGCGCCTAGATCGGACAGGAACAGATTTGCGAGGGGGTCAAGGGCACTGATCTTCAGGCCCTCGAACTTATCAACGGTGGTTGTATCCGCGACAGTATAAAGCGCCACATCAGCCCCGTCGAAGAAACCAATAGGGAAGGCGTTCTCCCGGCCGAGACTTCGCGCAGCCTGTGCAGCGACCTCGGAACTAAGTGCGACAAGTCTTTCTTGCGGTAATGCTGTAACCATTGGAAATGAAAGAAGCGCGACATACGCGTTCTCAAATTGGAGTTCAGCTCCCAATCGTGCCAATGTCACGACAGTAAGGTCAGCATCTTCGGGTAATGCTCCAAACTCGTTCTGGAACAAGTGGATCGAAGCGTCAAAGCCTCGCTCATTAAGTTCGCCGATGAATTCTTCTGCGAAAAGAAATTCACCTTCGGTTGCCCTAGCAGATAGTGAGACGCTCAAGGGCTGACCTAGCACTTGCGACGACAGCACCAATAGCGCCTTGGACAATAACAAAAGACGGGTCACTGCGGAGCTTCCTCTATTCGGAGAGCTCCAATACTAACTCGACAACCCTGAGTCGGCCAAAGGCTAAGGTGATCGGTCGGCAACAATTGCTGCCTTTAGACAAAGTGAAGGTGATACCCACGGACAAAGCATGAAAGCAGCAAACGCTGCGGAGTACTCGTAATCAAGGTCGGCAAGGCGACCCAATTACCCGTAGACGTGAACCTCGAGCGCCGGCGTGATGCGTCGTTTCTGAAGCATCGAGTGAGATCACGCACCCTACGGGTCAGTCGTGCTTCTTCTCCAACGCCTCGATCCGCGCCTTCAGGGCCTCGTTTTCCTCGCGGGCCTTCTGGGCCATGGCGCGGGTGGCGTCGAATTCTTCGCGGGTGACGAAGTCGCGGTCGGCGAGCCAGCGGTCGATCATCGACTTCATCGCCGTCTCGGCCTCGGTCCGCGCGCCCTGTGCCACGCCCATGGCGTTGGTCATCAGTTGCGACAGGTCGTCGAATACTTTGTTACGGGTCTGCATCGGGGTCTCCATCTGATTTGTGATCTATATGGAGCCGCCGGGGCCGGGGGACAAGGTTGACCTTGGCTCGGGGCGAAGGCACAGAGCGGGGATGCAGGCCTTGATCCCATTCCCCCCGCTCGCGCCCGAGGTGTTCTCGGTTTCGCTCTTCGGTTTCGACTTTGCGCTGCGCTGGTACGCGCTGGCCTATATCGCCGGCATCCTGCTGGGCTGGTGGGTGGCGGCGCGCACCCTGAAGCGGCCCGCCTTATGGCAGGGCGGCACCGCGCCGATGAGCCCGGCGCAGCTCGAGGACCTGATGACGTGGATCATCCTCGGCATCATCCTTGGCGGGCGGCTGGGCTTCGTGCTGTTCTATCAGCCGGGCTATTACCTCGCCAATCCGGGAGAGATCCTGATGATCTGGCAGGGCGGCATGGCGTTTCACGGCGGGCTGATCGGGGTCGCGGTGGCGGGCTGGATCTGGAGCGCGCGGCAAGGCGTGGCGCGGCTGCCGATGGCCGACATGATGGCGCTGGCGACGCCGCCGGGTCTGCTGTTCGGGCGGCTGGCGAACTTCGTGAACGCCGAGCTGTGGGGGCGTCCGACCGATGTGCCCTGGGCGGTGGCCTTTCCGGGCGAGGCGGCGCAGGACTGCGGGCAGGACTTCGACGCGCTCTGCGGGCGGCATCCGTCGCAGTTGTACGAGGCGGGGCTGGAGGGGCTGTTGCTGGGCGCGGTGCTGCTTTGGGTGGTCTATGCGCGCGGCTGGCTGCGGACCCCGGGCCGGGTGGCGGCGCTGTTCTTTGCCGGCTATGGCGCGGCGCGCTTCGTGGTGGAGTTCTTCCGCCAGCCTGATGCGCAGTTCGTGACCGAGGGCAACCCGCTGGGGCTGGCGTGGCATGTTGGCGGCTGGGGGCTGACCATGGGGCAGCTCCTGTCCCTGCCGATGATCGTGATCGGGCTGTGGCTGGTGTGGCGGCAGCGGGCATGAGCCTGAAGCGGGTCGTGCTGGAGCGGATCGCGACGGAGGGTCCGATTTCGCTGGCCGACTACATGGCGATGTGCCTGCTGCATCCGGAGTACGGCGTCTATACGGCGCGCGATCCGCTGGGGGCGGCGGGAGATTTCACCACCGCGCCCGAGATCAGCCAGATGTTCGGCGAACTGGTCGGACTGGCGCTGGCCCAGAGCTGGCTGGATCAGGGACGGCCGGGGTTCACGCTGGCCGAGCTGGGGCCGGGGCGCGGGACGCTGATGGCCGATATCCTGCGGGTCGGAGCCCGCGTTCCCGGGTTTGTCGACGCGGCGCAGGTGGTGCTGGTCGAGGCTTCCGAGACGATGCGGCAGGCGCAGAAGCGGACGCTGGCCGGGCATGAGGTGATCTGGGCGGAGCATGTCGATGCCTTGCCCGAGGCGCCGCTGTGGCTGGTGGCGAACGAGTTCTTCGATGCGCTGCCGGTGCGGCAATTCCAGCGCCGGGGCGCGGGCTGGAGCGAACGGCGGGTCGGCGCCGAGGGGGACGAACTGGTGATGGGGCTGGCCGGTGAGGCGCCGGTGGCGGCGCTGGAGCATCGGCTTGGCGACACGCGGGACGGCGACGTGGTCGAGATCGCGCCGGCCCTGCCCGCGGTGTCCGAGGCGCTGGGCCGGCGGATCGCCGGTCACGGCGGGGCGGCGCTGATCGTGGACTATGGCGACTGGCGGTCGCTGGGCGATACCTTGCAGGCCCTGCAGGCGCATCGCACGGTGCCGCCGCTGGAGACCCCGGGGATGGCGGACCTGACGGCGCATGTGGATTTCGAGGCGATCGCACGGGCCGCGCCCTGTGCGCATACGCGGCTGACCACGCAGGGGGTGTTTCTTGAACGGCTCGGCATCACCGGGCGGGCGCAGCAGCTGGCGCGCGGATTGCAGGGGGCGGAGCTGGAAAGCCACGTCGCCGCACATCGGCGGTTGACGCACCCTGCGGAAATGGGGACGGTCTTCAAAGTGCTGGGGCTGCTGCCGCAAGGTGCCCCGGCGATACCCGGGCTGGATTCATGACACTGGAAATACTGACTTCGGATCTTCTGGCACCGTTGCGCCACGGGTTCTTTACCCGGCGGGGCGGGGCGTCGTCGGGGATCTTCAGCGGGTTGAACTGCGGGCAGGGGTCGTCGGATCAGTCGGAGATCGTCAGCATCAACCGCGCCCGGGTGGCGGG
This sequence comes from Litorisediminivivens sp. KMU-197, assembly GCF_056858395.1. Lineage (NCBI taxonomy): Bacteria > Pseudomonadati > Pseudomonadota > Alphaproteobacteria > Rhodobacterales > Paracoccaceae > Litorisediminivivens > Litorisediminivivens sp. KMU-197. Next base: position 189,817 of record NZ_JBXEQG010000006.1, on the reverse strand, counting down.
GGCGCTGGAGGTGCGGCCGGAGGCGCTGCTGACGGTGCACCAGGTGCATTCGCCGGACGTGGTGACCGTCACTGAGCCTTTCGCGGAACGGCCGCGCGCGGATGCGATGGTCACCGACCGGCCGGGCATCGCGCTGGGCGTGCTGAGCGCGGATTGCCAGCCGGTGCTGTTTGCCGACACCGGGGCCGGGGTGATCGGGGCGGCCCATGCCGGCTGGCGCGGGGCTCTGGACGGTGTGCTGGAGGCGACCGTGGACGCGATGGAGGCGCTGGGCGCCGAACGCGGACGGATACGCGCGGTAATCGGACCGTCGATCTCGCAGGCGGCCTATGAGGTCGGGCCGGAGTTTCTTGAAGAGGTCATGGCGGCGGATCGCGAGTCGAGCCGGTTCTTTTCGCAGGGCAAGGGCGACCGCTATCTGTTCGATCTGCCGGGTTTCGGGTTGTCGCGCCTGCGGGCGGCGGGCGTGGGCGAGGCGGAGTGGTGCCGGCACTGCACCTACGCGGATCCGGAGCGGTTTTATTCCTATCGCCGATCGGTGCACGCCGGCGAGGTGGACTACGGGCGGCTGATCTCAGCGATCCGGCTCTGAGGGCGGTCCGCCGACGGATCGGCGGCGCAAAGCGACAGTCATTTGTCAGGATGGGCGGGATCACGCGGGCATTGCGGCAGAAGCAGGGCAGCACCGCGCCGCAGGGTTGCCACAAAGTCGGATGGGGGAAGCCGCGGATTGGTTGGGGATGCGTGTTTAAGGCGTTGAAAATCAACCCTTAATTCGGTTCTCCCAGTCTGCCGCATTTGCCTTGGAAATCCTGCGAGAATTCACCGAAAATTTTCGCTGTCCGCCCCATACCTGCCGGAAACCAATCTCATAGTTAATGGGTAAGTGAGCTTGGCCACTCCGGCTGCCACCCGGTTCAGGAGCAATGACATGAAAACCCGTTTCATCCAGTCCGTCGTGCAAGGTGCACAGACCTCCAACGTTGAAATGCCCTGGGCGCGCGGGCGCCGCCGGGCCGCTATGATTGCGCGCCGCAAGGCTGTGCTGGCCCTGCGCAAGAGCGCCTGAGCCGCGCCCCTTTCGCGAGGCCATCGCCGTGACAAAGCCGCGTGCCGGGAAACCGGGCGCGGCTTTCGCTTGTCCGGGGGCATGCGTGCGCGATTCGGGAAGGGTACGGCGAATTGTGGCATCCGGGTATTCCTAGCGGGAACAATCGCGGTGCTGGCTGGGCATTGCGGGCCGGGGCGGGGGTGATCAGCGCGGATCTTTGACTTATGCCGCCGGATCTGGTCCATTATCCCTGTTTGCTAAAAATTTCAGATCTGTCGTTGTCGGTGGGGGCCGGCGCGGATGTGACCAGAGTACAGGGTACACATGCTATGACGGCACCTCATCGCCCACATTTGCGGGCACTGACCGAACAGTATTCCACGCCAGTTCCCGGACGGCTTCCACCCCCCCGACCCGAGGCAAGACCCGGCGCGCACCCGCAGCGCAGCACCGTGCCGATGCGACGCATCGAGGTCAGCGGTCTGCGGCCCGATGGCTCTGTCCACGACAGTTCGCACGTGGTGCCGCAGGTGCCGCTGTTCGAACGTGCCGTTTCGGGATTTGCGCGCGGCACGCTGGTGGCGACGCCCGGCGGGCCGGTGGCGATCGAGGATCTTCTGCCGGGCGACGTGGTCGACAGTACGGCCGGGCCGCAGCCGGTGGTGTGGATCGGGGCGGCGACCATGGTGCCGGGGCAATCGGCGCAGGGGTCGCTGTTGCGCGGGCTTTTGCGGGTGACGGCCGAGGCCTTCGGAATGGGCCGGCCCGGCAGCGATCTGGTGCTGGGGCCGGGTGCGGCGCTGTTGCACAATCCGCCGCAGTTGCGCGCCGCCAACGGGCAGGGCCACGTGCTGACCCCGCTGTCGGACTTCGCGGATGGCAACAGCGTGTTCCAGGTGATGCCGCCGTCCTCGGTGCGGGTCTATCACCTGCGGCTGCCGCGTCATGCCGCGGTGGACGCCGGCGGGCTGGAAATCGAGAGCTATCACCCCGGCAGCGGCACCGTCGAGCGCATGGCCGATTCGGTTCAGGGCCTGTTCCTGTCGCTGTTTCCCGACGTGCGGCATCCGCGCGACTTCGGCCCGGTGGCCTTTCCCAAGGTCGAGCGCGAGATGCTGGAAGGGTTGCACGGCGGATAGGACGCGCGACGGCGGGGCTTTGCCCCGCGCCCTGCGGGGCCACCACGACAGGATATTCGACCGCAGGAAACGCCGGGACGGGTTTGTCGACGGCGTTTCTGGTCAGGCGCTTTTGCTGAGACGGTCTTCGAGCACGTCGAACGGTACGCCGGGTTCGTCCTTGGCGCCGCGGATCACCAGCGAGGTCTTGACCGAAGCGACGTTGGGCGCGGTCAGCAGTTCACCTGTCAGGAAGCTCTGGAAGCTGGACAGGTCGGGGGCCACGCATTTCAGCACGAAGTCGACCTCGCCGTTGAGCATGTGGCATTCGCGGACCAGCGGCCAGGCGCGGCAACGGTCCTCGAAGGCCGAGAGGTCGGCCTCGGCCTGGCTGACAAGGCCCACCATGGCGAAGACCTGCACCTCGAATCCCAATTCGCGGGCGTCGATGTCGGCGTGGTAGCCGCGGATATAGCCCTGCTCCTCGAGCGTGCGCACGCGACGCAGACAGGGCGGCGCGGAAATGCCGACGCGTCGCGCCAGTTCCACGTTGGTCATGCGGCCATCGGCCTGAAGTTCGGCAAGTATCTTGCGATCGATCGGATCGAGTCGGGTGCCCGGCATGTTCCCCTCCGCCAGAATTGCGATTGTTATAGCACCTTGGTAGGGCGGCGCAATAATGTTTCGCGGATCGGCAACTTTATTCGCAAGCTCCCGGCGCGGGCTGCATGGCCGGCCTGCGCGGGCTTTTCGTTGCCGCGCCGGGGGTCTATATGCGGCCCCTGACAGATACAATACGCCAGGGGGCAGAGACATGGCCGAGACACGCCACACCAAAGTTCTGATCATCGGCTCCGGCCCCGCGGGCTATACCGCCGGGGTCTATGCCAGCCGCGCTATGCTGGAGCCGATCCTGGTGCAGGGGATCGAGCCGGGCGGGCAGCTGACCACCACGACCGAGGTCGAGAACTGGCCCGGCGACACCGAGGTTCAGGGCCCGGACCTGATGGTGCGGATGGAGGCCCATGCCAAGGCGATGGGGACCGAGATCATCGGCGACATCATCACCTCGCTGGACATCTCGAAGCGGCCTTTCACGGCGAAGGGCGACAGCGGTACGGTCTATACCTGCGATGCGGTCATTCTGGCCACCGGCGCACGGGCGAAGTGGCTGGGGCTGCCGTCCGAGGAGGCCTACAAGGGCTTCGGCGTTTCGGCCTGCGCGACCTGCGACGGGTTCTTCTATCGCGGGCAGGAGATCGTCGTCGTGGGCGGCGGCAATACCGCCGTCGAGGAGGCGCTGTTTTTGACCAATTTCGCGTCGAAGGTGACGCTGCTGCACCGGCGCGACGAACTGCGGGCGGAGAAGATTCTGCAGGAGCGTCTGCTCAAGCATCCCAAGATCGAGCCGATGTGGTTCCACGAGTTGGAAGAGGTGATCGGCGAGAGCGATCCCAAGGGCGTGACCGGCGTGCGCGCGATCAACACCCAGACCGGCGCGGTCACGGTGATCCCGGCCAAGGGTGTGTTCATCGCCATCGGTCACGCACCGGCGACCGAGCTGGTCAAGGATTCGCTGGAGCTGCACAACGGCGGTTACGTGAAGGTCGAGGCGGGATCGACGCGGACCTCGGTGCCGGGGGTGTTCGCGGCGGGCGACCTGACGGATCACGTCTATCGGCAGGCGGTGACGAGCGCCGGGATGGGCTGCATGGCGGCGCTGGATGCGGAGAAGTTCCTGGCCGAGCATGGCGAGGCGGAGCGCGGCGCCGAGGCGGTGACCGAGCCGCTGGGCTATGGCGCGGAGAACCCGGTTCAGGGGTGATGACAGGGGATGAATGCCGCCCGGCGTCCCGGACCTGATCCGGGACCTCATGGCCGGCGTTGAGGCAGAGCTCCCGGATCGGGTCCGGGACTGCGGAGCGTGGCGGGGCTGTCGGGTCAGTCCGGGTGGATGTCGCGCGGGGTGCAGCCGGATTCGAGCACCACGGCGATCCAGTTGACCTCCGGTTCGAGGCCCAGCGCGTTCAGCCACCGCTGTTGCAGCCGGTAGGCGGGCAGTTCCTGTACGCCGGGGCAGTACCAGTGCCCGGCCTCGGCCTGCCGGTGGTGGGCCATCTCGTGCAGGAGCGTGCTGACGTCGAAGGGGTCGCGCGGGCGCCACGGGCGGACGAGATAGATGACACGCGCCTCCGGATCATAGAGGCCGCGGCGGTGCGGGGCATCAACGCCGAGGTGCGAGGGTGCCAGCGCCGCGGCACGGGCGGCGGAGACCATCCGCACCTCGGGCGGTGGCCTGCGGGGCAGGTCGGTCTCGGCGTCGAGCCAGCCGTCGAGGTGCGCCATCAGGGCGGGAAGGCTTCGCGCCTCGCGCCAGGCCAGCGGGTCGGCGGCGGCGGTCGTGGTCAGCAGCAGGCACAGGATCAGCGGGCGCGCCAGCCTGCGGGCGGCGGCGGTGAGGGACAGCATGGTGTCCTCCGTAAGGTTGGTGATGGAATGCTTTGATGTTACCCTAGCGTCAGCCTTGCGCACAAAAGATCGTTTTTCATTACCGGGTGAGGGAAATTCACCCCATGGCACGACAGCTTCCGCCCTTCGCGGCGGTCCGGGCCTTCGAGGCCGCGGCGCGACATCTGAGCTTCAAGAAGGCGGCGGAGGAATTGTGCCTGTCGCCCTCGGCGGTGTCGCACCAGATCCGGGCTCTGGAGGCGTACCTCGATACGGCGCTGTTCGAGCGGGACGGCAACCGCATGGTGCTGACGCTGACCGGGCGCGGCTATGCGGGCAAGCTGACCGGGCTTCTGAACACGCTGGATGAGACGACGCGGGCGTTGCAGGACGCCGGCAAGCGGACCTTCCGGGTGCTCTGTACGCCGGGGTTCGCGGCGCGCTGGCTGGTACCGCGGCTTGATCGGCTGGAGTTCGGCGATCGGGTGCGGCTGAGGGTGTCGACCGGGGCGCCCTCGGTGGATTTCGCCGCCAACGACAGCGACCTCGTGATCCAGTGGTCGGTGGACCGGGTGTCGGGGGTGCGCACCGAACCGCTGATGCAGTCGAGCCGCTATCCGGTGATCGCGCCGGACCTGGCCGGCGAGGTAAAGCAGCCCCGCGACCTGCTGCGGCATCGGCTGATGTATGACGAGACCGACGATGCCTGGCCGGCGTGGTTCGCGGCGGCGGGGCTTGACGACGTGACGCTGCCGCAGGGCCCGGTGTTTCCAAACTGCGAACTGGCGACGACGGCGGCGGAGCGCGGGCAGGGCGTATCGCTGGCCTATGACGCGGTGGTGCGCGGCACGCTGGCCTCGGGGCGGCTGGTGCGCCTGTTCGAGGCGGTGACCCTGCCGATGGTGATCTATTCGGTGGCCTATGCCGAGGACCGGGCGGGCGACCCGATGATCCGCGCCTTCCGCGACTGGATCTTCGACGAGGTGGCCCGCGAGCAGGTCGGCGTCAGCACGGTGTCGGCGGCGGAATGAGCCATGCGCGGGGTGCAGAGCGGTAATTCTGCCACGGGGTGACCGGGCCGCCAGTTTGGGGTTTCTTTTTCGGACCGGCGGTGCGATGTGTTCAGCGTTGAACACACTTTGAGTCGCAGGGCATGGCCGAGACCAGCGCGAAACCGATCACCGACGAGGAAGGGCAGCTCTTCCGGCTTCTGCGCCAGCTTGACCTGGCGCCGGATGCGTCGCAGCGCGCCATTGCCGAGGCGGTCGGGGTGTCGCTGGGCACGCTCAATGCGCGGCTCAAGACGGCCCAGGCGGCCGGTTTCATCAAGATCAGCGAACGTGACGGGCCGGACCGGCGCCAGCGGTTCGCCTATGCGCTGACCACGAGGGGCGCGGCCGAAAAGAACCGGCTGACCGACCTTTTCCTGGCTGGCAAACGCGCGGAATACGATGCGCTTCACGCCGAACTTACCGGAACGTCGAGTGGCTACACTCCTATCAAACACAGGACTGAACTGATGCAGAACAATCTGGCTCCGATCCCCGAGCTTTATGTCTCATACGAAAGTGCGCAGAAGCTGAAGGTGGAGGCCGGCGACCTGGTCAGCCACGACCTGACGCCGCGCCAGATCTGCGATCTGGAACTCTTGATGAACGGCGGGTTCAACCCGCTGAAAGGCTTCCTCTCGGAAGAGGACTATGACGGCGTGGTCGAGAACATGCGGCTGGCCAACGGCGCGCTCTGGCCGATGCCGGTGACGCTGGACGTGTCCGAGAAGTTCGCGGAGTCGCTGGAAATCGGCCAGGACATCGCGCTGCGCGATCAGGAGGGCGTGATCCTCGGCACCATGACCGTGACCGACCGCTGGACCCCGGACAAGAGCCGCGAGGCCGAGAAGGTGTTCGGCGCCGACGACCATGCGCACCCGGCGGTGAACTACCTGCACAACGAGGCCGGCAAGGTCTATCTGGGAGGTCCGGTGACCGGCATCCAGCAGCCCGTGCACTATGATTTCCGTGGCCGCCGCGACACGCCGAACGAACTGCGCGCGCTGTTCCGCAAGCTGGGCTGGCGCAAGGTCGTCGCGTTCCAGACCCGCAACCCGCTGCACCGCGCCCACCAGGAGCTGACCTTCCGCGCCGCCAAGGAAGCGCAGGCCAACCTGCTGATCCACCCGGTCGTCGGCATGACCAAGCCGGGCGATGTCGATCACTTCACCCGCGTGCGCTGCTATGAGGCGGTGCTGGACAAGTATCCGCAGTCGACCACCAACATGAGCCTGCTGAACCTTGCCATGCGCATGGCCGGCCCGCGCGAGGCGGTGTGGCACGGTCTGATCCGCGCCAACCACGGCTGCACCCACTTCATCGTCGGCCGCGACCACGCCGGTCCGGGCAAGAATTCGGCCGGTGAGGATTTCTACGGTCCGTATGACGCGCAGGAGCTGTTCCGGGAGTACCAGAGCGAGATCGGCGTCGAGATGGTCGACTTCAAGCACATGGTCTATGTGCAGGAGCGCGCCCAGTACGAGCCCGCCGACGAGATCGCCGACAAAGACGACGTGACCATTCTGAACATCTCGGGCACCGAGTTGCGCCGCCGTCTGGCCGAGGGTCTGGAGATCCCCGAGTGGTTCTCTTTCCCCGAGGTGGTGGCCGAACTGCGCAAGACCAAGCCGCCGCGCGCCAACCAGGGCTTCACGGTGTTCTTTACCGGGTTCTCGGGGTCGGGCAAGTCGACCATCGCCAACGCGCTGATGGTCAAGCTGATGGAGATGGGCGGCCGCCCGGTGACGCTGCTTGACGGCGACGTGGTGCGCAAGCACCTGTCGTCGGAACTGGGCTTCTCGAAGGAGCACCGCGACCTGAACATCCAGCGCATCGGCTTTGTCGCCAGCGAGATCACCAAGAACGGTGGCATCGCCATCTGCGCGCCGATCGCGCCCTACGCCGCCACCCGCCGCAAGGTCCGCGAGATGGTCGAGCAGTACGGCGCCTTCTGCGAGGTGCACGTGGCGACCACCATCGAGGAGTGCGAAAAGCGCGACCGCAAGGGGCTGTACAAGCTGGCGCGGGAAGGCAAGATCAAGGAGTTCACCGGCATCTCGGACCCTTACGACGTGCCGCAGAACCCCGAGCTAAGCGTCGAGACCGAGAACGTCGAAGTCGACAACTGCGCCCACCAGGTGCTGCTGAAGCTGGAGTCGATGGGGCTGATCGGGGCACAGTAAGCCTCGGGTCTGCCGACCGGTGAAAAGAGAAACGCCCCCGCGAAGGATCGCGGGGGCGTTTTTTGCGTTTCGTCGTGCCAGGCGAGGCGCTTTACAGATGCAGCGTGCCGCTCATCAGCACGTACGCGCCGCCGGTGACCTGGACGCCGGTGATCGCTTCGGGCGGGCCCAGCACCTCGACCTCTGCCTGTCCGGGGCGGCCCATGGCATGGCCCTGCTCGGCGGTGTAGCGGGGGCTGTCGATCAGTCCGTGGTGCCAGAGCCAGCAGGCGGCGGCGCCGGTGGCGGAGCCCGTGAAGGGGTCTTCGGGCGGGCTGGGCGGCGCCAGCAGCAGGCGGGCGAAGGTGTCGCCGGCATCGGTCGCGCCCTCAAGGGTGATCAGGTAGGGCTCGATCATGTTGATGCTGTCGGCGCCGGTGATCTTGGCAAGCCGGGCCAAGGCATCGAGATCGAGCGTCGCGCGTTCCAGCGTGGCGCGGTCGCGCAGGAGCGTGATGCAGAACGGCAGGCCGGTCGAGGCGATCTGCGGCGGGGCGAGGATGTCGTCGGGTGACAGGCCCACGGCGCGGGCGACGAGGGCGGCATCGACCGTGGCGCCGAAGCGGGGCGCGATCTGGGTCATGTGGACGGACAGGCCACCGTCGTCGCGGGTGACGTGGACGGGAATGATGCCGGCGGCGGTTTCGAGCGTCAGCTTGCTGGGCGGCAGGGTGCCACGGTGGACCAGCGCGGCGGCGGTGGCGACGGTGGGATGGCCGGCAAAGGGAATTTCGCCGCTGGCGAGGAAGTAGCGGACGCGAACATCGGCCTTGTCCGAGGGGCCGATGAAGGTGCATTCCACCAGCGAGGTTTCGCGGGTGAAGGCCATGCAGGTGGCATCGTCCAGTTGCGCCGCGCCATGGACCACGGCGCAGCCGTTGCCGCCGAACGGGCGCTGCGTGAAGGCATCGACCCAGTCGACGGCGTGGCCGGGCATCAGTGGACGGACACCGGCGCCATGTCGTATTGGCGGGCCAGCACATGGGCCAGCTTGCGATCGGCCACGAGGGCCAGCTGTTCGCCATCCTCGCGGTGCACGGCGTAGAGCACGGTCGCGCCCTGTGCCTGTTCGCGGACTTCCTCGGGGAGGTCGGCCACGGCCACCGGCTTGACATAGACGATGTTGCGCGGAACGGCGGTGCCGAAATCGTAGGTTGTGTTCATGACATTACCCTTTCCTTATGTTGATGGTCTGCACCACCGTATCGGGACGTTGCAGGGTCAGATCGACATGCAGGAGCCCGTTCTCGATCACCGCTTCGCCGACTTCGACGCCATCGGCGAGCACGAAGCTGCGCTGGAACTGGCGGGCGGCGATCCCACGGTGCAGGAACACCCGGTCGGCGGCGTCGTCGCGTTGCCGGCCGCGGATCACCAGTTGCCGGTCCTCGACGGTGATCGACAGGTCGGTCTCGGCAAAGCCTGCGACGGCCAGCGTGATGCGGTAGGACTGGTCGGAGGTCTGTTCAATGTTGAAGGGCGGATAGCCTTCGGCACCGGATTTGGCGGTGCGCTCCAACAATCTTTCCAGCTGCTCGAACCCCAGCATGTGCGGGTAGGAACCCAGGGTCAGTTTTGTCATGACACGTCCTTTAGGCAAAGCGACATCTCTTGCCCGGCCCCATGAGCGGCAACCGGATCGTAACGAATATGGTGTCGCTTCCAAGAGGGTGCAAGACCTTTGCCAAAGCCCGTCCGGTTCAGTATCGTCGGGGCCTGTCCGCAACGGAGATGTAACCGCATGAACATGCAGAGCGACCTTGAGATGAAGACCGAAGAGGTCCTGCGGGTGGAGCTCGAGGTCTTCAAGCGCGAGCACCGCGACCTGGACGAGGCGATCGACGCCCTGCAGTCCGAGGGCCGGGCCGATGCGCTGACCATTCAGCGGCTGAAAAAGAAGAAGCTCTTGCTGAAGGACAAGATTGCCTTGATCGAGGACAGGTTGCTGCCGGACATTATTGCCTGAACATGAAGTGCCTGCGTCCGGGCGAAGTTTCTGGACCGATCAAATAATTTGAACTAATAATGATCTTCGGTGGCCGTGTTTCCGGAGTTCGCCAGATGCCTATCCGATTGCACAGATTTTTACTTTTCGCTTTTTTATCGCTCTTTCTGGGAGGAGCCTGCACCGTGACCACCCCGGCAAACACCAGCAGGACAGACAGCCAGACCGATGACGGCCTTGTCACCGTTGCTGGCGTGAGGATCACCCGGGGCAATGCGGTCGACTGTCCGCAGATCAGGGCCGATGACGGGCAGGTGCATACGGTAAATTATCTTTCGCCGGCGGTCGCTATCGGCGACCGGGTCGAGGTCTCGGGGACCTACGGCGTCACCACCACCTGCGTGGGTACGGTGCTGGTGGTGCAGGACGAGACGCGACTGGCCGACTAGGCCGGTCCGGTCGACGTGCAGATTTGCTGGTTGTCGCGGCGTGCCGCGACGGCGACGATTATTAACCTTGGGGGACTTTTAACATGCCTATTCCAACCGATCCGCTGCTGGCCAACCAATGGCACCTGAACAACCCGGTCGCAGGACTTCTGGACCTGAACGTTTTTGACGTCTGGAATCCGTTCGAGGGACCGGCCTATACCGGCGCCGGCACCCGCACCTTCGTGATCGACAGCGGGTACGACTACACCCATTACGACCTGGCTCCGAACTACAATCTCGGTCTGAGTTTCGATTTCGAGACCAATATCGCCGATGCCTTCGGAGGTCCGACCGAATCGCACGGCACTGCGGTGATGGGCATCATCGGCGCCGCCGCCAACGGTATTGGCGCGGTTGGCATCGCCCATGAAACCGAATTGGTGGGCTATCGCACCGCGCAGTTGATTGGAGATCCGTGGCTGCAGGATATCCGCGATTCCATTTTCAACGCTTATTTATTCGGTGGCGATGTGACCAACATCAGCCAAGGCATTGCCAACGACACCAGCAGCGAATTCGGCAATGGCTACAATCTGTTACGGTTCGACGAGATCAGGGGTTCGATCGGGGACGCGACCGAATTCGGACGTGGTGGGCTGGGCATGACGATCGTGAAATCGGCCGGCAACTCACGTTTGGCCAACTATGATGTCAATGCCGACCTGTGGACAAACGATACCCGCCAGGTGGTTGTGGCGGCGGTCGATCAGGACGGTTTCGTGTCAAGCTATTCCAGTTACGGCGCCGCCAACCTCGTTTCGGGCTTCGGGACGCCGGGCCAGGTCTTTACCACCGACCGGCTTGGCGCCGACGGCTATGACCCCGGCGATTTCACCTCGACCTTCAATGGCACCTCCTCGGCGGCGCCGATGGTCGCCGGCGTCGTCGCGCTGATGTACGAGGCCAACGCGGGGCTGGGCTGGCGCGACGTGCAGGATATTCTCGGGGCCTCCGCGCGACACGTGGGCAGCGCCGTGGGGGCCGGGACCACCGGGTCCGAGCGCTATGCCTGGCAGTTCAACGGCGCGAGCACCTGGAACGGTGGCGGGCAGCACCACAGCAACGATTATGGCTTCGGGCTGGTTGATGCCCATGCCGCTGTGCGCATGGCGGAAAGCTGGCTGCTGAATGGCGAGGATGCCCGGACCACCGCGAACGAGGATGTGACAGGTATAAATGTCCTGAACGTCGTTACGGTGATCCCCGATGGCGATCCCGCGGGGCTTGAGTTCTCTGGTCAAACCTTCTTCCACGACATTGTCGAGCGGGTCACCGTCGAGATCGATTTCAGCACTACCTATACCGGCGATGTCGAGGTCTATCTGGTTTCGCCCAGCGGCACCGAAAGCCTGCTGATCGACCAGGCCGGCAGCGGCAATGATTTCGATGGTGTCTGGACGTTCGAATCGCAGGCCTTTCGGGGCGAGCGTGCTGCGGGCGAATGGACGGTGCGGGTGGTCGATCGGATTAGCGGTGATACGCTGACGGTGCGTAATATCGAGATTAACTTCCATGGCGCGGGCACCTTTGACGACCGGTACGTATTCACCGACGAGTATTCCGACTACGCAGGCGGCGTGTTCGGCCACCAGACCGCCATCGTCGACACCAACGGCGGCATCGACGTGGTCAATGCCTCGGCGGTCACCACAGCATCGACGATCTTTCTGGACGGGAGCCTCGGAACGATCGATGGCATTGCGGTGAGCTTCGTCAACGTCGAGGACGCGATCGGCGGTGACGGGTCCGACCTGATCTCCGGCAATGCCGACGACAACTTTCTTGCCGGCATGCGCGGCGATGACACCCTGATCGGCGGCGTCGGCTTCGACACGTTGCAGGGCGGCACCGGCAACGACACCCTCAGCGGTGGCGGCCATGCCGACCTGCTGGAAGGCGGTGACGGAAACGATTCGGTCGAAGGCGAGCAGGGCTCGGACTTCCTGATCGGTGGCAATGGGTTCGACACGCTGAACGGAGGCGACGGCAACGACCAGCTGTTCGGCGGCGGGCTGGCCGACGTGCTGCGCGGCGGCAACCAGAACGACCTTGTCCAAGGGCAGGGCGGTGCGGACATCCTGTTCGGCGACGCCGGCTTTGACACGCTGCTGGGCGGCGTGGGCAATGACCAGCTGTACGGCGGCACTCTGGCCGACGTGCTGCGCGGTGGCGCTGACAACGACCTGCTGCAAGGACAGAGCGGATCGGACTTCCTGTTCGGCGACAACGGCTTTGACACGCTGCTGGGCGGCGCGGGCAATGACCAGCTGTACGGCGGCAACCTTGCCGACGTGCTGCGCGGCGGAGCCGACAACGACCTGTTGGTCGGGCAGGGCGGGTCGGACTTCCTGTTCGGCGATGCCGGCTTTGACACGCTGCAGGGTGGCGGCGGCAATGACCAGCTGTTCGGCGGCAGCCTGGCCGACGAGCTGCGCGGCGGCGCCAACGACGACCTGCTGCGCGGCCAGTCCGGATCGGACTTCATGTTCGGCGGCTCGGGCTTCGACACGCTGGAAGGCGGCGTGGGCAACGACCAGATGTACGGCGGGTCGCAGTCCGACCTGCTGCTGGGCAACGCCGACAACGACTGGCTGTTCGGCGAGAACGGGCGCGACTTCCTGAACGGCGGCGCGGGCAACGACCGCCTGTCCGGCGGCGCGTCGTCCGACATGTTCATCTTTACCGGCCAGTTCGGCAACGACCGCATCGTCGACTTCGACGCCTTCGATCCGAACGAGGATATCAACCTGTCCGCCGTCGGCGCGATCACCGACTTCGTAGACCTGGTGGCCAACCACATGAACCAGGTGGGGGCGGACGTGCTGATCGAGGACGGCAACGGCAATTCGATCCTCGTGCTGAACGTCAATATGGCGGCGTTGGATTCCTCCGACTTCCTCTTCTGACCGACGCGGCTGCCCCGACGTGCCCCCCCGGCGCGCCGGGCAGCCGCAGGCCGGCATTGCCCTTGCCCCGCACTTGGCTATAGTGCGCGCTCCGAAACCCGGGGGACAGCATGACAGAGCCGGTTGTGGGCATCATCATGGGCAGCCAGTCGGACTGGCCCACCATGAAGGAAGCGGCGGATATTCTTGACGAATTGGGCGTGGCCTTTGAGGCGCGGATCGTTTCGGCGCATCGCACGCCGGACCGGCTGTGGGACTATGGCAGGACCGCCGTGGACCGCGGGTTGCAGGTGATCATCGCCGGGGCCGGCGGGGCGGCGCATCTGCCGGGTATGATGGCCTCCAAGACGCGGGTGCCGGTGATCGGCGTGCCGGTGCAGACCAAGGCCCTGTCGGGGGTGGATTCGCTGTATTCGATCCTGCAGATGCCGCGCGGCTACCCGGTGGCGACGATGGCGATCGGCGCGGCCGGGGCCAAGAACGCCGGGCTGATGGCGGCAGGCATCCTCGCGCTGCACGACGACGCGCTGGCGCGGCGGCTGGACGATTGGCGCGACGCCCTGTCGGCGTCCATTCCGGAGGTGCCGGTCGATGAGTGAGGCCCGGGACAAGGCCCTGGCGCCGGGATCGGTGATCGGCATCCTCGGTGGCGGGCAGCTGGGGCGGATGCTGTCTGTCGCGGCCAGCCGGCTGGGGCTGCGCTGTCACGTGTTCGAGCCCTCGGCGGGGGCGCCGGCGGGGCATGTGGCGGAAAAGGTGGTGACGGCGGGCTATGACGACGAGGCGGCGCTGAGGGCGTTCGCCGAGGGCGTCGATGTCATCACCTACGAGTTCGAGAACATCCCGACGGCGGCGCTGGACCTGCTGGAGGGGCTGCGAGAGGTCCGGCCCGGTCGCGAGGCGCTGCGGGTCAGCCAGGACCGGTTGACCGAGAAGGACTTCCTGTCGGGGCTGGGGCTGCGGGTCGCGCCCTATGCCGATGTCACCGACATGGCGTCGCTGGAAGCGGCGCTGGCGGAGATAGGCACCCCGGCGATCCTGAAGACCCGGCGTTTCGGCTATGACGGCAAGGGGCAGGCGCGGTTGTCGCGGCCCGAGGATGCGGCGCGCGCGCTGGCCGACATGGGCGGGGCGGCGGCGGTGCTGGAAGGCTTCGTCGAGTTCACCCACGAGGTTTCGGTGATCGCGGCACGTGGCGTGACCGGCGAGGTCGCCTGTTTCGATCCCGGCGAGAACGTCCACGAGGACGGCATCCTGCGGACCACCACGGTGCCCGCGAACCTGCGGCCGATGATGCAGGCGGATGCCGTGCTGCTGGCGGGGAAGATCCTCAATGCGCTGGACTACGTCGGTGTCATGGGGGTGGAGCTGTTCGTCACCCGCGACGGGCTGGTGGTGAACGAGATCGCGCCGCGGGTGCACAACTCGGGCCACTGGACACAGGCGGGCTGCGCGGTGGACCAGTTCGAGCAGCACATCCGCGCAGTGGCGGGCTGGCCGCTGGGCGACGCGTCGCGGCATGTGGACGTGGTGATGGAGAACCTGATCGGTGCCGACATGGACCGGGTGGACGAGATCGCGCGCGAGCGTGGCGCAGGGCTGCATCTTTACGGCAAGGCCGAGGTCAAGGCCGGACGCAAGATGGGCCATGTGAACCGCATCGTTTCCAAATAGAGCGCCTTGCGGCGCGCAGGAGGCCTCGGCCCCCTCCCTGTCCCTCCCCCGTGACGCCGGGGGAGGAAAGATTTGGGCTGGTCTACCCTGACGGAGTGGCGGAGAGGCCGGGGCTGCTGTTGGCGGACTTCCGGGCTCACCAAAGCAATGCTTGCGAGCGCCGCCCCGCGCCTGATCCTTGCGTGACACCGTGCTCGCGTGCGCCAAGCAAAATAGCCGTCTCCCCTCCTGCGGGGGGCCCCTCGGCGATTTGGCTTGGCACCCGATGCGCGCGGCGTCCCTTCGGGCTCAGGCGAGGGGCGGCTCCGAAGCAATGATCCGGCGGGCGGTATCGCCGGTGAGGTGGGTGACGATGCCGCCCGAGAGGGTGGCTTCGAGGCGGCGGGTCGCCGGGTCGAGGATAACCAGGTCGGCCCGTTTGCCGGGGGCAAGGCTGCCGCGGTCGGTGAGGCCGAGGATGCGCGCCGGGTTGGCCGAGACCATGGCCCAGGCGGTGGGCAGGTCGGCGAGGCCGAGATCGACCAGATCGAGGGCGGCCGTGCGCGGGCTGGGGTAGTGGTAGTCGGAGGCCAGCGCGGTGCAGAGGCCGGCAGCGATCAGGTCGCGGGCGGAGACCTTGCCCTTGTGGCTGGCGCCGCGAGCGACGTTGGGCGCGCCGAGGATGGTGGGGCTGCCCGCCGCGGTGGCGGCGCGGGCGGCTTCTTCGGTTTCGGGGAATTCGGTGAGGGTGACGGCGCGGCCGGCCCAGGTGGCGATGTCGCGGGCGGTGGCGGCGTCGTGGCTGGCGAGGGTGACGCCCCGGGCGGTGAGCTGGGCGCAGAACCTGTCGAGCGCGGCGGGGACTTCATGTGAGCGGGCGTGGAGCGCCTGCATCAGCGCGAGGTGTTTTTCCGGGTTGCGGCCGGATTTCAGCGCGGTGCCGGTGAGGCGCGGCGGGCGTTTGCCTTGCGCCAGGTGGTCGTGCGGCAGGTGGTCGTTGAAGGCGACGTAGCGGATGCGGTGGCGTTCGACCAGTTCGAGGATCGCGGGCTGGTCGTCGATCATGTGGGTCTCGACCCGGAGCTGGACGTGGAGGTCGGTGTCGAGCGTCGGGCGGACCTCATCGAGGGCGTCGAGCATGCAGGTGGCGAAGTCGGGGCCGCGCAGGCCACCCTCCCACGAGTAGAACTGCGCCAGCACGGCGGTGGTGATGCCGTTGGCCGCCAGTTCGGCCTCGGCCGAAACGAGACCCCGGCGCAGATCGGTCATGGCGCCCCGGCGCGGCGCTAGGTGGCGTTCGAACCCGTCGCCGTGCAGGTCGACGATGCCGGGCAGGATGAGCTTGCCGGTGAGGTCGACCCGGCGCTGGGGACCGAGGGTGATGCGGCCGCCGGCGATGGACAGCGGGTCGTCGCGCAGGCCCTCGGGCGCAAGCCACTGCGCGCCGGTGAAGGTCAGGTCAGTCATCGAATGTGGCATCAACGCCCCGCAACAGGCTTTCGATCAGGTCGAGTTCGGGGTCGAAACGGCCTTCGCGCAGGAACAGCAGGGTCTGGGCGATCACCACCGGGTTGTTCATCAGGAAGGTGTGGGTGACGGGCAGGGTGATATGGGCGTCCATGCCTTCGACCCGTGTGCTTTCGACGCCGACCTTGCCGTCGTCCGGCCCGGCGATCAGCGCCGAGAAATACGGGTTGAGGCTGCGGTTGCCGGCGATCACGCCGAGCTCGGCCTCGACGGGGGGCAGGCGCAGCGGCAGCATGTCGTCCTCGGTGCCCAGTTGCAGGCCGGCGGGGCCGTTGAGCCATTGGAACAGGTCGAGACCGCCGAGTTCGTCGACCAGTTCGCTGCCCTTGTTGGGTGGCGCCAGCATGACGATGCGGCCGAGCTTGTCGGGGGTGCCGTTGTCGCGCAGCCAGACGCGCAGCAGAATGCCGCCCATCGAATGGGTGACGAAATGGGTGGTCTGGTCGCCGCATTGCCGGACGGCGTCGGGCAGGGTGTCGGTGGTGAGCGTCGCGACCTCTGCGCTGGTGGAGGGGTAGGAGGGCAGCACGGTGTCGTAGCCCTCGGATCGGAGGACCTGCTCCATCACGGTCATGCTGAGATCGGAGCGGGCGAGGCCATGCAGCAGCACGACGCAGTCGGCGCGGAGGGCAGCGGGGAGCAAAAGCAGGATCAGGGCGAGGATGTGGCGCATGGGGGCGAGATAGGCGCTGCGGGCGGACAAGGGAAGGGGGACGTTGCGCTCCGGTTACCAAGGCGGGCCGGGGGGCTGCCGACCTGCGGCCGGGGGGCCATGGTTGGCGGGGAGGTCCCGGCGCGGGGGCCGGGGCAGCGGGGCACCTGCTGCAATGTCCGGGGCGTCCGGGAGGGGCAGCGGGCGGATCAGCGGGCCTTGAGCGACAGCGCGACGCCGCCGAGAACGAGAATGGAGGCGAGGATGAAGCGCAGGGTGAGCGGTTCGGCGAGGACCAGCATGCCGCCGGCCATGGCGATCACCGGGACGGTGAGTTGCACCACGGCGGCGGTGGCGGCGCGCAGTTGCGGCAGCACCGTGTACCAGAGCGCGTACCCCATGGCGGAGGTCAGGGCGCCGGAGGTGACGGCGAGCAGGGCACCGCGCAGGTCGAGGGCGTCGGGCTGCGCCGCGAAGGCGAGGACGCCCAGCGGAACCGACCACAGGAAGGAGGCCGCCATGGTGGGCAGGGGCGCGCCGGCGCGGCGGCCGATGAGCGAGAACAGGCCCCAGCCGATCGCGGCGGCGGACATCATCGCGAAGCCCAGCGGATCGGGCCGGGCGGCACCGGGCGCCATCAGCCAGGCTAGGCCGGCGAAGGCGATCAGCGCGCCGGCGATGCGCAGCGGCGGCAGGCTTTCGCGCGACAGGATGGCGCCGAGGAACATGGTGATCTGAACGCCGCCGAACAGGATCAGCGCGCCGGTGCCGGCGGGCAGGGTGACATAGGCGAAAGAGAAGCCGAGGACATAGAGGCTGAGGGTGAGCACCCCGGGCAGCAGCGCGGCGCGGGGGGCGAGGCTGCCCGCCTTGCCTTGCAGGGTCACGATCAGCGCCAGCAGAGCCGCGCCCGAAACGATGCGGATCAGGGCGAAGCTGGCGGGGCCGGTGGTGCCGGTCTCGAGCGCCAGGCGGTTCAGCACCGAATTGGCCGCGAAGGCCACCATGACCAGCGCGGTGAGAGCGACAAGGCGCATCGGCTCAGGCCCGTTCGGGGATGATCTGTTGCAGGATGCCGACCGAGATCAGGTAGAGCGAGGTCACCACGAGGCCCCAGTGCGCCCAGCTTTGCGGATCGAAGTTCACCCAGGCCGCCCAGCCGGCGAAGAAGGTCCAGGCCAGCGCCACCGGCAGCGACACCGCGCGCCAGCGTCTGGTGCGGACCGGGTGGATGAACTTGAGCGGCAGGAACATGGCCACGGCGCAGACCAGCACGATGGTCAGGATCACCGGCGGCGGCGGGGTGACGGCGAACATCACGATCACCACCATGTTGAAGCAGCCGGGGAAGCCCGCGAAGGAATTGTCCTTTGTCTTCATGCCGGTATCGGCGAAATAGAGCGCGCTGGCGAAGGTCACCACGATGATCGCCAGCCAGCCGGGCCAGCCGGGCAGAAGCCCGGACTGAAACAGCGCGAAGGCGGGGATGAAGACATAGGTGAGGTAGTCGATGATCAGGTCCAGCAGGACACCGTCGAAGCGTGGCGCGTTGGTCTTGACGTCGTATTTGCGCGCCAGCGGTCCGTCGACGCCATCCACCGCGAAGGCC
The DNA here is from genome assembly GCF_056858395.1 of Litorisediminivivens sp. KMU-197. Lineage (NCBI taxonomy): Bacteria > Pseudomonadati > Pseudomonadota > Alphaproteobacteria > Rhodobacterales > Paracoccaceae > Litorisediminivivens > Litorisediminivivens sp. KMU-197. The sequence goes on along the minus strand of NZ_JBXEQG010000006.1, from coordinate 171,146 downwards.
ACCACCAGCCAGACGAACATCATCGGCCAATCGGCCTGCGCGGCCTCGAGCAGGGCCAGCATGGCAAAGACCGCGCCGGTCGCGGTCAGCCAATGGATTGAGAGGGCGCTGAATCTGCTCATTACCCCGTCATCCCCGATATGGCGGTTGGATTCAATGGGGGGCGCTGGCACTGTGGCGCAAAGTTTGAAGGAGCGTGTCGTGAGTGACTATCTGTTCGAGCCCGCCCCGGTGGTCTCGGTGCCCGTTGCGAGCGAAACGGCGGCCTATCCGGTGCGGCGGGTGTTCTGTGTCGGGCGCAACTATGCGGCGCATGCGGCGGAGATGGGCAGCGTGGTGGACCGCGAGGCGCCGTTCTATTTCACCAAGACGCCGTTCTCGGTGGTGGCGAGCGGGGCGGAGGTGGATTTTCCGCCCGGCACCAAGGACTTGCATCACGAAATGGAGCTGGCTGTGGCGCTGGGGGCAGAGGTGTTTCGCGCCGACGCGGCGGCGGCCGCCGGGGCGGTGTTCGGCTATGGCTGTGCGCTCGACATGACGCGGCGCGACTTGCAGGCGGCGGCGAAGGACCAGCGACGGCCCTGGTCGCTTGGCAAGGATTTCGAGGGTTCGGCGGTGCTGGCGCCTTTGACGCGGGCCGATGCGTTGGGCAAGATCGGGACGCAGCGGATCTGGCTGGACGTGAACGGGCAGCGGCGACAGGACGCCGTGCTGTCGGACATGATCCACGGGGTTGCAGCGATCGTGGCGCATCTGTCGGGGTTCTATCACCTCGGGCCGGGCGACGTGATCCTGACCGGGACACCGGCGGGCGTGGGGCCTGTGCAGCCGGGCGACGTGCTGGAGGGCGGCATCGACGGGCTTGCGCCGGTGTCGCTGCGGCTGAGGTGAGGCCGAACAAGAAAGTGGCAGTCCGGTGAATGCGTTATAGACTGGGGCTGATCCGGGGGCGGAATCAATCCGCGCCCGGACGGGAAAGGGCCGTCACAAGGCCCGGAGACATTTGGGAGGATATCATGATCGACACGGCAAAGCTGGTGAGGCTGGCGGCCGGCACGGCGCTGGCCGCGGTGCTGGGCGCGGGCGCGATGGCGCAGGAGGTGACGCTCAGGCTGCATTCGTTCCTGCCGGAGCAGGCCAACGTGCCCAAGAACATCCTGATCCCCTGGGCCGAGAAGGTCGAGGCGGACAGTGATGGGCGCATCGAGATCCAGCTGTTTCACGCGATGGCGCTGGGCGGCACGCCGCCCGAGCTGATGGACCAGATGATCGACGGGGTGGCGGATATCGTCTGGACCCTGCCGGGCTATACGCCGGGGCGTTTCCCGAGGCCGGAGGTCTTCGAGCTGCCGTTTACCATGACCGACGCGGGCGCGGCCAGCCGGGCCTACTGGAAGCTGGCGGAAGAGACGATGATGGACGCCGACTTCAAGGATATCAAGCCGATCGCGCTGCATGTGCACGGGCCGGGGATCATCCACACCAAGGAGCCGGTCGAGGCTGTCTCGGATTTGAACGGTGTGAAATTGCGGGCGCCGACGCGGGTGACGAACCAGATGTTCAGCGCCTTGGGCGCGACGCCGGTGGGGATGCCGGTGCCGGCGGTGCCGGAGGCTCTGTCCAAGGGTGTGATCGACGGTGCGGTGATACCGTGGGAGGTGACAGGCGCGCTGAAGGTGCCGGAGCTGGTGACGAACCACACGGAAATGGGCGGCGACACGGCGCTTTACACCGCGACCTTCGTGTTTGCCATGAACAAGGACAAGTACGATGCGTTGCCCGATGACCTGAAAGCGGTGATCGACGCGAATTCGGGCGCGGAGGTCTCGGCGCAGTTTGGGGCGCAAATGCAGGAGGACGACGCGCCGCAGCGCGAGGCGGCGCTGGATCTGGACAACAACGTCATCACGCTGGACGAGGCGCAGACGCAGGCGTGGAAGGACGCGGCGCAGGGCACGGTGGACACATGGATCGCCGAGATGGACGAGAAGGGCATCGACGGCGCCGCGCTGCGCGAACGCGCGCTGGAACTGATCAAAGAGAGCGCGATGTGAGACCGGGCGCCCCGGCCATACGCCGGGGCGTCCCGCCGGGGTGCGTGACATGCTGAACGCGATGGACCGGCTGGCCCGGTGGACGGCGATTGCCGGCGGGCTGGTGCTGACCGCGCTGGTGGTGCTGACCTGCGTGTCCGTGCTGGGGCGCGGGCTGAACACGCTGGGGCATTCCGGGATGCTGGGCGATTTCGGCGCGGTGCTGATCGGTGCTGGCGTCGGCCCGGTGAAGGGCGATTTCGAACTGGTCGAGGCGGGGGTGGCCTTTGCCATCTTCGCCTTCCTGCCGTGGTGCCAGTTGCGCGGCGGCCATGCCACCGTGGACATCTTCACGTCTAAGCTGCCGGCGCGGGCCAACCTCTGGCTGGTGGCCTTCTGGGAGGTGGTGCTGACCGGGGCGATCTGGCTGATCACCGCGCGGCTGTTTGCCGGGCTGGCAGGCAAGTTCGGCAATGGCGAGACCACCTTCCTGCTGCAATTCCCGGTGTGGTGGGCCTATGCCGCCAGCTTCGCGGCGGCGCTGGTGGCGGCGGTGGTGGCGGGATACTGCGCCTGGGCGCGGCTGGTGACGGCGGCGACGGGCGTGCCGGTGCTGCCGCAGGGCGAGGGGGCGGGACATTGAGCCTGCTGGAGCTTGGCTTCGTCTCCTTCCCGGTGCTGCTGGTCTTGATCTTTTTGCGCGCACCGATCGGTCTGGCCATGCTGCTGTGCGGGATCGGCGGGCTTTGGCTGGCGACCGATGGCACGACGGTGTTCATGGCGCGGCTGAAGTCCGAGACCTATACGACGTTCTCCTCCTATTCGCTGTCCATCATCCCGCTGTTCCTGCTGATGGGACAGTTCTCCACGCTGTCGGGCATGTCGGCGGCGCTGTTCCGCTCGGCCGAGAGCTTCCTTGGCCACCGGCGCGGCGGCGTGGCAATGGCGGCGGTGGGGGCCTGCGCCGGGTTCGGGGCGATCTGCGGGTCGTCGTTGGCGACGGCGGCCACCATGAGCCGCGTGGCGCTGCCGGAATTGAAGCGCTACGGTTATTCCGGCGGGTTTTCCACGGCGACGCTGGCGGCGGGGGGGACGCTGGGCATCCTGATCCCGCCCAGCGTGATCCTTGTGATCTATGCCATCCTGACCGAGCAGAACATCGCCAAACTGTTCCTCGCGGCCTTCGTGCCGGGGATCCTGGCGGCGCTGGGCTACATGATCACGATCTCTTTCTACGTGCGGGTGCACCCCGATGCGGCGGGGGTGCGGGCACCGGTGCCGATGAAGGAGCGGATGCGCAACCTTGCCGGGGTCTGGCCGGTTGTGCTGGTGTTCGGGCTGGTGGTGGGCGGCATTTATGCCGGATGGTTCACCCCGACCGAGGGCGCGGCGGTGGGCGCGGCGGGCACCGGGGTGATCGCGCTGCTTTCGGGCAACATGAGCTGGCGGGTGTTTGGCGCGGCGATACTGTCGACCGCGGCCTCGACGGCGATGATCTTCTTCATCGTGCTGGGGGCGGGGCTGTACAACGGGTTTCTTGCGCTGACCCAAGTGCCGCAGGAGCTGGCCGACTGGGTGGTGGGGCAAGGGCTTAGCCCGTGGATGGTGCTGGTGATGATCCTGGTATTCTATCTGGTATTCGGCTGCCTGATGGATTCGCTGTCGATGATCCTGTTGACGGTGCCGATCTTCTATCCGGTGATTTCGGTGATGGATTTCGGCTTCGTCAACCTCGCGGCGATGCAGGCCGATGCGGCGCGCGAGGTGCTGGCCACGGGCGTGCCGGAAGGCATGGCCGCCGAGATGCTGGCCGGCATCCGCGAGGCGATGGCAGCAGGTATCGAACTGACGCGCGAGCAGATGGGAGGCCTGGGGATCCGGGTGACGGAAGGCATGGCAAACCGGATCGAGACCGAGCGGGTGGCAATCTGGTTCGGCATCCTGGTGCTGATCGTGGTGGAGGTCGGGCTGATCACGCCGCCGGTGGGGATGAACCTGTTCATCATCAACACCATGGACCGCGAGACGCCGATGGGCGAGACCTATCGCGCGGTGCTGTGGTTCGTGACCTCGGACATCCTGCGGGTGGCGCTGCTGGTGGCCTTTCCGGGGATCACGCTGTTCCTGCTGGCGTGAGGTCTCAACAGGAGCGCCTGCGGCGCGCAGGTTGGTTTGCGTTCAGGCCACGCAGGCCTTGGGGCTCTGCCCCAAACCCCGGAGTTTACCTGGCAAGATGAAGACCTGGGGCCGGTCTGCTGCTTCATCTTGCCGTATAAACTCCGGGGGAGGCCGAAGGCCGGGGGCAGAGCCCCCATGCCGCGCGACCTAGCCGGCCTTGGGGTGGGCTTTTTCGTAGACTTCCAGAAGGCGGGCGCTGTCGATGCCGGTGTAGCCTTGCGTGGTCGAGAGGCTGGCGTGGCCGAGCAGTTCCTGGATGCTGCGCAGGTCGCCGCCGGCATTCAGCAGGTGGGTGGCAAAGCTGTGGCGCATGGCGTGGGGCGTGGCGGTGGAGGGCAGGCCAAGCTGCATGCGGGCCTGTTGCATCGCCTTCTGGACGAGCCGCGGGTTGAGCCGGCCGCCGCGGGCGCCGAGAAACAGCGGCGCATCGCCGGGCAAGTCGAAGGGACAGAGCCGGAGGTAGTCAGCGACGGCGCGGGCGGCGACGGGCAGGACCGGAACGATGCGTTCCTTGTTGCCCTTGCCCAGGATGCGCAGGCTGTCGCCGAGGGGGGCGGCGGCGCGGTTCAGGTTGAGGGCTTCCGAGATGCGCAGCCCGCAGCCGTAGAGCAGGGTGACGACGGCCGTGTCGCGGGCGGCGATCCAGGCGGTTTCGGATTGCAGTTCGACGGTGTCGATCATCGCCCTGGCGGCGTCCTCGGCCAGAGGGCGGGGGAGCTTGCGGGTGTATTTCGGCGCGCGGGTCGACAGCACGGCGGTGGGTTCGAAGCCTTCGCGTTCGGCCAGCCAGCGGTAGAAGCTTTTCACCGCCGAGAGCTTGCGGGCCAGCGTGCGTGAGCCGACGTCGGGGCTGCGGGTGGCGGCCATCCAGGCGCGCATGTCGCGCAGCGTGACGCGGCCGAGCGGGCCCAGACCCTGGGTGTCGCCGTGATAGGCGGTCATGAAGGCGAGAAAGCCCAGGACGTCGGCGCGATAGGCCTCGATCGTGGCGCCGGAGCGGCCCTTGAGGGCACGGGCATGCGTGAGCCAGGCCTCCAGCGCGTCGCGCGCCGCGGGGGAGATTGCTGTAGGGCCTTCGCTCACGCCAGCCAGCGGCGCATGGTGCGCTCGAACACGCCGCCGAAGAAGGCCAGCAGGTCGGTGCCCTGCTGCGGCGTGAAGAGATGCGGATCCTCGGCGCCGAAGGCCAGCATGCCGGGCAGGCGCTTGGGCCCGAAGTCGAGCACGAGGCAGGCCTCGGAACGGATGTCGGGGGCCTTCGGGCCATAGACCGCCGGGTTGCCCTCGGCCGTCTGGCGCAGGGTGACGGGGCGGACACCGCCCATGCGGCCCTCGGTGACATAGTCCGAGATATAGCCGGGCTGCGCGACCATCAGCACGTCGCCCAGTTTCGAGATCGCCGGATCGTCATCGGCGCGCTCGGCGCTTTCCAGCACCAGCCGGACGGCATCGACACGCAGGGTATCGGCGACCTCGTGGCCGAGGCCGCGCAGGAAATCCTCGAAATCGACCGGGTCGAGCATGCGCAGGATGGCCCGGTGAACCTGATTGGTGCCGGCGAGGTTTTCGTAAGCCGCGGCGATGACGCTGCGGTGGGTGTCTTCCAGCCGGTCGAGACGGCGCTCCAGCCGCTCCATGGCGATGCCGCGCAGGTCGACGATATTGGTGCCCATCGCCTTTTCGTTGGCGGCGATCAGGGCGTGCATCACGTCGCGGTCATCGAGGATCACGGCGGGGCGTGAAATGATGCGGGCGCGAAGGTCGTCGTCGATCTGGAGGCTGGAGGTCATGCGAATCCCTTGGTTGGTTGCCGGAGGTTAGCGAGGCGCGACAGGGTTTTCACCAGCTTTATGAGCGGCTTTCGAAGCTTTCTTTAAGTTGTGCTTCAGAATCAACGGTGGACGCCGGCGGGTGTGGATAACTCTGTCGGGGGTGGCGCCCGGGTCACAGCGGTCCTTGGCAAAGCCCGGCGGCTGTCATACCTCGGAGGCGGCAGGTATCCCGGGGACGTGATGGAGCGCAGCTATTTCGACGAGGGCAGCCGGTTGGGCGTGCTGATCACCCAGGCGCTGGGCGATCTGGGCGGCGTGCTGGATTACCGCGCGCCGGAGGGCGGCTGCCATCTGGGCGCGTTCGTCGAGGTGCCGCTGGGGCCGCGCCGGGTGCTGGGCGTGGTCTGGGGGCCGGGCGAGGGCAAGCTGGATATCGGCAAGCTGAGGCCGGTGACGCGTGTGCTTGACGCGGCGCCGATGCGCGAGGGGATGCGGCAATTCCTGACGCGCGCCGGGGCCTATACCCTGACGCCGCTGCCGGCGATGCTGCGTCTGGCCACCCGCGCGCCGGGGCTGGGCGAGGCGCAGGCGCTGCGCAAGGTCTATCGCCGGGGCGAGGGGCTGCCGGACCGCGACACCAAGGCGCGTCGCGCGGTGCTGGCGGTGTTGGAGGAGTACGGCGGGCTGGCCTTCACGCTGAAGGAGTTGGCCGAGATGGCCGGCGTCTCGACCTCGGTGGTCAAGGGGCTGGCGGCGCAGGGCGTGGTCCGCGAGGAAGCCGCGCCGCGCGACACCGCCTATTCGCGGCTCGATCCGGACCGGCCCGGCAAGGCGCTGACCGACGACCAGGCCGCGGCGGCGGCGCATCTGTCCGGGGTGGAGGGCTATGCCACGACGCTGCTGCGCGGCGTCACCGGCTCGGGCAAGACCGAGGTCTACCTGGAGGCGGTGGCGGACTGCCTGCGGCGCGGACGGCAGGCGCTGGTGCTGCTGCCCGAGATCGCGCTGACACAGGAATTCCTGACCCGGGTGGAGGCGCGGTTCGGCACCAGGCCGGCCGAATGGCATTCCGGGATCACCCAGACCGAGCGGCGGCGCTGCTGGAAGATGGTCGGCGAGGGCGGCGCGCAGATGGTGGTGGGGGCCCGTTCGGCGCTGTTCCTGCCGTTCCGCGACCTTGGGCTGATCGTCGTGGATGAGGAACATGACACCTCGTACAAGCAAGGCGACGGGGTGCTCTACAATGCGCGCGACATGGCGGTTCTGCGGGCCTCGATCGAGGGCGCGCAGGTGGTGCTGGCCTCGGCCACGCCATCGCTGGAGAGCTGGGCCAATGCCGAGGCGGGCAAGTACACTCGGCTGGAGCTGACCTCGCGCTTCGGGGCGGCGGTGCTGCCCGAGATGCGGCCGATTGACATGCGGGGCGAGAGCCTGCCGTCGGACCGCTGGGTATCGCCCACCTTGCAGAAGGCCGTCGAGGCACGGCTGGAAAAGGGTGAACAGTCGCTACTGTTCATCAACCGGCGCGGCTATGCGCCGATCACGCTGTGCCGCGCCTGCGGCCACCAGATCGAGTGCCCGCAGTGCGATGCGCGGATGGTCGAACACCGGTTCCTGAAGCGGCTGGTCTGCCATCAATGCGGCGAGTCGCGGCCGATGCCCGAGGCCTGCCCGTCGTGCGAGGCCGAGGACCGGCTGGCGGCGGTGGGGCCGGGGGTCGAGCGGCTGACGGAAGAGGCCATGGCGCTGTTTCCGCAGGCGCGGGTGGCGACGCTGTCGTCGGACCTTTACGGCTCGGCCCGGTCGCTGAAGGAGCAGATCGAGGAGATCGCCGGCGGCGGTGCGGATATCATCATCGGCACGCAGCTGGTGGCCAAGGGACACAACTTTCCACTGCTGACGCTGGTGGGGGTGATCGACGCCGATCTTGGGCTGCACGGCTCGGACCTGCGGGCGGCGGAACGGACGTTCCAGCTGGTTCGACAGGTGGCGGGGCGCGCGGGGCGGGCCGACAAGCCGGGGGTGGCGCTGATCCAGACGCACCAGCCGGAGCATCCGGTGATCCGGGCGATCATGGCCGGCAATGAAGAGGACTTCTGGCGCGCCGAGGCCGATCAGCGGCGCGCGGCGGGCGTTCCACCCTATGGCCGGCTGGCCGGGATCATCCTGTCGTCGACGGATCCTCAGGAGGCATTCGATCTGGGCAATGCGCTGGCGCGGAATGATGGTGCCTTGCGGCGGGTGGGGGCGCAGGTCTTCGGGCCGGCGCCGGCTCCGATCGCGCGGGTCCGGGGGCGGCACCGGGTGCGGCTGTTGGTCAAGGCCGACAAGGGCGTGGCCTTGCAGGGCGCGCTGGCCGAGTGGGTCGGGCAGTTTCCGCTGCGCGGGCAGTTGCGGCTGGCGGTGGATATCGATCCGCAGAGTTTCTACTGACCTGCCTTGGCTTTGTGCTTGGCCGGCGGGCGGCTTAGACTTGTGGCAGTAGTTGATTCCATATTCGTCGGAGCCCTGAATTTGAGACCCGTTCTTTTCGCCGTCTTCGTACTTTGCGCAGGCCCGCTTGCCGCGCAATCCGTGATCACGCTGGACGACTTCGATCTTGGAGAAGCGCCGGCAGCCGCACCAGAGGGCAGCGATATGGAACTGTGCCTGCGCGATGTCGCGAAATGCCCGGAGCAAGGCGGGGTGAGCTTTACCATCGACGACGTGGTGAACCTTGGCATCGTGGACCGCGAAGAGGTGGCGGAGACGCCGGTGTCGACGGGCGGCGATGCAGAGCCCGCGCGCTTGCCCTCGGTCGATCTTGAGGTGCTGTTCGACTACAATTCCACCGCCATCCGGCCCGACCAGATGCCGCAATTGCTGGATCTGGCGCAGATCCTGCGCGGCGAGGATTTCGCGCGGTTCACGCTGGTTTTCATGGGCCATACCGATGCGCAGGGGTCCGCGGCCTATAACGAAACGCTGTCGCTGGAACGCGCTCGCAGCGTGGCGGAATTCGTCACGGCGGCGGCAGGCGTGCCGGCGCGGCGGACAAAGGCGGTGGGCATGGGGTTTCAGCGGTTGGCCGATCCCGCGCGGCCCATGAGCGAAAAGAACCGCCGGGTGCAGCTGGTGCTGGTGCCGGGGTCATAGGCTGTCAGGCAGGCAGAAGGCCGTCGACGGATTTAGCATTCAACACGGTTGGTCCGTTCGGCCCGGACTGAGGTTACTCGATCTCGAAGGGGCGGATCTGGAAGGCGGTGCCGGTCTCCATCGCGGTGACGGTGCCGCCCTCGGTGCCCGATTGCGCCTGCGCGACGGCGGCGCGGAGCAGCGCTTTCAGCACGGTGTCACTGGTGCCTGGTGGCGGTTCACAGAGATAGCCGATGCGGTTGGTGCCCTTTTCGTCGTCGGGCAGGACCTGCAGCCCATAGCGCGAACCGGGCGAGATTTCATAGCGGGTCTGGCCGGAAGAGAGCGCGACGGTCTTGAAGAACTTGCGCGGGATCGGGGTGAATTTGCCGGACGGGGCCAGCGCGAAGAAGAACGGCCGGCAGGCGGGTGGCAGGTCGGCGATCATGGCGACTTCGTCTCCGACCCCGACGCGCAGCGGATAGACCGAGAGGATCGGGTCGGGGGTGGCGTTGGTGGGCGTGGCCGCGGGCTGGCCCGAGAAATAGAATTCGCGCTGCATCTGGCTCAGCTGCTGCGGGCGCTGGCCGCCTTGGGTTTCGGACATGACGTCGGCGGTGACGCGCTTCATCATCACCGAGACCTCGATGCCGGGGCTGGGCATGTGCCGGGCGAGGGCGCGGGCGAAGGGCGAATTGCCCGCGTTGCCGTCGCTGGCGACGGTGTCGGGCAGGGTGGCGAAGGCGACGAGCTGGTCGCCCTGCGCCTGCACCACGGCGAGGCCCCGGCTGACGTTGGCGCTGCGGCCCGCCGCCTGTGCCTCGGCCAGCAATTTCTCGGCGAAGGGATTGTTGCGGCAGGCGTCGAGGAAGATCAGCGACACCGGCACCGGGGTCAGCGCGTCCATGATCAGGTCGAGCGACAGGCCTTCGCGCGGGATCGCGGCGGCGGTGCGCAGCTTCGCGTCCACCGGCATCAGGAAGTTCTCGCGCCGGTATTGAACGCCGTGGCCGGCAAAGTAGACCGCGGCGACATCGGCGGTTTCGGCGTCCAGCGTGAACCGGTCAAGCGCCTCGCCCATGGCGTCTTCGGTGAGGTCGGTCAGGGTGGTGACGGTAAACCCGGTGGCGCGCAGGCTGTCCGAAATGAGCCGCGCGTCGGGCACGGCGTTGGGCAACTGGCCGATCCGGTCATAGGCGGAGTTGCCGATCACCAGCGCAATGCGGTTTTCCGCCATTGCCGGCAGCGCTAGGAGAAGCGTGAGAAGGATCAGCAGGGGGCGCATGGGCGGCCTTTTCTTTCAATGCGTTGGCTGCCATCGTGGCCGGAAAGTGATTGCCGGACAAGTTGGAGACTATTGCATGAGACCTTTTTTCGCGATGCTCGCGATGGCGGCGTGGCCCAGTGTGGCCGGAGCCGCGCCAATGACCTTCGAGTTCAACTGCGCGGGCAATGCCACCGAGTCCTGCTTTGTCTATGCCACGGGCGAGATCATGGCCGACACCGACACGGTCTTTGCCGCCTTCATGGAGGTCGAGCAGATCGAGGGCAACCAGATCGTGCTGCATAGTGAGGGCGGCAATCTGGGCGCGGGTGTCCGGCTGGGGCGGTTGATCCGCGAGCATGAGCTGACCGCCATCGTCGGAGAGGCGAAGCCGGCCCAAGGTGCGCATTACAAGTACGACTGGCCGGACGCGGGCACCTGTTCCAGCGCCTGCGCCTATGCCTTTCTGGGCGGCACGACGCGACGGCTGCAAGATGGCAGCAGGCTGGGGTTTCACCGCTTCTACCTTGGCGCACGGGGGGAAAGTGCCTCGGCGCAGCAGGTTTCCGGCGTTCTGGTGACATACCTCGTGGAGATGGGTGTCGATCCCCGCATCTTCGCACGCGCCAGCGGCGAGGGCGCCGAGGGCATGTATTGGGTGCCGCAGGACGAGGCCGAGGACTTCGACCTGATCACGCCTTATGGCTACGACGCGTTTTTCCTGGAGCCCTATGGCAAGGGCGTGGTGGCCGCCTCGAAGCGCAAGACGCCGCCCGGACCCTATGACAATGTCTACCAGGTGACCGCCTTCTGCCGTGGCGGGGAGGCCAAGCTGCTGTATACCGCGACCTTCGCACCTGACGGTCCGGCACCGTTCCTGCTGGGGCTGGACGACCGCAGGCACGACATCCCGCAGCAGCGCGTCAGCACAAGGCGCGGGGACAACATAGGGTATCTTGAAGTCACCCTGACCGGACGTGAGGCCAGGCAACTGACCGAGGCGACGACGGTTTCGACCGGGTTCGAATATTCGCGCGCCGCGGGTGGGTTCTATGGCACCCGGTTTGAGCTGAGCGACATGGACCGCAAGATGCTCGACGCGGCCTTCCGGCTCTGCCTCTAGGGTCAGCCGAACAGGTCGCTCTGTCCCGGTGTCCGGGGGGCGGCGAGGCCGAGGTGGGTCCAGGCCTTCTGTGCCAGCATCCGCCCGCGCGGGGTGCGCTGGATCAGGCCCTGTTGCAGCAGGAAGGGTTCGATCACCTCTTCCAGTGCGTCGCGGCTTTCGCTGAGCGCGGCCGAGAGGGTTTCGATGCCGACCGGACCGCCGCTGTAATTCTCGGCGATCAGCGTCAGGTAGCGGCGGTCGGCGCCGTCGAGGCCAAGGTGGTCGACGCCCAGCCGGGTCAGCGCGTTGTCGGCGAGGTCGCGGGTGATGCGGCCGTCGCCATCGACCACCGCGAAATCGACCACGCGCCGAAGCAGACGTCCGGCGATCCGCGGCGTGCCGCGGGCGCGGCGGGCGATTTCGCGGGCGCCGTCGGGGGTGGCGGGGACGCCCAGCTTCGTGGCGTTTCGGGTGACGATCTCGTGCAGCTCGTCCACCGTGTAGAATTGCAACCGCGTGGGGATGCCGAAACGGTCGCGCAGCGGCGTGGTCAAGAGGCCCAGCCGGGTGGTGGCGCCGACCAGCGTGAAGGGTTGCAGCTCGATCCGGACGGTGCGGGCGGCGGGGCCTTCGCCGATCACGAGGTCAAGCTCGAAATCTTCGAGCGCGGGGTAGAGCACCTCTTCGACCACCGGGTTCAGGCGGTGAATCTCGTCGATGAACAGCACGTCGCGGGATTCGAGGTTGGTGAGGATTGCCGCCAGATCGCCCGCCTTGGCCAGCACCGGGCCGGAGGTCATGCGGAAGTTGACGCCCAGTTCGCGCGCCATGATCTGCGCCAGCGTCGTCTTGCCAAGCCCGGGCGGGCCGTGGAACAGCGTGTGGTCCATCGCCTCGCCCCTCTGGCGGGCGGACTGGATGAAGACGCGCAGGTTGGCGCGGGCCTCGGCCTGGCCGATGAAGTCCGACAAGGCCTGCGGGCGGAGCGCGCGGTCGACGTCCTCGGGGCGTTCCTCGGGGCGGAGCGTGGGGTCGGGTTCGGTCATCGGGTCAGCCCTTCGGCGCCAGCAGCTTCAGCGCAGCGCGGATCAGCGCCGGGGTATCGGCGTCTGGGGCGTCGCCTGCGGCCTGCGCCACGGCGCTGGCGGCCTCGGACGGTGCGTAGCCGAGGTTGCCCAGAGCCGAAAGCGCCTCGGCCTGGGCGTTGCTGGCGGCGGGTATGGGCGCCGGCGCGGGCAGGGGGGTGGCGATGGTGTCTGTGGGATCGATCACGTCGGTGACTTCGGCCGGTCTGGCACCGCCCATGGCCATGACCGCGGGGGCCTTGTCCTTGAGTTCATGCACCACGCGCTGCGCGGTCTTGGGGCCGATGCCCTTGGCGGCCTTGATGGCGTTTATGTCACCCAGCGCGATGGCGCGGCTGACGCCTTCGGGGCCGAGCGCGCCCTGGATCGCCAGCGCCGCCTTGGCGCCGACGCCCTGCACGGTCAGCAGCAGGCGATGCCATTCCTTTTCCACCAGCGAGGGGAAGCCGTAGAGTTGCAGCAGGTCCTCGCGCACCAGCAGTTCGGTATAAAGCGCCGCCGCTTCGCCGGGGCCGGGCAGGGCGGCCAGCGTGCGGTCCGAGCAATAGACCACGTAGCCCACGCCGCGCACGTCGATCAGCACGTGATCCTCGCCGCGATAGTCGATGCGTCCCGAAAGCTTGCCGATCATGACGCGACCTCCCTGAGCGCCGGGGAGCGGTAGTAGAGCGCGTGGGTGATGGCGATGGCCAGCGCGTCGGCGGCATCGGGGCCGGTCAGGGTGACGCCGGGCAATTGCATCTTCACCATGTGGGCGATCTGGGTCTTGTCGGCGTGGCCGACGCCGACCACGCATTTCTTGACCTTATTGGGGGCGTATTCGCCGACCGTCAGCCCGGCCTGCGCCGGCACCAGCAGCGCGATGCCGCGGGCCTGGCCCAGCTTGAGCGTGGCCACGGCGTCCTTGTTGACGAAGGTCTGTTCGACGGCGGCCGTCGTCGGCTGGAAGCGGCGCAGAACCTCGGACAGTTGCGCGTGAAGCGACAGCAGGCGGGCGGAGAGGTCGGTGCCCTCGGAATGACAGATGCCGTTGCCCACGTGACGCAGCTTGCTGCCGGCGACGTCGATCACGCCCCATCCGAGGTTGCGCAAACCCGGATCGATGCCCAGAACCCGCATGACTGCCCTGCCTTTTGCTTTTGGGTCTGGCTAGCACGAAACGAGAACATGAGCCAAGCGAAACCTTGGCACGGTCGGGACGACGCGGGCGCAGGGTGGTCAGGGGGCCGCAGCATGTCGCTTTTGGATCACCGGTGGTCAGAAAGCGACATCCGCGATTTCTTCTGCGTTTCCAGAAGGTTCTTCTGCGAATGAGCTATACCCGGAGCGCATCCCGGCTATTCCCAAACTGATGTTGTTCTGGGCGCATCTGCCTACTAATTGCGCATCATCGAAACAGCGCCCTCTCCCCCGGGCGCCACCCCCTCAGGAGCGACAGACATGGCAGTTTACGAGCCCAGCCACGCCCAGATCGCCATTGCCGGTGTTGCAGATCGCATCGGTCGTGTCGTTTTGGCCACCTTTTCCGCGATCATCGATTGGAACGAAGCCCGCCAGACCCGGAGCCTGCTGAACAAGCTGAGCGACGCGGAGCTGGACGATATCGGGCTGAGCCGCGGTGACATCGACCGCGTGGCGGCCTTTCCGGGACGTCACTGAAACCGGATGCAGCTTGCAAGGCATGAAGCCGCGACCCTCGATCAGGGCGCGGCTTTTTCTTTTGCGGGGGGTGGTGCGGCTTAGACGAAGAGGCCCATGATCGCGGCGGCCTTGAGAGCCACCGGTTCGATCTGCATCACCCAGGCGGCGGCGCGTTCGAACACGCTGCCTTCGATGAGCAGGGCAAGCCGGTCCTCGTATTGCACCGGACCCTGGTGGGCGATGAGCAGGCCCTTGAAGCCATAAAATCCGAGGCCGATCATGAAGAGGCCCTTGAAAGGCAGTGCTCCGATCCGCCGCAGCGGACGCTGGCGAATGATGCCAGTGGAATCTATGAATTTGACATGTCCGCGCGCCAGCTTGCGGTTCTTTCTTGAAATTCGCCGTACGCGCTTGTCGAAGTGAGAGAATGTATCCGACATTGCAGCCTCTTGTATCTGGCCCCCACCAGATGAGGCGTCATTTCTGAGCTTCAAATGTGTCAATTTCTGGGCAGGTGCGCCCAATTGACTGAAAACACCACATATTTCAGCCAGATTTGCGCAGGGTGAGCGTCGTCCATTCAACGATCTCATCGCGGTGAACAAGATTGATGCCGTTCTGCGCATAAACCGCGACCACCTCGTCGGCCTGTTCGTTGAGGATGCCGGACAGAATCGCATGGCCGCCCGGCGCGATATAGGCCGCCATGTCGGGGGCGAGCGCGATCAGCGGGGCTTTCAGGATATTCGCGAAGACCAGATCGAAGGGTGCGGCTTCGGCGATCCGGGGATGATCGAAGCCGGTGGCTTCGAGGCAGTGAACGCGGCCCTGCAGGTTGTTGGCGGCGACGTTGGCCTCGGCCACCTCCACCGCGACCTCGTCGATGTCCGAGGCCATGACATCCTCGGGCCAGATGCGGGCGGCGGCCATGGCCAGCACGGCGGTGCCGCAGCCGATGTCGATGGTGTTGCGGGCGTGGACCCCTTCGGTCTCCAGCCGGTCGAGCGCCTTGAGGCAGCCGAGCGTGGTGCCGTGGTGGCCGGTGCCGAAAGCCATGGCGGCCTCGATCAGCAGAGGGTGGGCGGTGGCGGGCACCTTGTCGGCATCATGCGATCCGTAGACGAAGAAGCGGCCCGCCTCGACCGGGGCAAGCTCTCGTTTGACCTTGGCGACCCAATCGGTTTCGGGCAGTTCCGAGATCGCGAAGTCCTTGGCGCCGAAGGCCGCGGCTAGGACGGCCAGCGCGGCCTCGTCGGGTTGTTCGGTGAAGTAGCCGCCGATTTCCCAAAGGCCGGACCCGTCTTCCAGCTCGAACACGCCGACGCCGGTGGGCTCGGGGTCCAGCCGCTCCATCGCGGCGCCGAGCGTTTCGGCCTGGTCCTTGCCGGGCAGGGTGGTGAGGGCGGTGTAGGTGGGCATGGGGATGTCTCCGGCAGGGTTTGCCGGTTGGTACAGCGTTGCGCGGGCCAAGACCAGCAAGGTTATTGCAGGTCGATACTCTCGGTGCGGGTGCTGATGGCGGCGCCGTCGCGGATCAGGTCGACGGTCAGCCGGTAGCGGCCCGGCGGCCAACCGGCGGGCTGACGTTTGCGGCCCGAGGCGCGGAAGGCGAGGATCTGATTGCGGCCGAGCGCGGTGTCGTGGCTGAAGACCTGCCCGCCGGGGCCGTCGATGGTGATCCGCATGGCGTCGCCGGCGCGGACCCCGAAGGCATAGCCGAAGCCGACGAGCGCGGTCCCCGTGGTGGGCGGGGTTTCGGCGGCGGTGCCGGCCTGAACCGCACCATAGCTGGGAACGGCAGGGGCAAAGCCCGCGTCGATTAGGCCGCCGGCAACGTAGGGCGGAGGGGTCTGCCAGAGCGTGGGGCCGCCGCCGCAGGTTTCGGCGCCCTCGGGGGCGAAGGGATCGACGGTCTCGCCCTCGCGACGCAGGCTCAGGTGCAGGTGCGGAAACTGGGTGCGGCCGCTGAGACCGACGAGGCCCAGCGCATCGCCGGTGTCGACCTGCTGGCCGGGCTGCACGAGGATCGAGCCGCGGCGCATGTGGCAATACTGGGTTTCCCAGCCGTCTGGATGCGCAATCGCGACGCCGTTGCCGCAATCGCGGCCCTGCAGGTCGGTGCCGTCAAAGGCGACATCCGGCATCTCGTCGCGCACGCCACGGACGACGCCAGGGGCCGCCGCGCGGACCTCGACGCCCTTGGCCATGTCGGCAAGCGTGGGCAGGGCGAAGTCGGTGCCCTGGTGGGTGTCATAGGTGAGGCCATGGCAGGCGAAGTCGCGCGCGCCGGGGCCGGGGTCCTGATCGACATAGTGCTGGATATAACAGGTCTCGCCCAGCACGCAGTCGACCGGATGCGCCAAAAGAAAAGGCTCGGCCACCGCGGGGGTGACCGAGCCGATGATCGCGACGAGCGTCGCCTTGATCATTCCGCCGTCAGCAGGGGCGGCTTCTTGCCGGCGAGGCGCGGCTTGTCCGGCCCGCTCATCTGCAGGTCGATCTTGCCATCCTTGATGCCGACGCGAACCACGCCGCCCTTGATGAGCTTGCCGAAGAGGAGTTCCTCGGCCAGCGGTTTCTTGATGTGCTCCTGGATCACACGGCCCAGGGGGCGCGCGCCCATCTTGTCGTCGTAGCCCTTTTCACCCAGCCACTCTGCCGCCGGTTTGGTCAGCTCGATGGTGACGTTGCGGTCCATCAGTTGGGCTTCAAGTTGCAGCACGAACTTCTCGACCACTTGCAGGATCACCGATTTCGGCAGCGGCTTGAACGCGATGACCGCGTCCAGACGATTGCGGAACTCGGGCGTGAAGGTGCGCTCGATCGCGGCGGTGTCCTCGCCTTCGCGACGGTCGCGGCCGAAGCCAATCGCAGCCTTTGCCTGTTCCTGCGCGCCGGCGTTCGAGGTCATGATTAGCACCACGTTGCGGAAGTCCACCGAGCGACCGTTGTGGTCGGTCAGGGTGCCGTGGTCCATGATCTGGAGCAGGATGTTGAACACATCCGGGTGCGCCTTCTCGATCTCGTCCAGAAGCAAAACGCAATGCGGGTGCTGGTCGACCCCGTCGGTCAGCTGACCGCCCTGGTCGAAGCCCACATAGCCCGGCGGCGCGCCGATCAGACGCGAGACGGCATGTTTCTCCATGTATTCCGACATGTCGAAACGCAGCAGTTCCACGCCCAGCGTATCGGCCAGCTGCTTGGCGACCTCGGTCTTACCGACCCCGGTGGGACCGGCGAAGAGGTAGTTGCCGATCGGCTTTTCAGGCTCACGCAGACCGGCGCGCGCCAGTTTGATCGACGACGACAGCGCCTCGATGGCGGCATCCTGGCCGAAGACCACGCGCTTGAGGCTGTTCTCCAGATCCTTCAGCACCTCGGCATCGTCCTTGGAGACGTTCTTGGGCGGGATGCGCGCGATCTTGGCCACGACATCCTCGATCTCCTTGGTGCCGATGGTCTTGCGGCGGCGCGATTCCACGATCAGGTGCTGCGCCGCGCCGGCCTCGTCGATGACGTCGATGGCCTTGTCGGGCAGTTTCCGGTCGGTGATGTAGCGCGCGGACAGTTCCACGGCGGTTTTGATCGCGTCGGCGGTGTACTTGATGTGGTGGTGATCCTCGAAATAGGGTTTCAGACCTTTCAGGATCTTCACCGAGTCCTCGACCGAAGGCTCCACCACGTCGATCTTCTGGAACCGGCGGCTGAGCGCGCGGTCCTTTTCGAAGTGCTGGCGGAACTCCTTATATGTCGTCGAGCCCATGCAACGCAGCTTGCCGCCCTGAAGCGCGGGTTTCAGCAGGTTGGAAGCGTCCATCGCCCCGCCGGATGTGGCGCCCGCACCGATCACGGTATGGATCTCGTCGATGAAGAGGATGGCGTCGGGGTGATCCTCAAGCTCGGTCACAACCGCTTTCAGCCGTTCCTCGAAATCGCCGCGATAGCGGGTCCCGGCCAGCAGCGCGCCCATGTCGAGCGAATAGATGGTCGATTCCGACAGCACCTCCGGGGTTTCGCCCGACACGATCTTGCGCGCGAGGCCCTCGGCGATGGCGGTCTTGCCGACACCGGGGTCGCCCACCAGCAGCGGGTTGTTCTTGCGGCGGCGGCACAGCACCTGAATGCAGCGCTCAACCTCGGACTCGCGCCCGATCAGCGGATCGACGTCGCCAAGGCGGGCCTTTTCGTTGAGGTCGACACAGTATTTGCCGAGTGCACTTTCTTTCTGGTCGGCCTCGGCGGCGGACTCGGTGGTCTGCGCCTCTTCCTCGGCGTCGGTCGCGCCGGTCACCGGCCGGGCCTCGCCATAGGCGGGGTCCTTGGCGACACCGTGGGCGATGAAGTTCACCGCGTCATAGCGCGTCATGTCCTGCTCCTGCAGGAAATAGGCGGCGTTGGATTCACGTTCAGCAAAGATTGCCACCAGCACGTTGGCACCGGTCACTTCGGTGCGGCCGGACGACTGCACGTGGATCGCTGCACGCTGAATCACGCGCTGGAAGGCCGCGGTGGGCACCGCTTCCGACCCTTCGATGTCGGTCACCAGATTGGCAAGGTCGGCATCGACGTATTCCACCAGCTTGGTGCGCAATTCTTCGGTGTCGACCGAACAGGCCTTCATGACCCGTGCCGCATCAGGTTCGTCGATCAGCGCCAGCAGCAGATGCTCCAGCGTTGCGAATTCGTGTGAGCGGCTGTTGGCCAAGGCCAGGGCCGCATGGATCGCCTGTTCAAGCGTATTGGAGAATGAAGGCACTGTTTTCGTGCTCCTTCTGATCTGGGTCGGCGAGCGTATGGTGCAAAACCAACCGTGGCCTCATAGTATTAAAGTTTGGTCTATCCCCGGAACGCTTCAAGTTTTTTCTTGCTCTTGACGCTCACATTTATCGGCGGTGTGGGCACAGAGCCGTGATTTTCCGCAATACCTTTGCGTCACCTGAAACTGTCACGCCTTTTTCGGACTTCCGCGAAGACCTCTACCGGATCGGCGTCCGGCAGGCCGACGTTGGTCCTGACGGCGTCGGTGTGGCATCTGAGGAAGGGGTTGGCCGCGAGCTCGAGAGCAAGCGTGGTGGGGACGGTTGGACGGCCCGCGGAACGGGCCGCCGCGATCTCTTCGGAACGAGAGATAAGGTCGGGATTTTCAGGTTCAATGGTCAGGGCGAAGCGGACGTTGGTCTCGGCGTATTCGTGGCCCGAGCAGACCACGGTGTCGGCGGGCAATGCGGCCATCTTCTCCAGGGACGTGAACATCATCTGGGGCGTGCCCTCGAACAGCCGCCCGCAGCCAAGGTGCATGAGGCTGTCCATGGTCACGAGGTATCCCGATTGCGGCAGGTGATAGGCGACGTGGCCGGTGGTGTGACCGGGGACTTCCATGGTGGCGACGACTTCGCCGCCAAAGGGGATGGTGTCGCCCTCCGAAACCTGCACGTCCAGCGGCGGCAGGCGGTGGATGTCGGCCCTGGCGCCGATCACCTGTGCCGGTGCGGAGGCAAGCAGTTCGTCGGAACCCTGCACGTGATCGGGGTGGTGGTGGGTCAGGAAAAGGTGCGACAGCGTCCAGCCGCGGTTTTCGAGCGCCTTCAGGATCGGACCGGCCTCGGGCACGTCAAAGACCGCCGTGTCGCCGCTTTCGGCATCGTGGACAATATAACTGTAGTTGTCGGACAGGCAGGGGATCGTCAGAAGCTCAAGGGGCATGGCAAATCGCGGTTCCGTTGCTAGAGTGCCCGCAACTGTCGCGCAACGGAGCACGGATCGCAATGCACCTGGATGTGCAGGACCTTCGGAACTTTTATTACCGCAGCGCGCTGGGCCGTGCCGCGCAGAAGGCCGTGCGCGACCGGATGCTCCGGATTTGGCCCGAGGCCAAGGGGCAGACGGTGGGCGGGTTCGGTTTCGCGGTGCCGCTGCTGCGGCCCTATCTGGCCGAAGCGCGGCGGGTGATCGCGCTGATGCCGGGGCCGCAGGGGGTCATGCCCTGGCCGGCCGGGATGCCCAATGTGTCGGTCCTGACGGAAGAGACCGAGTGGCCGGTCGAGACCGGGCGCTTCGACAAGCTGGTGGTGATGCACGGGCTGGAGACCTCGGAGCGGCCTTCGGCGCTGCTGGAGGAATGCTACCGGGTGCTGGGGCCGGGGGGGACGGTGATGTTTATCGTGCCGAACCGGGCCGGGCTGTGGTCGCGCAGCGACCAGACGCCCTTCGGCTTCGGTCGGCCTTATACCCAGAGCCAGCTTGAGACCCAGTTGCGCACCCACGGCTTCATGCCGATGACCCACGCCACCGCG
Source organism: Litorisediminivivens sp. KMU-197 (assembly GCF_056858395.1). NCBI lineage: Bacteria > Pseudomonadati > Pseudomonadota > Alphaproteobacteria > Rhodobacterales > Paracoccaceae > Litorisediminivivens > Litorisediminivivens sp. KMU-197. The sequence goes on along the minus strand of NZ_JBXEQG010000006.1, from coordinate 150,661 downwards.
CTGCACCAGCCGCCGTCGCGCAAGCGGTTCTGGATGAAGGCCGCCCCGGTGTGGGAGCGGATGGGCCAGCGCTATGGCCTGCCGCTGCCGGGGGGCGTGCTGATCGTGGAAGCCTCGAAACGGGTGCAGGCGCCGCACGATCCGGGAACGCGCGTGCGCGTGCCGAACCCGCTGGACGTGCTGAGCCCGAAGCCCGCGAAGGAGGCCAAGCCGGTGTGACGGCGCCGCGATGCGACGGCCTGAAGACGCGCGAGCGGGGGGCTGACCGCCGGCGGCAAGATGTTTTTGCCGGTTGCGCACCGGGGCAGAAGCGTCAAGGGAATCTCGCAAGTGGACGAAAACATTAACCAAATCGTTAAATGTTCGGTGCGCATTTCGACGCAGTTCAGATAGTCTGTTGAATTTACTAAATAATTGCCTGTGAGTGAATCTCTGCAAGTCTGTTGCGGGGGGAGATAGGCTCTGCTACATCCGCGTTGATTTTGCGCCTTGAACCTGATCAGGGCTGCTTTAACGCCCCCGGACACCGTTGTTAGCGGTAAACCGGGGCCAGATAGTCGGAAGGGTGGACGTGTCCGAACCAGCTTCGATTTCCTCTGGCATTGCCGATCGCTATGCGACGGCGGTGTTCGAGATCGCCAACGAGAATGGCAAGCTCGACGAGCTTGAACGCAACCTCGATGATCTGTCGGCAGCGCTGGACGGCAGCGACGAACTGCGCGACCTGATCTCGAACCCGATTTACACGCGCGATGACCAGCAGGCGGCGATCACCGCTGTCGCCAAGCAGATGGACCTCAGCGATACGCTGGTCCAGACGCTGGGCCTGATGGCGTCGAAGCGTCGTCTGTTCGTGCTGCCGCAGCTGATCAAACGGCTGCGCGCACAGATCGCCGAACACAAGGGTGAAGTGACCGCCGACGTGGTTAGCGCCCAAGACCTGACCGACGACCAGCGCAACGCGCTTGCGGAAACGCTGAAGGCGTCGTTCGGCAAGGATGTGAAAGTGAATGCGACCGTCGATGAGAGCCTCATCGGCGGTCTTGTTGTCAAGGTGGGCTCCAAGATGATCGACACGTCGATCCGCGCGAAGCTCAATTCCCTCCAGAATGCAATGAAAGAGGTCGGATAAATGGGTATCCAAGCAGCCGAGATTTCTGCGATCCTAAAGGAGCAGATCAAGAACTTCGGGCAGGAAGCCGAAGTCGCCGAAGTGGGCCGCGTGCTCAGCGTCGGTGACGGGATCGCGCGTGTGCACGGCCTTGACGCCATTCAGGCGGGCGAGATGGTCGAGTTCCCCGGTGGCATCATGGGCATGGCGCTGAACCTTGAGTCCGACAACGTCGGTATCGTGATCTTCGGCTCCGACCGCGACATCAAGGAAGGCGACACCGTCAAGCGCACCAAGTCCATCGTGGACGTGCCGGCCGGTGACGAACTGCTCGGTCGCGTGGTCGACGGTCTCGGCAACCCGCTGGACGGCAAGGGGCCGATCAATGCCTCCGAGCGCCGCATCGCGGACGTGAAGGCGCCGGGCATCATCCCGCGTAAATCGGTGCACGAACCGATGGCGACCGGCCTGAAAGCCGTCGACTCGATGATCCCGATCGGCCGTGGCCAGCGCGAGCTGATCATTGGCGACCGTCAGACCGGTAAAACGGCTGTCGCGCTGGACGCGATCCTGAACCAAAAGGTCTATAACGAGCGCGCCGGCGATGACGAGAGCAAGAAGCTCTACTGCGTCTATGTCGCCATCGGCCAGAAGCGTTCGACCGTTGCTCAGCTGGTGAAGCGTCTCGAGGAATCCGGCGCCATCGACTATTCGATCGTCGTCGCGGCCACCGCGTCCGACCCGGCGCCGATGCAGTTCCTTGCGCCCTACGCCGCGACCGCGATGGCCGAATACTTCCGCGACAACGGCCGCCACGCCCTGATCGTGTACGATGACCTGTCCAAGCAGGCCGTGTCCTACCGCCAGATGTCGCTGCTGCTGCGCCGTCCGCCGGGACGTGAAGCTTACCCGGGCGACGTTTTCTATCTTCACTCGCGCCTGCTGGAGCGTTCGGCCAAACTGAACGAAGACAACGGCTCGGGCTCGCTGACCGCTCTGCCGATCATCGAAACTCAGGGCGGCGACGTGTCGGCCTTTATTCCGACCAACGTGATCTCGATCACCGACGGCCAGATCTTCCTGGAAACCGAACTGTTCTATCAGGGCATCCGCCCCGCCGTGAACACCGGTCTGTCGGTGTCGCGTGTGGGCTCCTCGGCCCAGACCAACGCGATGAAGTCGGTCGCCGGCCCGGTGAAACTGGAACTGGCGCAGTACCGCGAGATGGCGGCCTTCGCCCAGTTCGGCTCCGACCTCGACGCCGCGACCCAGCAGTTGCTGAACCGTGGTGCGCGCCTTACCGAGCTGATGAAGCAGCCGCAATATTCGCCGCTGACCAACGCCGAAATCGTCTGCGTCATCTTCGCCGGCACCAAGGGCTACCTCGACAAGATCAAGGTGTCCGAAGTCGGCCGGTTCGAGCAGGGCCTGCTGCAACACCTGCGGTCCAAGCATTCGGATCTTCTGGATTACATCACCCAGGAAGACCCGAAGATCAAAGGTGAAGCCGAAGACAAGATCCGTGCCGCGCTGGACGAATTCGCCGCTGACTTCGCATAAGGAGATAGGGCAGTGCCAAATCTCAAGGACCTGAAAAACAGGATCGAGTCGGTCAAGTCGACCCGCAAGATCACCAAGGCCATGCAGATGGTGGCCGCCGCGAAACTGCGGCGGGCACAGGAAGCGGCCGAAATGGCGCGCCCCTACGCCGAACGCTTCAACAGCGTGATGGCGGGGCTGGCCAAATCGGTGGGCGACAGCGACAGCGCGCCCAAGCTTCTGGCCGGGACCGGCAGTGACGATGTGCACCTGCTCATCGTCATGACCGCCGAGCGCGGCCTCTGCGGCGGCTTCAACGGCAACATCGCCAAGCTGGCGAAGGCCAAGGCGCAGGAGCTTATCGGCAAGGGCAAGACGGTCAAGATCCTGACCGTCGGCAAGAAGGGCCGCGACGTGCTGAAGCGCGACTTCGCGGACAACCTTGTCGGCCATGTCGATCTGAGCGAGGTCAAGCGCGTGGGCTATGCCGACGCGCAGGCCATCGCCAAGGACGTGCTAGCACGCTTCGACGCGGGCGAGTTCGACGTGGCGACGCTGTTCTATTCCAAGTTCCAGAACGTCGTGACGCAGATCCCGACCGCGCAACAGATCATCCCGGCCAGCTTCGACGAAGAAGAGGGCGACGAGGCCGGCACCAGCACGCTCTACGACTACGAGCCCAGCGAAGAGGCCATCCTGGCCGACCTGCTGCCGCGTGGCGTGGCGACCCAGATCTTCGCGGGTCTGCTGGAGAACGGCGCCTCGGAGCAGGGCGCGCGGATGTCCGCCATGGACAACGCCACCCGCAACGCCGGCGAAATGATCGACAAGCTGACGATCGAATACAACCGGTCCCGTCAGGCCGTCATCACCAATGAGCTGATCGAAATTATCTCGGGCGCGGAAGCGCTCTAAGAACCGGAGACGAAACATGGCAAACGCACAAGGCAGAGTGACCCAGGTCATCGGCGCCGTGGTCGACGTGCAGTTCGACGACCACCTGCCGGCGATTCTGAACGCGCTGGAAACCGAAAACCAAGGCAAGACACTGGTTCTTGAAGTCGCACAGCACCTCGGCGAAAACACCGTCCGCACCATCGCCATGGATGCGACCGAGGGTCTCGTCCGTGGTCAGGAAGTGGTCGACACCGATGGCCCGATCTCGGTGCCGGTCGGCCCGAACACCCTGGGTCGGATCATCAACGTGATCGGCAAGCCGGTCGACGAGCAGGGTCCGGTCGAATCCGATGAGCTGCGCGCGATCCACCAGCCGGCGCCCGAATTCGCCGACCAGGCGACCGAAGCCGAGATCCTGATCACCGGCATCAAGGTCATCGACCTGCTGGCGCCCTACGCCAAGGGCGGCAAGATCGGCCTGTTCGGCGGCGCCGGCGTGGGCAAGACGGTTCTCATCATGGAACTGATCAACAACATCGCGAAGGTGCACTCGGGTCTGTCCGTGTTCGCCGGTGTTGGTGAGCGGACCCGTGAAGGCAACGACCTGTACTACGAGATGATCGAATCCGGCGTTATCACCCCCGATAACATGACCGACTCGAAAATCGCGCTGGTCTACGGCCAGATGAACGAGCCTCCGGGTGCGCGTATGCGGGTTGCCCTGACCGGCCTGACACTGGCCGAGCAGTTCCGCGACTCGACCGGGTCGGACGTTCTGTTCTTCGTCGACAACATCTTCCGCTTCACGCAGGCGGGCTCGGAAGTGTCGGCCCTTCTGGGTCGTATCCCTTCGGCCGTGGGCTACCAGCCGACGCTGGCAACCGACATGGGCGCGATGCAGGAACGCATTACCTCGACCCGGAACGGCTCGATCACCTCGATCCAGGCCGTCTACGTTCCCGCGGACGACCTTACCGACCCTGCACCGGCAACGACCTTTGCGCACCTCGACGCGCAGACCGTTCTGTCGCGCGCCATCTCGGAGCTTGGCATCTATCCGGCGGTGGACCCTCTGGACAGCTCGTCGCGCCTGATGGACCCGCAGATCGTGGGTGAAGAGCACTACAAGGTGGCCTCGGACGTCCAGCAGATCCTCCAGCGCTACAAGTCGCTGCAGGACATCATCGCCATCCTCGGCATGGACGAACTGTCGGAAGAGGACAAGCTGACCGTGGCCCGTGCCCGGAAGATCCAGCGCTTCCTGTCGCAGCCGTTCGACGTGGCGAAGGTGTTCACCGGCTCGGACGGTGTGCAGGTTCCGCTGGAAGACACCATCGCCTCGTTCAAGGCGGTCGTGGCCGGCGAATACGACCACCTGCCGGAAGGCGCCTTCTACATGGTGGGCGGCATCGACGAGGTGAAAGCCAAAGCCGAACGCATGGCTGCCGACGCGGCCTGATCTGAGGCTGGCCGTCGCGCGCAGGCGGGGCGGCCTCTCCAAAGGAGAACGACATGGCAGAAGAAATGCAATTCGAACTGGTCAGCCCCGAACGCAGCCTTGCCTCGCGCAAGGTGACCGCGGTGCAGATCCCCGGTGCCGACGGCGACATGACGGCGATGGCCGATCACGCGCCGACGATCACCACCTTGCGTCCGGGCATCCTGAAGATCGAAGGCGCGGGCGAGGCGGCGGAATACGTCGTCACCGGCGGTTTCGCGCAGATCAAGGACGACGGCGTCACGGTGCTGGCCGAACGCGCCATCCCGCGCGGCGACATGACCCAGGAGACCTTCGACGAGATGGTGTCCGAGGCCGCTGCCGTCCACAAGTCCGCGAAAGAGGCGAAAGAGCCGGAGCAGGGTGTCGTCGACGATGCCGCGAAGCTTTTGGCCGACATGGTGGCGATGGGCGGCGAGATCGGTCTGTCCTCGCAGCAGCCCAACCTCTGAGCTGACCGACAGTATGACTGCGAACGGCGTGCCCCCGGGGCGCGCCGTTTCTTCTTGCGACCACCGCCCGCCGCAAGTTCCACGAGGACGCACCGGTTGGCTCTGGCCGGAAACGCAGCGCGGGCCGCGTCAGGGTAGGAGCCGCGCGTCGCGGTGCACGCGCCCGGCGTGACACCCGAAGCGGCAGTTCCCGGTCATTCCTTGCGTTAAGCCCGCTCCCGGTCGCGTTGGCCGGGAGGTCCCGGATCAGGTCCGGGACGGCGGCGTGCCTCACCTGCCTGCGTTCCGCTCCAGCGCCGCTGCGATCGCCTGCGGGATCGGCTGGCCGCTGCGTTCCGAGGCGAAGAGGTATTCGCCTGCCGGGTTGACCTCGAAGAACACGTGCTCGCCCTCGGGTGTCAGCCGGAAATCCACCGCGCCGTAGTTCAGCCCGAAGGCCTGCATCAGCGCCCGCAGCTTCGTGGCCACGTCGTCGGGCAGATCGTAGGGCCGCACCTCGGCCGTGCCGACGCCGGGCCGGTAATCGACCTCGTATTGCGGTTCCGAGCGGAACGATGTTGCGAAGATCTCGCCGTCCACCACCGTCACCCGCAGGTCCAGCGCAAGCGGGATGTATTCCTGCAAGATCACCGGCGCGTAGCGCACCGTGTCCAGCACCGCAATCTCCTTCGGTCCGATCTTCAGCGTCTCGCGTGGGGCCTCGACGATGTTGCGGAACGCCTTGCGGACCACGCCGGTGGCCGCATGCGCGGCGATGAAGGCGCGGGCCTCCTCGGGGTTGTTGGTCACCAGCGTTTCGGGGATCCGCAGCCCCAGTCGCGCCGCCACCCGGTGTTGCGTCACCTTGCGCAGCGCCATCTCGTCGGCGGCGGGCGGGTTCATCCAGTAGCAGCCCATCGCGTACCAGAAGCCCTGCACCGCCTCGGTGGTCTCGGAATGGGCGAACATGCGCGCGGTCGCGTCCGTCACCGCCGGATCGATCCGAAAGCCTCGGATGCGCCTATTCCACACCGCGCCCACCCGGTCGAGGTCGATCCGCCCCTCCGCGGTATCCAGCCAGAGCGCGTCGCTCATCCGCCCCACCCGTGCGCTGACCTGCGTCTCGGCCGGGATCGTGGCAAGGTCGAGCACCCAGTACTCGGACCGCAGATACTGGGTCACCCGGCTGACGTGGTCGTTGTCGGGGAATGAGATAATCAGGATCAAGGGCCGGCTCCTCGGGCACGTGAAAGGCCCGGCGGCAGGGCGCCGCCGGGTCCGGTCGTGGTCAGGCCGCGCCTAGCTGCCGCCAAGCTGCTGGTAGGCCGCCCAGGCCTGTTGCCAGGCGGCATGGCCCTGCGCATCCAGCATGCCGCGCTGGTTCAGACCGGCATAGTGTTGCAGGATCTGCGCGTAGTAGGCGAGGTACTGCGCCCGCGCATCCTGCGGCTGCTGCGGCATGCCGGTGCCCATGACGAAGGGCAGGCCGGGGCCGGGCTGAACTGGGATCGGGAACCCGGGACCGCCCGGCTCGAACGGCGGTTCGAGCGTGGATTTCGGCGGATCCGCGATGCCCTTGCCGGGGATGTCGCCGAGGATGTTCTTCGGCCCATCGTCGATGATATTCTTGGGGCCGGGGTCGAAGGGGGGTTCCTTGATGGTCTTGGGCCCGGGGTCGAAGGGGCCTTCCTTGAGCTCCTTGGGACCGGGATCGAAGGGCCGGTCCTTGGGGCCGTCCTTGATGATCTCCTTGCCGCCGTCCTTGGGGAAATCCTTGGGCCCATCCTTCGGGAAGTCCTTCGGTGGGTCCTTGGGCCCGTCCTTGCCGAGATCCTTTGGCAGTTCTTTCGGCGGTTCCTTGATGATGTCCTTGGGGAAATCCTTGGGTCCGTCCTTCGGGAAGTCCTTGGGCGGGTCCTTCGGAAAATCCTTGGGCGGGTCTTTCGGGAAATCCTTGCCGAAGTCCTTGGGCAGATCCTTCGGCAGATCCTTCGGCAGCGGTTTCGGCCCGACGGTGACACAGGACACCGACCGCCCGATCGCGCTGCGCGGCCCGTCAAGACAGGCCTGCATCCGCGCGATCTGGCCTTCCGAGAACATCACCATGGTGTCGTCGTCGACATAGTCCATATAGTTCATGAACATGTCACCGTTGGGCCCGTTCGAACACGACACCGTCGGAAAGGTCGGCTTGCCGAAGTTCGGCCCGCCTTGGTTGGGGGTGTCGGCCACGAAGTCCGACCCCGAGCATCCGCCGCCGTCGTCGCCCCAGATGTGCCGCAGGTTCAGCCAGTGGCCGATCTCGTGGGTGGTGGTGCGGCCCTTGTCGAAGGGCGCCGCTGCGGTGCCGGTAGTGCCAAAGGCGGTGTGCAGGATCACCACGCCGTCGGTGGCCGCCGGACCGCCGGGAAACTGCGCGTAGCCCAGGATCGAGTCGCCGAAGCTGTTGGTGATGTTCGGGCAGACCCAGATATTGAGGTAATCGTCCCGCGGCCAGGCGTCGATGCCCCCCTCGGACGAGAACTTCACGTCGTCGTTGTCGGCATTGAACGTGGTCTTGCGGGTCTCGGTCCGGGTCACCCCGTCGGTCGGGTTGCCGTCGGGGTCGACACTGGCCAGCCTGAAGGTGATCCGCGCGTCGCCCGCCAGCGGGGCGAAGGGGCCCGGCACCTGGCTGATGTCGGTGTTTGTCTTGCGGAAGTCGCGGTTCAGCACGTCGATCTGGCTGTCGATCTGCGCTTGCGTCAGGTTCTGCGCGGCGGTGCGATGTACGATATGCACCACCACCGGGATCTCGGTGCATCCCGGCCGCGCCAGAGGCCCCGACATCGCGGCGCGAAACGCCAGCTCCTCGATCCGGGTCAGGCGGCGGGCGTATTCCGGGTCGGTGTTCAGCAGGCGTCGGTGCACCTCCATCGTGCCGCAGGCCCGGGTTTGCGGGGGTTTGTCCTTGTCGTCGTCGGCCATCGGTCTTGCTCCTTTGCAAATGCGCGCCGCGGACAGGCCGCGACAATCTGAAATTCCCTTCCCGTTCCCGGAAAGCGGCAATCACGCGCTCCGGGTCCGCGCCCGTCACGGGCCGCGAATGCTCAATGCTGTCGGTCGCCCGGTATCGCGGGCTCAGCGTCGCCGAAGGATCAGCTTGTCGCCTCCGGCGGATTTGATCTCGTAGTCGCCCTCCCAGCCGGGCAGCTCGACATGCAGGACCTCGCCGTCAAGCCGCCATCCGCCCGCGCCACCGGCCGCGCCCCTGTCGGTCGGGCCATAATCCGTGCCCTCGGCGCGGCCTTCGTCGAGCAACCGCAACTGACGGCGGCCGCGCGCCGGCGGGATGTCCGTGCCGTGGCGGTAGAACACCACCTCGTCTCCGGCGCTTTCTTCGCCGATCTCGACCCAGGTGCCGGCCACGTCGGTCTTGTCGGTCATGTCTCGGTCCACTCTCTCTCCGGACCCTGCGGTCCGGTCCGGGTCACGCGCAGCCGCAGCCGCAGCCGCAGCCGCAGCCGCCGGCCTTGGCCGCAACGGTGTCATAGGCGGCGCGGCTGGCCTGCCACTGGCCGTAATCCTGCGCCGTCAACTGCCCGTCGCGGCCCAGACGTGCATATTGCGCGAACAGCGCCTGATAATGAAACGCCAGATCCCGTGCGATATGGGTCATGTCCGGGGCCGGCGGGGATGGGGGCGGTGCGAAGCTGCCCGGCAACGGTCCCATCCCATGCGACGGATGACCGGCCGCAGGCGGCGGCATGGCGGGCGGCGGCGGCGCAAACAGCGGCGGCGGCTGTACGCCCGGTTGCCGGGTGCCATAGGCCGTCTCGGGGGCCTGTGCGATCACCCCCGCCGCCTCGGCAAGAAACCCGGCGTTCATCCGCAGGATCTGTACTGCGAAGTCGCTCGAGGTTCGGTCCAGCGTATCGTTCGAGGTGTGGATGGCGTCATTCGCCCCGTCCGCGCCCTCGATGGTCAGCACCGCCGGCATCCCGGCGTCGATGAACGGCACGTGGTCGCTGGCAAACGGGTTCAGCGAGGTCTGCACCGCCAGCGTGGTGAAATCCGCGGCTGCCTGCGCCAGACCGTCGATCATCGACTGGCTAATCGCATGCCCTTCAAGCAGCACCGAGGGCGGCTGCGCGTTGATGCTGCCGATCATGTCCATGTTGAGCACCGCCTGCACCCGGTCGCGCGCGGCCTCGTCCAGTCCTGCCACGTATTGGGTGGAGCCGTGCAGCCCCTGTTCCTCGCCGCCGAAGAGGATCAGCACCAGATCATGCGCGAAGCTGTGCCCGGACAGCGCCTCGGCCAGCACAAGCACCCCGGCGGAGCCGCTGGCATTGTCGTCCGCGCCCGGCGCATCCGCGGCCGGACCACCCGGCGCATTGATCGAATCCAGATGCGCCACCACCAGCACTTCGCCGCGTCCCGCCGTCCCGACACCCGGCTTGCGGGCCACCACGTTGGAGGAACTGCCGCCCGGCACCTGAACCTCGGTCACGTCGACCTGATAGCCCATCGCCACCAGTTGCACCCGGCAGTACCCGGCGGCCTCGGCGTAGTGGACCGTCGTCGACAGCCGTGTCGGATAGGACACCAGTTGCGCGATATGCGTCTCGAACCGCCCCCGGTCCACCCGTGCCACGATCTCGGCTTCGGGGCCCATGCCGGCATCGGCGCGACGCGCCGCCGACACCGTGTCGAACACCACCTGGTTCTCGGCCAGCGGCTCGATGTGGTAACAGACGCCATCGTGATCGGCGCATTTTTTCGCATCCGCCTTGCTCAGGCTCACCACCAGGTATCGGCCGCGGTCAAAGATCACCTCGACCTCTGGATGCTCCTGCTGGAAGGTGCGGCCCTTCTGAACCACAAGGTGCATCGCGCCCTTGCGGACATCTCCTGCCGGCTGGCGCGCGCTGCGTTGGTCTGAGGGGAAACGGCCCTGCACGTCGGGCCAGCGGTCATTGGCAGAGTAGGTCAACACCTCGTCGCCGAAGCGCACCCACCAGCCGCCAGCTTTTTCGAGGCTCTTCCTGGACGCGTCGAAATTGGACGCGTCCACGCGAAAGGTTGAATATTTCATAACGGTAAAACCTGGTAACGGTAATGCCGTTATCATAGCACGAAGCCCGGCCTCACACAACCTTGGATTGCGCTGGTCGTCGGGACGCCGCCGGCCCCGGCCTCAGTTCGACTTGCGGTTCAGACGGAAGGGCAGGGGGGTCACGGCGATACCGTCCTCGGCCAGCTTGCGCGCATCCTCGGGCTTTGCCTCGCCATGGATCGAACGCTGAGGAACCTCGCCCTCATGCATTGCACGCGCCTCGCGCACGAAATCGCGGCCGACGTAATCCGAGGTCTTCTCGACATGCGCCTTCAGCGCCGCCAGTGCCTGCTCCGCCGGCGAGGCCGGGGCCGACAAGGGGCGCGCCGGTGCCTTATCTTCACCGGATTTGGCCTGTGACACGCGCGGCGCCATGAGGTCGCGGTCGACCGTGGTCGAACCGCAGACCGCGCAGGCCACCATGCCTGCTGCGTTGAGCTTGTCGAAGGCCGCAGCCGACTGGAACCAGCTTTCGAAGCGGTGGTCGTCGCTGCATTTCAAAGCGTAGTGTATCATCTGCGCCGTCCGGATAAGTGCCTGCAAGACATATAGGCTTTTCGGTCCGGATCAACCGCGACCGCTGTCACAAATCGTCACAACACCGGTCAGGATCCGGGGTCCAGTCCGGCCACGATCCGGCCCACCACGGTCTCCAGCTCCGCCGGCTGGCCCAGTTGCTCACGCGTCAGCCGGCGCATCGCCGCACGCCGGTCGGGATCGCGCAACTGCACCAGCGCATCGGCCAGGTCGTGGGCCTTGTTGACCTGCGCCGCAGCCCCCGCCACATCCAACCTGCGGTAGATCCGCGTAAAGTTGCGGGTGTCCGGTCCGTGCAGCAGGATGCTGTCGAAAGTGGCCGGTTCGAAAGGCGTGTGTCCGCCCCTGTCGACCAGCGAGCCGCCCACGAACGTCACCCCGGCAAGCCTGTACCACAGCGGCATCTCGCCCAGCGTGTCGGCGATATAGACGGCATCGGCGCGCGGCGCGTCGCCGGCCGAACGCAGCGCCGCCACAAGCCCCGCCTCGCGCGCAAGGGCGGCAACCTCGGGCCCGCGCCTGGGGTGGCGCGGCGCAATGATCAGCCGTGCCTCCGGCATCTGCCGCAGCAGCCTGACATGCGCTGCCAGCACGACCTCGTCCTCGCCCTCGTGGGTCGAGGCGGCCAGCCAGGTCGCTTCGCGGTCGAAGGCCCCGGCAAGCACGGCATCGGGCGTCAGGTCGGTCGGCGGGGCGTAGAACGCCTTGAGGTCCAGCACCGGCCCCAGCTGCGCCGGCGTCAGCCCGAGGTGCAGCAACCGCCGGCGCGACCCCTCGTCCTGCGGCGAAACGAAGGTCATCCGCGCCAGCACCTGCTCGGCCAGCCAGGCGAAGCGCCGCCATGTCCCTGCCGTGCGCCGCGACAGCCGCGCACCGACGGCATGCACCGGCAAGCCCCTGTTCGAAAAGGCAAGGATCCGGTTCGGCCAGAACTCGGCCTCCAGCAGGACATGCGCCCGCAGATCGTAGCGCGCGATCAGCCCGGCAGCGGCCCAGCGGGTGTCCAGCGGTGCCAGCCGCGCGGTCAGACCGTCCAGCGCCCAGCCGCGGGCAAGGTCGCGCCCGGTCAGCGAATTGGTGGTGACCAGCAGCTTCAGGTCCGGCCGCGCCGCCCGCAGCGCTAGCAGCACGGGCCGCGCCGAGGTCAGCTCTCCGTTCGAGGCCGCGTGCAGCCACAGATGCGGCCCATCGGCCCGCCCGAGGCTCAGCCCGATCCGCTCGGCCCAGTCCGACAGGCGTTCCCTGCGTGCGAGGACACGCACCAGCAACCCCAGCGCGACGGGTCCCCAGACCAGCGTGACGAACAGGCGATAGAGCGGCATGGCCGTGACGGTCATCAAGGATCAGCCATGCATTGCAGGAGCGATCCGCGCTGTCCGGGGCCGGACCGGGCCGGTCATGTGCTGCGCGCGCATCGCAAACTCCCTTTCGCACCGATTACCGTCGTTATAAGGCAAGACCACACCGCCGCAAGGTGGCGAAGAGGGGCAGCATGACCGCGACAGTTCCACAGACCCGGCCGATGGCGGCCGCCGCCTCGATGCTGGGCGCGATGGCCGTGATCGGCGTGATCGACAATGCCGTCCCGGTGATCGCCGGCGAGATCGGCCTGTGGCAGTTCTATGCCTGGCGGATGGTGCTGTCGGTGCCGGTGATCCTGCTGGCGGCGCGGCTGGGTCTGGGCAGTCTGCGGCCGCACCGGGCCTGGGCGGTGGCGCTGCGCGGGGCGATGCTGGCGCTGGCGATGCTGTTCTATTTCGGCGCGCTGTCGGCGATGCCCATCGCGCAGGCGCTTTCGGGGCTTTTCACCTCGCCGGTGTTCGTGCTGGTGATCACCGCGCTGGCCCTGCACCAGCCGATCGGCAAATGGCGGATCCTTGCCGTGGCGATGGGTTTCGCCGGCATCCTCGTGGTGCTGAGCCCGGATCCTGCGGCGCTCAGCCTCGCCACCTTCGTGCCGGTGCTGGCGGGGCTGTTCTACGCGCTGGGCGCGATCGCCACCCGCACCATCTGCGCCGGCGAGGACGTGCTGGCGATGCTGCTGGCGATGTTCCTGATCCAGGGGCTGCTGGGGTTTGCGGGGCTGGCCGGGGTGGCGCTGATCGGGCCCGAGACGGGCGCGGGCGCGGCCGGTTTCGTCAGCCGCGGCTGGGTCTGGCCGATGTCGCCGCTCATCCACCTGCTGATGCTGGTGCAGGCGGTGTTCTCGGTCCTGGGGGTCGGGCTGATCACCCGGGCCTATGCACTGGGCGACGCCTCTTATGTCGCGGTCTTCGAATACTCGGTGTTTATCTTCGGTCCGCTGGCGGCCTTTGTCCTGTTCGGCCAGCGCGTCGGCTGGTCCGAGGTCGCGGGCATCGCGCTGATCGCCGGCGCCGGGCTGGTGATCGTCTGGCGGTTGCGGGACGGCTGAGGATTTTCGCCACGCCTGCGCGTGCCGACAGCCCGGGGGGCCAGCCCCCCGGACCCCCCGGGATATTTCCGGCCAGAAGAAGGGCCGGGGCGGGACCCGATCGCCGACCATTGTGATTGCCCGGCGCCCGGGGCACGGCTAGCGTGGCGCGCATGATCATCTCACCCGGACGGCGCTATATCTTCGTGCATATCCCCAAGACCGGTGGCACCGCGATGGCGCTGGCGCTGGAGGCGCGGGCCAAGGCCGACGACATCCTGATCGGCGATACGCCGAAGGCGCGGCGGCGGCGCGGGCGGCTGGCGAAGCTGAGCGCCCGGGGGCGGCTGTGGAAGCACGCGACGCTGGCCGACATCGACGGGGTCGTGGCGCTGCAGGAGCTTGACGATTTCCTGATCTTCACGCTGGTGCGCAACCCCTGGGACCGGGTGGTGAGCTACTATCACTGGCTGCGCGACCAGAGCTTCGATCATCCGGCCGTCGGCCTGTCGCAGCGGCTGAGCTTCGCGGACTTCCTGCGCCACGACACCATCCAGCGCTCGCTCGCGGCGACGCCGGCGGCGCGCTACGTCACCGACGCCGCCGCACGCGAACGGCCCGCGCTGTTCCTGCGGCTGGAGCATCTGGCCGAGGACATCGCACCGCTCGAGCGCCATCTGGGCTTTGCGATCGACCTGCCGCATGCCAACCGGTCGGACCGGGACGCCGATTACCGGAGCTACTACGATGACCGAACCCGCGCCATCGTCGCGCAGGTCTGCGCCCGCGACATCGCGCGCTTCGGCTACCGGTTCTGACGGCGCAGTTTACACTTCCCTTCCGCCGGACGGCCCCCTAGCATGCGCGCCGGACGGCTATGCAATGTATATGCGTTCCGACCGGGTATCACAGCAATCGGACCATGTCGCGTGAGCAAGAAAGCCGAAACGGCCAAGCCGGGGAACAAGGATGCGCAATTGATCCTGCGGCTCGACAAGGGCGAGCGGGATGCCTTTGTCGCGCTCTGCAAGGAGATGGACACCAGCGCCGCCCGCGAAATCCGGCATTTCATCCGCGCCTTCCTGAAGACTCACCGCCAGTCGGGCTGAACAGACGGCCGGGCGCGGGGGTGCGGTCGGCTGGCCCGAGCCACCGGCGCACGGTGTCCCCGCGCCAGGCTCCGTAGGCCGGGCTTCAGCCCGGCACGCCGTTCAGCACCCGGCCCGCCACCGCGTCCAGCCGCGCCACGATCTCCGGGTCGCGTTTCTCGGGCGCGGTCAGGATGGCATATTCCAGCGCCCGGTCGCAGCCATGCGGGCAGGGCGCGCGATCCTTGCCCAGGAGGGCGGGCAACCGGCCCACCATGTTGCGCCCCTTCTCGGCATTGCCCATCAGCGTGGCGATGATCTGCGTGACATCCACCTCGCCATGGTCCGGGTGCCAGCTGTCGTAGTCGGTGATCATCGCCACCGAGGCGTAACAGAGCTCGGCCTCCCGCGCGAGCTTGGCCTCCGGCATGTTGGTCATGCCGATCACGTCGGCGCCCCAGCTGTCGCGGTACATCCTCGATTCCGCCAGGGTCGAGAACTGCGGGCCTTCCATTGCCAGATACGTTCCGCCACGGTGCACCGTGATCCCCGCCGCCTTGGCCGCCGTCTCGCAGGCGTCCGACAGGCGCGGGCAGGTCGGATGCGCCACGCTGACATGCGCCACGCAGCCGGTGCCGAAAAAGCTCTTCTCGCGGGCGATGGTGCGGTCGATGAACTGGTCGACGATCACGAAGTCACCCGGCGCCATCGCGTCACGGAACGACCCGCAGGCCGAGACCGAGATCACGTCGGTCACGCCAAGCCGCTTCAACGCGTCGATGTTGGCCCGGTAGGGCACGGTCGAGGGCGCATGCACATGCCCCCGGCCATGACGCGGCAGGAAGGCCATCCGCACGCCGTCCAGCGTACCGGTCAGGAGCTCGTCGGAAGGTGTGCCGAAGGGGCTGTCTACCGCCTGCCAGCGCGCGTCCTGAAGCCCGTCGATGTCGTAAATCCCCGACCCGCCGATCACGCCGATCATCGTCTCTGCCATGGCATCCTCCGTCTGGCCTGTCGCGCGCAACCTTAGAGCCGGCGGCCTCGAGCGCAACCTGATCCGTCGACGGATCAGTCCCGATCCATTGATGGATCGGCCCCCGCCGCGCAGGGTGGCGCCCCCGACCTGTCGACAGATCGGCACCGATCCATTGATGGATCGTCGAGCTTGTCGCCTGCCCAGAGCGGCAATTCGTCCGGTGGCGGTGGGGTGGCCTTTCACGCCGCGCGCGCTTATAGCGCTCGCACAACCACCAAACCGCAGGAATTCCGCCGATGAAACGCGCCTCGCTGGCCGCATTTGCCAAGGGCTTCGCCATGCCCGACCTTCGCCTCGCCCCGGACGAGGCGCTGACCGCCGGTCGGATCCGCATCGAGCTGCTCTCCGGCCTGACCGTGGCGCTGGCGCTGGTGCCCGAAGCCGTGGCCTTCGCCTTCGTCGCCGGCGTGCATCCGCTGGTCGGGCTCTACGCCGCCTTCCTCGTGGGGCTGATCACCGCGCTGATCGGCGGACGGCCCGGCATGATCTCGGGCGCGACGGGCGCGCTGGCGGTGGTGATGGTGGCGCTGGTGGCGCAGCACGGCGTCGAATACCTTTTCGCCACCGTGGTGCTGATGGGGCTGTTGCAGATATTCGCCGGTGCCATGCAATGGGGCAAGTTCATCCGGCTGGTGCCGCACCCGGTGATGCTGGGCTTCGTCAACGGTCTGGCGATCGTGATCTTCCTTGCCCAGCTGACACAGTTCAAGGTGCCGGGCACGGCCGAGAGCACAGGCCACGGTGTCGGCGGCGGCGAATGGCTGACCGGCTGGCCGCTGGTGGTGATGCTGGGGCTGGTGGCGCTGACCATGGCGATCATCTGGGTCATGCCCAAGATCACCAAGGTGATCCCCGCCCCCCTGGCCGGTATCGGCGTGGTGGCGGCGCTGGTCATTGCCTTCGGCATCGATGTGCCGCGGGTGGGTGACATGGCCTCGATCCAGGGCGGGCTGCCCGCCTTCCACATTCCCACGGTGCCGCTCACGTGGGAGACCTTCCAGATCATCCTGCCCTATGCGGTGATCCTTGCCGCCATCGGGCTGATCGAATCGCTGCTGACGCTGAACCTCGTGGGTGAGATGACCAACAAGCGCGGCGGCGCGTCGCAGGAATGCATCGCGCAGGGCGTCGCCAACACCGTCACCGGCTTCTTCGGCGGCATGGGCGGCTGCGCCATGATCGGCCAGTCGATGATCAACGTAAAGTCCGGCGGCCGCACCCGCATCGCCGGCATCGCGGCGGCGCTGTTCCTGCTGATCTTCATCCTCTTCGCCTCGCCCATCATCGAGCTCATTCCGCTGGCCGCTCTGGTCGGCGTGATGTTCATGGTGGTGATCGGCACATTCGCCTGGAACTCGCTGACCATCCTGCGCAAGGTGCCGAAAATGGACGCCTTCGTGATCCTGCTGGTCACGGCGGTCACGGTCTACGAGGACCTCGCGGTCGCGGTGGTGGTGGGCGTGATCGTTTCGGCGCTGGCCTATTCGTGGAACAACGCACGGCGCATCCATGCCCGCACCCGCGATTCCATCACCGACAAGGGCGCCAAGGTCTACGAAATCCAGGGCCCGCTGTTCTTCGGATCATCCGACGGCTTTGCCGAGCTCTTCGACGTCGAGACCGACCCCGACGTGGTGATCGTCGATTTCGCCGAAAGCCGGGTGGTCGACCAATCCGCCCTGCAGGCGATCGAGGCCGTGGCAGGCAAATACGAAGAGGCCGGCAAGCGCATCAAGCTGCGCCACCTGAGCCGCGACTGCCACCAGCTTCTGAAGAAGGCCGGCCACCTGATCGTCGACAGCGACGATGACCCGGACTACGAACTGGCGGTGGATTACCACGTCAGGACCGGCATTCTCGGCGGTCACTGAGGCACCCGATCCATCAATGGATCGGTCCCGATCCGTCGACGGATCGGCTACAGCCAGATCAGCCGCGTGCCGCCCAGCTTGCGGCAGGCGGCCCCGCTGCCCAGCTTGAAGCGCGCCAGCCCCGGCGCGCTTTCGGTATCCACCAGCCCAAGGTCGATGCGGCCGATCCCGCGCGTCGCCAGGGCGCGCATCGCCTGCCAGAGCAGCAGGTGATGGGCACATCTGTGGCGGCCCTCGTCGCCGTTCCAGCTGACATGATAGGTGGCTACGCTGCCGTGGCAGAGAAACAGCATCGCGGCCAGCGGCTCCCCATGCACCACCGCCTCGAACAGCCGCGCTTGGCCCGGGTTGGCGGCGGCATAGGCAGAGGTGAAGAGCGGCGGATAGCCGCGATAGCGCTTCACCTGCTGCTGCGCCTGATCGATCCGCAACAGCCAGTGGCCGGGGTCCGCAGGCAGCGCCGTATGCGTGACCTTCAGCCCTGACCGCTCGGCCCGGTTCAGCCGGTTGCGCCATTTCTGCGCCATCCGCGCCTGCAGGTCGGCCGCGCTGCCCGCGAGGGACAGCTCGGCATGATGTGCCGCGCTCCGGATCAGCAGGCCCGGGTGCCTGCCGGGGGTTTCGGCATTGACCAGAAGCAGCCGGCAGGCCGTCGCCTCGCGCAGGGCCGGCAGGTCGCTTCGATTCACATCCGCCCGCGACACCAACCCCAGATGCAACGGACCGAACCGGCGCCGCAGAACGACGACCTCGCGGCGCGGCGCGCCAAGCGCAACCTTAAGTGAAGGGCGACCGAGGTGCTCCATCGCCGCCGCAAAGGCCGGATGCTGCTGGAAGGGAACGCTTTGAAGGGCCTGCAACTGGCTCACATGAAAAGTCATTCCCTGATTAACACCTGAGTCAGGTTTATCACATATTAACGGCAACCATGAAAAATCCTCGCGTCATGGGTGTAACCGCCCCGTCACCCCGGCTGACCTTCGCCGGCCTGTCCCTGCTGGCCTTCGCGCTGGCCCTGCCGGTGGGCAGCCTGTTGTGGATCGCGGAATGGCTCTGGTGGTGAGTTAGCTGTCTTGCCTCGGCGGGGTGATGTCCCTGCCGGAGAAGCATTCATGACGCCAGAGCGGAGACGCGCGGGCATGTCCCGCGCGCGTCGGGATTCAGCCCAGCTGCACCAGCGCGTGGCGCTTGCGGCCCGCCGACAGCTTGATCGGCGACGCCAGCGCGCCCGCGTCCACCATCAAACCGGCATCGGTCAGCGGCTGGTCATCCAGCCGCGCACCGTTCTCGGCGATCAGCCGCTTGGCTTCCTTGCCCGATTTCGCCAGCCCCGACCGCACGATCAACTGCACGATGGACACCCCGTCGCCCACTTCCTCGGCGGTCAGGGTCAGCGTCGGCAGGTCGTCACCCACGCCGCCCTTTTCAAAGACCTCGCGCGCGGTGGCCTCTGCCGCCGCCGCCGCCTCGGCGCCGTGGCACAGCGTCGTCACCTCATTGGCCAATACGATCTTGGCCTCGTTGATCTCGGATCCTTCCAGCGCGCCCAGCCGGTCGCATTCCTCTACCGGAAGCTCGGTGTAAAGCTTCAGGAAGCGTCCCACGTCCGCATCCGTCGTATTGCGCCAGAACTGCCAGAATTCGTAGGGCGACCGCATGTCCGCGTTCAGCCAGATCGCGCCGTCGGCGGTCTTGCCCATCTTCTTGCCGTCGCTGGTGGTCAGCAGGGGCGAGGTCAGACCGTAGATCTCGTGGTCCAGCACCCGCCGCGTCAGGTCGATGCCGTTGACGATGTTTCCCCACTGGTCCGATCCGCCCATCTGCAACACGCAGCCATAGCGGCGGTTCAGCTCGAGGAAGTCGTAGGCCTGCAGGATCATGTAGTTGAATTCGAGGAACGACAGCGACTGTTCGCGGTCCAGCCGCGATTTCACGCTCTCGAAGGCCAGCATCCGGTTGACCGAGAAATGCCGCCCGATGTCGCGCAGGAATTCAAGGTAGTTCAGACCGTCCAGCCATTCGGCGTTGTTCAGCATCTTCGCATCGGTCGCGCCGTCGCCGTACTGAAGGTACTTGGCGAACACCTGCTTGATCCCGGCGATGTTGTCGTCGATCTGCGCTTCGGTCAGCAGCGGCCGCTCCTCGGCGCGGAACGACGGATCGCCCACCTTGGTGGTGCCGCCGCCCATCAGCGTGATCGGCTGTCCGCCGGTCTTCTGCAGCCAGCGCAGCATCATGATCTGGATCAGGCTGCCCACGTGCAGCGATTTCGCGGTCGCGTCAAAGCCGATATAACCCGGCATACCTCCCTTGGCCGCCGCCTCGTCCAACCCCTGGTAATCGGTGCAATCGGCCAGAAAGCCACGCTCGATCATGATTCGCATGAAGTCCGATTTGGGATGGTAGGTCATGGGGACACTCCGATATGGTCGCGGCAAGGCTATAACCACCGCGAAGCCAGAGGAAAAGGGCATGTTGAAGCACGGGATGGTGACGGCGCTGGGGGCGATGTCGGGAACCTCGCTCGACGGGGTGGACGCGGCAGTCATCCGCACCGACGGGGTGACGATCGAGAGCTTCGGCGAGACGCGATACAGGCCCTATTCCGACGACGAGCGTGCGGCGCTGAAGGCTGCGCTGGGCCGCTGGCACGACGACGATGTCTCTGCCGCGCTGGAGGTGGTGCAAAGGGCCCATGTCGAGGCCCTGTCCGGGCTGGACGCCGACATTGCCGGCTTTCACGGCCAGACCCTCGCGCATGATCCCGGTGGTCGCGGCACCCACCAGCTGGGCGATGGCGCCGCGCTGGCCCAGACGCTGGGCCTGCCGGTGGTCTGGGATTTCCGCTCCGCCGACGTGCGGCTGGGCGGGCAGGGGGCGCCGTTGGCCCCGTTCTACCACTTCGCCTGCGCCCGCTGGATTGGCGCCACGACCCCGGTGGCCTTCCTCAACCTCGGCGGCGTCGGCAACCTCACATGGGTCGATCCCTCGAAACCCGGCCCCGAGGCACAGGGCGCCCTGCTGGCCTTCGACACCGGCCCCGCCAACGCCCCCCTGAACGACCTGATGACCGAGCGCCGCGGTCTGCCCTACGACGCAGGCGGTGCGCTGGCCCAGCAGGGACAGGTGGTCGATGGCGCGCTGGAACTGTTCCTCGACGAGGGATACTTCCTGAAGATCCCGCCCAAGTCGTTGGACCGCAACGACTTCTCCCTGATGCTCGACCTCGTGCGCGAGTTGGACGATGCCGATGCCGCCGCCACGATGTGCGCCATGGCCGCCAGCGCGGTGATGCGCGGCATGGAGCATTGTCCGTCTCCCCCCACGGCGCTCTACGTCACCGGCGGCGGACGCCACAACCCGGTGATGATGCGCATGCTGGGGGTGGCGCTAGATTGCCCCGTTCAGCCGGTCGAGGACGTCGGCCTGGACGGAGACATGCTCGAAGCGCAAGCCTTCGCCTATCTCGCGGTGCGCGTGGCGCGGGGACTGCCAACCTCGTCGCCCGCCACCACCGGCGTCCGCGCCCTGGTCGGTGGTGGCGAGATCTCGCGTCCCGACGCCCTGCCGGCGCCGGTGTCGTCTTCTGCCTGAAAACCCGTCTCGGCACGCCGCAAGTCCGAAGCAGCGCCGCCGCTTCTGCCGCCTCGGGTCACTCGCCCGGCCGCTTCAATTCGAACACATCGCGGATTGCCGAATAGTCGCGATACCCCATCCGCGTCAGCGGCTGATACCGCGTCACGTCCAGCTTTCCGTTGACAAGGTATTCGTCGCGGATATGCACCCCCACGACCTCGCCCAGCACCATGAAGTTCGACCGGCCCTTGAGCTCAACGATCTGCGTCAGGCGGCACTCCAGCGACGCCGGGCTCTCGGCCACCCGCGAACACGCGATGGTCTCGCACTCGGCCCGCGCGATCGCCGCCTTGTCGAATTCGTCCACCTCGCGCGGCCACGGCCCGGAGCTGGTGTTCATCACCCCGCGCTGGTCGTAGGCCACGATGTTCACGCAGAATGCGCCGCTCTCGCGGATATTCGCCACGCTGTCCTTGGTGTCGCCGCGATCCTCCTTCGCCGAGGTCGAGGCGAACATCACCTGCGGCGGCACGTAAGCCACCGCGTTGAAAAAGGAATACGGCGCGAGGTTGTCCTGTCCGTCCGCGCCGCGCGTCGATATCCAGCCGATGGGCCGCGGCGTCACGATGGCGTTGAACGGATTGTGCGGCAGGCCGTGGCCGTCTTCCGGACGATAGAACATGAGCGTATCCAATTGCATTCTCAGGGGTTTGCGCCTGACCTAGCCCCGTGTTACCCGCGTTTCCACCCCTTTCACGGCCAAGGACCGCCCCGTTGATCCGTTTGCGCAAGGAAATCCCGGAGGACTGGTGGCAGGTCGAGGCCCTCTACGACCTCTCCTTCGCGCCCGGCCGCACCGCGCTCAGCTCCTACCGGCTGCGCGACGAGGTGCCGCCGGTGGCCGCCCTGTCCACCGTGGCCGAGGATGATCAGGGCATCATCGGCGGCGCCATCCGTTATTGGCCGGTGCGCGTGGGCCGGCACGAGGCGCTGCTGCTCGGCCCGGTCGCGGTGCACCCCACGCGGCAGGGCGAAGGTCTCGGCGCGGCGCTGATCCGCGACAGCCTGATCCGCGCCGGCGAACTGGGCTGGCACCGGGTCATGCTGGTGGGCGACGCGCCCTATTACGCACGCTTTGGCTTCACGAAACTCGACGGCGTCGACATGCCGCCACCCACCAACCCCGACCGGGTGCTGGGCCATGCCCTCACTCCCGGCGCCTGGGACGAAGTCACCGGAGAGGTCACCCGCTGGCAACCGTAGGATGGGTGCTCAGCACCCATCCTACCTTGACACGCCGCGCAAAGACCCGATGTAAAGATCAGCAACATCGGAGCCAGACATGTCCGACACCGACCTGATCCCGGCGCAGGCTGCCGGCGAACTCGACGCACTTGCCACCCGCTACCGCAATGCCGGTGGCGTCGGCCTGCAGGTGCTCAACCTCGTCGGCACCCAGGCCGAGAACCTGCTCGAACGCCTGCCCGAGAAGATCAAGCTCCGACTCGAGGCCGCCACCGAACGCGCGCTCACCATCGCCATGGACGCCGCCGGCCGAAGCCGCACCCAGGTCGCCGACGCCCCCGGCTGGCTGAACCGCGCCGCCACCACCGCCATGGGCGCCGCCGGCGGCTTCGGGGGTCTGCCCTCGGCGCTGGCCGAACTTCCCGTCACCACCACCGTGCTGCTGCGCGCCATTCAGGGCATAGCCGCCGAACACGGCTTCGATCCCGACACCCCCGAGGTCCGCGCCGAATGCCTTCAGGTCTTTGCGGCCGCCGGGCCGCTCGACCACGACGACGGCGCCAACATGGCCTTCCTGTCGGCCCGCGTTACCCTGACCGGCGCCACCGTCCACGGCCTCATCGCCCGCATCGCCCCGCGGCTGGCCACCGTGCTGGGCCAGAAACTCGCCGCGCAGGCGGTGCCGGTGGTCGGTGCCGTCGCGGGCGCCGCCACCAACTTCGCCTACACCAGCTATTACCAGGAAATCGCCCACGTCCACTTTGGCCTCAAACGCCTGTCCGAGACGCACAACATTCCCCGCGACGCCCTTGTGAATGACCTCCGTCAGAGGCTGGCCGGGCCGCAACGCTGGCCGTGAATCCGCTCATCGCCCCGCAACACGATTGAATTTTTCGCAAAGTTCACGCATCCTGTGCCCGGATGCGAGACGACGGGCGAAACCGTCGCCGCGGAATCAGAGGGCAGTCTCATGAAAAATCTTCTATCCGTCATCGTCCTGGCCGGCATGCTGGCCCCCTTCGCCGCCTCCGTGGCCGAGGCCGGCCCCATTGGCCGCGCCTGCCTGAAATCCGGACGCAAGGCGGCCAACAGCCAGCTGTGCGGCTGCATTCAGGTGGTGGCCAACGTCGCCCTGACCCGGTCCGAGCAGCGCCGCGCGGCCAAGTTCTTCAAGGACCCGCATCAGGCACAGGAGGTCCGCCAGTCCGACCGCGCCCGCGACGAGGAATTCTGGCTGCGCTACAAGGCGTTCGGATCGAGAGCCGAAGCCACCTGCCGCGGCTACTGACGCGCGGCCCGGTCAGGGGCAGGGCAGGGGCCTGACGCCGCAGTTCCCTGCGGCCGCGAGAGGCGAATCCGCACCCGCTGAGCCGTCCTGCCCCAGCACGTGACGTTGTGCGGGTGCGAGGTGTTCGCCGCCCGGGCCCAGACCGGTTCGGGCGCGCACCGCCGGCCCCACTGGGCCCAGCCGGCAGAACAGGACCCTCGCTGCGGCGCGCATCGACCATGGCCGCCACCTAGTGCAACTCATCCCGGCAGGCCGCTCCGTCTCACGCACGCCGAAAACCCCAGCGGATGTCGGTTCAGGCTGGTCCCGACCCCGCGCGCGCGCAATTGCGCGACAATCTCCGCATCATCGCGGCCGGGCCGCAAGGCTCAGGCGTCGAGGAACGCCCGCAGCGAGGCTTCGAATTCCCGCGGCTTTTCGGCGTGCAGCCAGTGTCCGGCCCCCGCCAGCTTGGCGAACCGCGCCTTCGGAAAATGCCTGCGGATCGCCGGACGGTGCTCGGGCAGCACGTAGTCCGACTCCGCCCCCGACAGGAACAGCGTCGGCCCCTCGAAACTGCCCCTAACCTCGGGAAACCCGATCACCTTGTCCATCTCGCGCTTCAGGACATCGAGGTTCAGCTTCCACCGCTTGCCCGCAAGGTCCAGCGACTGCGTGAAAAAGCTCTGCAAGGTCGCATCGTCCACGTGCCGCGCCAGCTGCTCGGTCACGTCCGAGCGCTTGGCAATGCCGCTCAGGTCCACCGCCTGCATGGCGTCGATGTACTGCGTCTGGTCGTGGCTGTAGCCCACCGGCGCGATGTCCCCCACCACCAGCTTGCGCACCTTCTGAGGGGTCTCTAGGGCCAGCACCATCGCCGCCTTGCCGCCCATCGAATGCCCCACCACGTCGGCCTGCCCGCCAAGGCTGTCGATTACGCCCGCCAGGTCCTCCGCCATCTCCGGATAGGAATGGCCGTCGTGCCACGGGCTGTCGCCGTGGTTGCGCATGTCGACGGCCACCACGTGCCCGCGGTCCGACAACCGCTTGGCGATCACTCCCCAATTGCGGGCCGAGCCGTAGAGCCCGTGAACGATGACAAGCGGCAGGCCACCGGGTTGGCCGTGATGGATCTGGTTCAGCATGGCCCTGATGTAGCGTGACAACGCCGCGCCGGAAACCGCAAATCGCGGATTTGACATCGCCGCGCCCCCGGACCTAAGACAGCCCCCGGAGGAGTCCCCCGGTGATCGACCCCAAAGACCTCGAAGCCCGCAAGGCCGCCATCGCAGAGCTGATGGGCGAACAGTTGCGCGTCGGCGGCCGCACCTTCGAAGCCAAGCTGAAGCGTGCCGGACGCCTGCTGCCCGGCTGGGTCCGCCGCGAGGCGCAGCATCTGGTCAAGGCCAGCCAGCTTGCCGCCCATCCCAAGCTGTCCCGCCAGATCGACGCCTCCGCCCTCGACAGGGCCGAGGCGCGCATCACCCGCTACCTCGAAAGCCTCGATCCGGCCGAGGCCCGCAAGAGCTTCTGGCTGCACCTGGCCGGCGGCCTGGTCTTCAAGCTCCTGATCGTGGCCGCGGTGTTCATCGCCGCCCTGCGCTGGCAAGGCCACCTCTGACACCGCGCCAGACCCTCGCTGCTTCTTCTGGCTGAAAATATCCTCGGGGGAGTTTGAGGGGGCAGACAGCCCCCTCAAGGCCTGCGTGGCCCGAACGCACGCAGACCTGCGCGCGTCAGCGCTCCGCCTGATCAGAGCTCGGGATAGATCGGGAAGCGCTTGCACAGCGCCTCGACTTCCGCCCGCACCTTGTTCTCGACCTCGGCATTGCCGTCTTCGCCATTGGCCGCCAGCCCGTCGACCACCTGGATGATCCAGTCCGCGATCTGGCGGAACTCGTCCTCGCCAAAGCCACGCGTCGTCCCGGCGGGCGAGCCCAGCCGGATCCCGCTGGTCACGGTGGGCTTCTCGGGATCGAACGGCACGCCGTTCTTGTTGCAGGTGATATGCGCCCGGCCCAGCGCCTTCTCGGTGGCGTTGCCCTTGACACCCTTGGGCCGCAGGTCGACCAGCACGACATGGGTGTCGGTGCCATGGGTCACGGTATCCAGACCGCCCTTGATCAGCTGGTCCGACAGCGCCTGCGCATTGCGGATCACCTGTTGCGCATAGGTCTTGAACTCGGGCTTCAGCGCCTCGCCGAAGGCCACCGCCTTGCCGGCGATCACATGCATCAGCGGCCCGCCCTGGATGCCCGGGAAGATCGCCGAATTGACCTTCTTGGCGATGGTCTCGTCATTGGTCAGGATCATGCCGCCGCGCGGGCCGCGCAGGGTCTTGTGGGTCGTCGTGGTGGCCACATGCGCGTGCGGGAAGGGCGAGGGGTGCTCGCCCGCCGCCACCAGACCGGCGAAATGCGCCATGTCGACGTGCAGGTAGGCGCCCACCATGTCGGCAATCTCGCGCATCCGCTTGAAGTCGATCTGCCGCGGAATGGCCGAGCCGCCGGCGATGATCAGCTTCGGCTGGTGCTCCTTGGCCAGGGCCTCCACCTGGTCATAGTCCAGCTGGTTGTCCTCTTTGCGCACGCCGTACTGCACGGCGTTGAACCACTTGCCCGACTGGTTGGGCTTGGCGCCATGGGTCAGGTGACCGCCCGCGTCGAGGCTCATCCCCAGAATGGTGTCGCCGGGCTGGATCAGCGCCTGGAACACGCCCTGGTTGGCCTGCGAGCCCGAATTGGGCTGCACGTTGGCGAAGTCGCAGCCGAACAGCTTCTTAGCCCGGTCGATCGCAAGGTTCTCGGCCACGTCCACCCAGTCGCAGCCGCCGTAATAGCGACGCCCGGGATAGCCCTCGGCATACTTGTTGGTCAGCACAGAGCCCTGTGCCTCCATCACCGCGCGGCTGACGATGTTTTCGGACGCGATCAGCTCGATCTCGTCGCGCTGGCGGCCAAGCTCTCCGGTCATGGCTTCGAACAGCTCGGGGTCGCGCTCGGAAAGCGGCTGGGTGAA
Source organism: Litorisediminivivens sp. KMU-197 (assembly GCF_056858395.1). Taxonomy (NCBI): domain Bacteria; kingdom Pseudomonadati; phylum Pseudomonadota; class Alphaproteobacteria; order Rhodobacterales; family Paracoccaceae; genus Litorisediminivivens; species Litorisediminivivens sp. KMU-197. The sequence continues at coordinate 124,057 of NZ_JBXEQG010000006.1, read as the reverse complement.
AAATCCGGTGTCTTTGACGGGCGCGTCCATGGCAGGCTCCTTGGGCAAGCAGGTTATGGCGCGTGTCCTAATCGAAACCGCGGCCTCGGGGAAGCCGCGAAAGCGACAACAGACGATTGGCGACCGGCATTGCTGGCCTTGTCGGTAAACATGTGCTTGTTTCGGAAACCTGACGGCACGCCAAGGAAACCCCCGCCATGATGCTGACATGACGCTGAGAATTGCCTTCTGCGCCTCGAACGCGCCGATCGCCCAGGCGGCGATGGCCTCGCTGACCTCGCGCTTCGGCGATCATGCCGAACGCGGCGCCGATGTCATCGTGGCGCTGGGCGGCGACGGTTTCATGCTGTCCACGCTGCACCGAACACAGGACAACCCGGCTCCGGTCTATGGCATGAACCGCGGCACCGTCGGGTTCCTGATGAACGCCTACAGCGAACAGGGGCTCATGGAACGGCTGACCCAGGCCGTCGAAGAGGTCATCAACCCGCTGTCGATGCACGCCGTGTCGACCGACGGGTCGGTGCACGAGGCACTGGCTATCAACGAGGTCTCGCTGCTCAGGGCAGGGCCCCAGGCGGCCCGGTTGCGCATTTCCGTCGATGGCCGGGTGCGGATGCCCGAACTGGTCTGTGACGGTGCGCTGCTGGCCACCCCCGCCGGTTCGACCGCCTACAACTTCTCGGCGCACGGGCCGATCCTGCCCATTGGGTCCGACGTGCTTGCTCTGACCGCGATGGCCGCCTTCCGCCCCCGGCGCTGGCGCGGCGCGCTTCTGCCCAAGACCGCCGAGGTCCGCTTCGAGGTGCTCGATCCCGGCAAGCGCCCGGTGATGGCCGAGGCGGACGCTCGCGCGGTTCAGGACGTGGTCACCGTCGACATCAGGTCGGAGCCGTCAATTGCGCACCGTATCCTATTCGATCCCGGCCACGGGTTGGAGGAACGGCTGATCCGCGAACAATTCGTCTGACCATACCCAGACCTTTCGCCGTTGCAGCATTGGGACGCGCAATAAACCCGAAACTATTCGTCAGTGGCGATGCAGAAAGTCCCTCGGCGCAGTTTCGCAGTCGCATAAAATCACTGCGCCCGCTCGGCCAGCATCTCGGGCTCGATCAGGACCATATCGCGCCCCTCGCGGCGCAGGATCCCCGACTTTTCCCAGGTCCGGATCTGCCGATTGACGGTTTCCCGCGTCAGCCCGGCCATGTCCCCCAGATCGGATTGCGACACCGTGGGCGACAACCGCAATTGCGCGCCGTCGGGCACCCCCCAGCGTCCGAACAGTCCGACCAGAACCTTGGCCAGACGGGTGCCGCCATTGGCCATCGACAGATCGGCGAGGGCCTCGGTCGTGGCCTGTAACTTGCGGCAAAGATCAGCGATCAGCCCCAGCGCGGTGTGCGGATGATCGGTCAGAAAGGCCATCAACTGGCTGCGGTGCAGCATCCGCCCGGTCACATCCAGCGTCGCCAGCGCGTCCGCGGTGCGCACCGAATTCAGCAGCACCGCCATTTCGCCCACCGAATCGCCCGGCCCCAGATGCGCCACGATGGACCGGTTTCCTGCCGCCGAGGTCAGGCTGATCTCGACCCGCCCGGTTTCGATAAGCATCAGGGTTTCGCCGTGACTGCCCTTGGAGAATATCTGTTTGCCCGCCGGAAAATGGCAGGGTTTCGACATGGCCAGAAGAGTGGCGCGCTCGGCCGGCGATACCGCCGAAAGAATCAGGCAATCCTGCTTCGTCAGGTCACGGAACGGTATTTGCATTATCAATCAGTCCTAAAAACGAGTATTGTGTAGAATATATAAGCCTCTCTCGCAATTTAAGTTTATTGGCCCGCCCACAAAATGATTAATAAGAGGTTTAAACCCGGAAGTGTGATCCGGATCACAGAACCCTGTGTGGATATCGGTAATCCTAGTTTTTGCGCCTGTTCGGCTTCGGTGTCTTAAGCATTGTATACGAACCCTTTCTCTTCCCGGATAAGGCGGGTGCGCACCCTTTCTTGATGGGCAATTTACGCCCGACGGAAAATTACGCGGTGGTGGGTGAGTGAGTGACACCTGCCACCGCGACTTCCCTTCCCCCAGCCGGCCCTGGCCCAGACGCCCCGCGCCTCCGCGGCCTCTTTCCGTACAGAAAGAAACCGCGGAGCGGGCCGGTCAGGCGGCCTTCGCGCCGGCGTATCCGATGGTCTTCAACGCCTCGCGGATCTCGTCGAGGATTGCCGGATCGTCGATCGTCGCCGGCATCTTGAAAGCCTCGTCGTCGGCGATCTTGACCATCGTCGCCCGTAGGATTTTCCCCGAGCGCGTCTTCGGCAGCCGATCCACCACCAGCGCCAGCTTGAACGCCGCCACCGGCCCGATCTTTTCGCGCACCAGCTTGACCACTTCGCTCACGATCTCCTCGTGCGGACGGTTGCAGCCCTTGTTGAGGCAGACGAAGCCCACCGGCACTTGTCCCTTCAACTGGTCCGTCACCCCGATCACCGCGCATTCCGCGACATCCGGGTGCGAGGCCAGCACCTCTTCCATTCCGCCGGTCGACAGCCTGTGGCCCGCCACGTTGATCACGTCATCGGTGCGCGCCATGATGTAAAGATAGCCGTCCTCGTCGATCATCCCGGCGTCGCCGGTCTCGTAGAACCCCGGGAAGGTGGTCAGATAGCTCTTCCGGAACCTTTCCTCGGCATTCCACAGCGTCGGCAGGGTGCCCGGCGGCAGCGGCAGCTTGACCGCGATCGCCCCCAGCTCGCCGCGCGGCATCTCGCGCCCGCCCTCGTCAAGGATGCGCACGTCATAGCCCGGCATCACCACCGAGGGCGACCCGATCTTGACCGGCAGCGGCTCGATCCCCATCGGGTTGGCGACCATGGCATAGCCGGTCTCGGTCTGCCACCAATGGTCGATCACCGGCACCTTCAACTGGTCTTGCGCCCAGATCACCGTGTCCGGATCGGCCCGCTCGCCCGCCAGATAGACCGTCTTCAGGCACGACAGGTCGTACTTCCGGATGAACTCACCCTTCGGATCCTCGCGCTTCACCGCCCGAAATGCCGTTGGCGCGGTGAAGAAGCTCTTGATCCCATGTTCCGAGATCACCCGCCAGAAGGTGCCCGCGTCGGGCGTGCCCACCGGCTTGCCCTCGAACACCACCGTGGTGTTGCCATGCACCAGCGGCCCGTAGCAGATGTAGCTGTGCCCCACGACCCAGCCCACATCCGAGGCCGCCCAGAACACGTCGCCGGGATCGACGTTGTAGATGTTCTTCATGGTCCAGTTCAGCGCCACCAGATGACCGCCGGTGTGGCGCACGACACCCTTCGGCGCGCCCGTGGTGCCCGAGGTGTACAGCACATAGGCCGGATGGTTGCCCTCCACCGGCACGCAGTCGGCGGGCTCCACGCCGTCCTGCGCGTCATGCCAGTCGAAATCCCGACCGTCCTGCAAGTCCGCCTCCGCCTGCGGACGTTGCAGGATCAGCGTGAACTCCGGCTTGTGCTTGGCCATCTCGATGGCGCCGTCGATCAGCGGCTTGTATTTCACCACCCGTCCCGGTTCCAACCCGCATGAGGCGGCCATGATCGCCTTCGGCGTGGCGTCGTCGATCCGGACCGCCAGCTCGTTGGCGGCGAATCCGCCGAACACCACCGAATGCACCGCCCCCAGCCGCGCGCAGGCCAGCATCGCCTCAAGCGCTTCGGGAACCATCGGCATGTAGATGATGACCCGGTCGCCCTTTTCGATGCCCTTGGCGCGCAACGCACCGGCCAGTTTCGCCACGCGCTCCTGCAACTCGGCAAAGGTGATCTTCTGCTGGCTGTCGGTGATCGGGCTGTCGTGGATGATCGCCACCTGATCGCCGCGACCGTTCTTCACATGCCGGTCGACCGCGTTCCAGCAGGCGTTGACCATGCCGTCGGCGTACCATTCATAGAGGTCGTTGCCCTTGTCGGTGAGGGCCTTGCTCGGGGCCCGGTCCCAGTCGATGGCCTTGGCGGCCTCCATCCAGAATCCTTCGGGATCGGCCTTCCAGCCCTCATAGACGTCCTTGTATGCCATGGTGTTCCTCCTCCGGCGGTCGGGCGGAGTTATGCAAGCGCCTGCGCCGCGGGCAAGCCGGTTGGCGCTAGCAGCGGCAGAATACCGCGAAAAATTTGCAGATCTGCGCCCATTGGCTTGCGAAGCTTTGCAAAGCCCGCGAAATTTTCCCGGCGGGGGCGAAGGGCGCGTCGATTTGCAAACTCGTCGGCGCAAGACGGAGAATCACTTTCCGGACACGGCGGGGGAAATACGACCTTCCCCACGTCGCTTCCCCGCGCGATACGCCGGCGAATCCGTGGTTAATTCGGGCTACGGGCCGGCATGGTGCCGGTCCGTCAGACAAGAGTGACGTTGCCATGGGCGACAAGAAGCAGAAACCCGCCAAGCCGGGTTCCAAACCCACCCCCAAATAAGGCCGCAAGGGGACGTGGCCGCGCCGGGGTCATCCGGCGCGGCACATGAGGCCACAGCACGCACCGCGTGCGACGAGATTTCTAGAAACTCATTGATGGATGCGGTTTCAATCACCTAGGCCCGCAGGCTGCCGGCCCAAGGACCGGACGTCCTACAGGTTCATTTCAGGGACCGCCATGTCCCGCGGTCCGCAAAGGCACCATACCGCCACGCGCGGTATGGTGTCCCTAGATCAGCCGTAATGCGCCACCGGGGTTCCCGCAATCGCCGCCATGTTCAGCAACCCGCGCGGCGTGATCCCGGGCGTCACCACGTGCGCACGGTTGCCCATGCCCATCAGGATCGGCCCCACCTCCAGCCCGTCGGCCTTGGTCTTCAGGATGTTGCGCACCGCGCTGGCCGCATCCGCATGGCCAAAGATCAGCACGTTCGCCGCACCCTCCAGCCGCCCGCCGGGCAGCAGCCGCTCGCGCAGCTCCGGGTCGAGCGCCGCATCCACGTTCATCTCGCCCTCGTACTGGAAATCGGTCTGCATTCCGTCCAGCAATCCCAGCGCCTCGCGCAGGCGCTTGCCCGAACCTTCCGCCTGGTTGCCGAACTGCGACTGCGAGCAGAAGGCGATGCGCGGCTCTACCCCGAAGCGCCGCGCATGACGCGCCGCGCCCACCGCCACCTCGGCCAGCTCGGCCGGAGAGGGCAGGGACCAGACATGCGTGTCGGCCAGAAACAGCGGCCCGTCTTCGAGGATCATCATGCTCAGCGCGCCATGCGGGCGATATTCGTCGCTGCCCAGCACCTGCGTCACGTAGTTCAGATGCCAGCGGAATTCGCCCATGGTGCCGCAGATCATGCTGTCGGCCTCGCCCCGGTGCACCATGACCGCGGCAATCGCCGTGTTGTTGGTCCGCATGACCGCCCGCGCCACGTCGGGCGTTACCCCGCGCCGCGCCATCAGCTCGTGATAGGTGCCCCAATAATCGCGATACCGCGCATCGCTTTCGGGGTTCACGATCTCGAAATCGCGCTCCGGACGGATCTTCAGGCCCGCACGCTCACACCGCGACGCGATCACCTCGGGCCGCCCGATCAGGATCGGCTTCTCGGTGGTTTCCTCCAGTATGGCCTGCGCCGCGCGCAGCACCCGCTCATCCTCGCCCTCGGCATAGACGATCCGCCGCGATGCGCTGCGTGCGGCCGCGAACACCGGGCGCATCAGCAGCGCCGATTTGAACACCGAGGCGTTGAGCTTGTGCTTGTAGGCCTCCATGTCCGCCAGCGGCCGCGTCGCGACGCCGGTCTCCATCGCCGCCTTCGCCACGGCCGAGGACACCACCGCCGACAGCCGTGGATCGAACGGCTTCGGAATCAGGTACTCGGCCCCGAAGGTCAGATGCTCGCCCTGATAGGCCGCCGCCGCCTCCGCACTTGTCGTTTCGCGCGCCAGCGCCGCGATGCCCTCGATGCAGGCGATCTTCATCTCGTCGTTGATCTCGGTCGCGCCGACATCCAGCGCCCCCCGGAAGATGAAGGGGAAACACAGCACGTTATTGACCTGGTTGGGAAAATCGCTGCGGCCCGTGGCAATGATCGCATCCGGCTTCACCGCGCGGGCGGCGTCCGGCATGATCTCGGGCGTCGGGTTGGCCAGCGCAAAGATGATCGGCGCGTCGCACATCTTGGCCACCATCTCGGGCTTCAGCACACCTGGCCCGGAAAGCCCCAGAAACATGTCCGCGCCCTCGATCACCTCGTCCAGCGTCCGCTTGTCGGTGGCCTGCGCATACTCCGCTTTCTGAGGCGTCATCTCGTCGGTCCGCCCCTCGTAGACCACGCCCTTGATATCGCAAAGCCAGACGTTCTCGCGCCGCACACCCAGCTTCAGCAGCATGTTGAGACAGGCAATCCCCGCCGCGCCGCCCCCGGTCGAGACGATCTTGATGTCCTCGAACCGCTTGCCGGCCACCCGCAGGGCGTTGGTGGCCGCTGCCCCCACGACGATCGCCGTCCCGTGCTGGTCGTCGTGGAACACCGGGATGTTCATCCGCTGGCGGCAGATCTCTTCTACGATGAAGCAGTCCGGCGCCTTGATGTCTTCCAGGTTGATCGCCCCGAAGGTCGGTTCCAGCGCGCAGACGATGTCCGCCAGCTTCTCGGGATCGCTCTCGTTGACCTCGATATCGAAGCAGTCGATGCCGGCGAACTTCTTGAACAGGACAGCCTTGCCTTCCATCACCGGTTTCGACGCCAGCGCCCCGATATTGCCCAGCCCCAGCACCGCGGTGCCGTTCGACACCACCGCCACCAGGTTGCCGCGCGCGGTGTAGCGGGCCGCGTCGCTGGGCTCTGCCTTGATCTCCATGCAGGCCTCGGCCACGCCCGGCGAATAGGCCCGTGCAAGGTCGCGCCCGTTGGCCAGCGGCTTGGTGGCACGGACCTCCAGCTTCCCCGGCTTGGGGAACTCGTGGTAGAGCAGGGCCGCCTCGCGCAAGGTTTCCTGGGCTTTGCTGTCGGTCATGTCCGTCCCTTCCAAAATTTAGTTTAGCACTAAACTAATTCCTGGGCCGCCTGTAGCCCCGCCTCGCCGATAACAGTTTCAGGCTCAGCCTGTAAATCCAGCATAGCGCTAACACCGGGATTCGCAGGAAAATTCCTGATCCCGCCGCAGCACGGGCTACGTCATGCTTGCATCGCGCCGCCACGGGCCTGATCATTGCCGCAACGAGTTTAACGAGGTCTTACTGATGTCACTGGCCGACACCGCCCGCGCCGTGCGCGAAAACGCCTATGCCCCCTATTCCGGCTTCAAGGTCGGCGCCGCGCTGCAATCCGAGGATGGCACCCTCTTCGCCGGCTGCAATGTCGAAAACGTGGCCTATCCCGAAGGCACCTGCGCCGAGGCGGGTGCCATCGCCGCCATGGTTGCCGCGGGGCAGACCCGTTTCACCGCCGCCTATGTCATCGCCGACAGTCCCACCCCGGTGACCCCCTGCGGCGGTTGCCGTCAGAAGCTGGCGGAATTTGCCGCCACTCCCGACGTGCCCGTCACCATGGCCTCGCTCAATGGCGAAACCGTCACCCTGACGTTGGCCGAATTGCTGCCCGGCGCCTTCGACGCCGCCCAGATGGACCTCGACAAGGCATGAGCGACGCCCGCGCCATCATCGCCGCTCTGCGCCGGGGCGATGCGCCCTCGTCCGACGAACTCGCGTGGTTCGCCCGCGGCCTTGCCGACGGCCGCGTCAGCGACGCGCAGGCCGGGGCCTTTGCCATGGGCGTCTGTCTGCGGGGCCTTGACGAACCCGGCCGCGTCGCGCTGACCCGCGCGATGCGCGACAGCGGCGACATCCTGCGCTGGGACCTGCCCGGTCCGGTACTCGACAAGCATTCCACCGGCGGCGTCGGCGACTGTGTCTCGCTGGTGCTTGCACCGGCGCTGGCCGCCTGCGGCGCCTTCGTGCCGATGATCTCGGGCAGGGGCCTCGGCCACACCGGCGGCACGCTCGACAAACTCGAAAGCATCCCAGGCGTCTCCACCACGCTTGAGGAATCCCATTTCCGCCGCGTGGTTGCCGAATCCGGCTGCGCCATCGTCTCGGCCACCGCCGACATCGCCCCCGCCGACAAGCGCCTCTACGCGATCCGCGACGTCACTGCGACGGTCGAAAGCCTCGACCTCATCACCGCCTCGATCCTGTCCAAGAAGCTCGCCGCCGGGCTCGAAGGGTTGGTGCTCGACGTCAAACTCGGCTCCGGCGCCTTCATGAAACGGATGGAGGATGCCGCAGCCCTCGCGCAAGCGCTCGTCTCCACCGCCAACGCCGCCGGCTGCCCGACGCGAGCGCTGATCACCGACATGTCGCAGCCCTTGGCCCCCGCGCTGGGCAACGCGCTCGAAGTCGACGCCGCAATGGAGGTGCTCACCGGCGCCGTCCGCGGCCGCCTCTACCGCATCACCTGCGCGCTGGGCGGCGTGCTTCTGGCGTCTGGGGGCCTTGCGGACACCGTCGAGGCAGGCGAGAAATCCATCGGCGACGCCATCGCCTCGGGTCAAGCCGCCGAGCGCTTCGGCCACATGATCCGCGCCATGGGCGGCCCGGTGCATTTCACCGAAGACTGGCAGCGTTTCCTGCCCGAAGCCCCCGTGATCCAGGAGGTGACCGCCACCGAAGATGCCGTCGTCACCGCCATCGACGGCGAAGCGCTGGGCCTTGCCGTGGTCAACCTCGGCGGCGGGCGTCTGGTGGAGACAGACCTCGTCGATCCCGCCGTCGGCCTGTCCGACGTGGTCCGCATCGGCGACAGGGTCAGCCGGGGCCAGCCGCTTGCCCGCGTTCATGCCGCCCGCGAATCTCAGGCCGACGCCGCCACCCGCGCCACCCGCGCTGCCATCACGCTGGGCACCACCGCGCCCGCGCAACCCGACCTTGTGCTTGAAAGGATCCTGTCATGACGCGCGCCTTCCTCGTGGTGATGGACTCCGTCGGAATTGGCGGCGCCCCGGATGCCGATCAGTACTTCAATGGCGACATCCCCGACACCGGCGCCAACACCGTCGCTCATATCGCGCAGGCCTGTGCCGCCGGTCAGGCCGAGGACGGCCGAACCGGCCCGCTGCTGGTGCCGCACCTCGACCGTCTCGGCCTCGGCGCCGCTTGCCGCCTCGCCTCCGGCGACGATACCCCCGGCCTCGATGCCGAGCCGCAGGCGCTCTGGGGTGCCGCCACCGAAGAGTCGCGCGGCAAGGACACGCCCTCCGGCCACTGGGAACTTGCCGGCCTGCCGGTGCCGTGGGACTGGACCGTCTTTCCCAAGGAAATCCCCGCATTCCCCAAGCATCTCAGCGACTTGACCGCCCAACTTTCCGGCACCGATGGCATCCTTGGCAATTGCCACGCGTCAGGCACCGAGATCCTCAAGGACCTCGGCCAAGAGCACATCCGCACCGGCTGGCCGATCTGCTACACCTCGGTCGACAGCGTCTTCCAGATCGCCGCGCACGAGGATCACTTCGGCCTCGATCGCCTGCTGAAGCTCTGCGAAGACCTCGCCCCGCACCTGCACGAAATGCGCGTCGGCCGCGTCATCGCGCGGCCCTTCCGGGGCGAGCCGGGCAATTTCAACCGCACCAAGAACCGCCGCGACTACGCCCTGACACCTCCCGGCAAGGTGCTGACCAACTGGGTGCAGGACGCGGGTCATCCTGTGATCGCGGTGGGCAAGATCGGCGACATCTTCTCGATGGAAGGCATCGATAAGAACCTCAAGGGCACCGACGAGGAACTGGCGATCCACCTTGAAAAACAGGTGGAGACCGCCCCCGACGGCGCGCTGGTCTTCGCCAATTTCGTCGAGTTCGACAGCCTCTGGGGCCACCGCCGCGACGTTTCCGGCTATGCCCGCGCGCTGGAATGGTTCGACGTGCAACTGGGCCGCATCCTGCCGAAACTGCGCGACGATGACCTGTTGATCCTCACCGCCGATCATGGCAACGACCCCACCTGGCATGGCACGGATCACACCCGCGAACGGGTGCCTGTGCTCTGCGCCGGACCGTCGGCCGGAGAGATCGGTATCACCGATTTCACCTCTGTCGCGGCTTCCATATCCGAACATCTGGGCGTCGATTACCCCTCAAATCTGCGGAGTTTCCTGTGACTTTTCGAACATTCCCCAAGGTCGAGCTGCACCTGCATATCGAAGGCGCTGCGCCGCCGGGCTTCATCGCCGGGCTGGCCAAGGAGAAGTCTGTGGATATCTCGGGGATATTCGACGAGCGCGGCCACTACGCCTACAAGGATTTCCTGCACTTTCTCAAGGTCTACGAAGCCGCAACGCAGGTCCTCCTGACGCCCGAGGACTTCCGCCGCTTGACCCTCGCGGTGCTGGAGGAAAGCGCCAGCCACGGCGTGATCTACTCCGAAGCCTTCCTCAGTCCCGATTTCTGCGGCGGCGGTGATCTGGAAGCCTGGAAGGATTACCTTCACGCCATCCGCGACGCCGCCGATCAGGCCGAACGCGATTTCGGGATTCATCTGCGCGGCGTGGTCACCTGCGTCCGCCACTTCGGCCCCGAGCAGGCGAAACAGACCGCCCGTTGCGCCGCCGAAACCGCCGACGACTGGCTCTGCGGCTTCGGCATGGGCGGCGATGAAAACGCGGGCGATCCCAAGGACCTTGCCTATGCCTTCGATATGGCGCGCGAGGCCGGGCTGCGGCTGACCACCCATGCTGGCGAATGGCGCGGCCCCGAAGAAGTGCGCGCATCCGTCCGCGATCTGCGGGTCGAACGCATCGGCCACGGCGTCCGCGCCATCGAGGATCCGGCCCTCTGCGAGGAACTGGCCGAGCAGGGCGTCACGCTCGAGGTTTGCCCCGGTTCGAACGTGCGCCTCGGCGTCTACCCGAACCTCGCCGCGCATCCTATTGAAAAACTGCGCGAAAGGGGCGTTCCCGTAACCGTCTCGACCGACGATCCGCCGTTCTTCCACACCACCATGACGCAGGAATACGACAACCTCGCCCGCGTCTTCGAATGGAACGAAGACGACTTCCGCGAAATCAACAAGACCGCCGCCGAGGCCGCCTTCTGCAATGAAGAGACCCGCGCCAACATCCTGAAAAAGCTGGAAAACACATGACCGATCACCTCACCGTCGTCGATCACCCCTTGGTGCAGCACAAGCTCAGCTGGATGCGCGACAAGGACACCTCGACCGCTGGCTTCCGCCGCCTGTTGCGCGAAATCAGCCAGCTTCTTGCTTACGAGATCACCCGCGATCTGCCGATGACCACCCAGCGCATCGAAACCCCGATGGAGCCAATGGACGCGCCGGTGCTCGATGGCAAGAAACTGGCGCTGATCTCGATCCTGCGGGCGGGCAACGGGCTGCTTGACGGGGTGCTCGAACTGATCCCCTCGGCCCGCGTCGGTTTCGTCGGCCTCTACCGTGACGAGGAAACGCTGGAGCCGGTGCAATACTACTTCAAGGTGCCCGACGGGCTGGCTGACCGGCTGGTGATCGCGGTCGATCCGATGCTGGCCACCGGCAATTCCTCGGTCGCGGCCATCGACCTGCTGAAACAGGCCGGCGCCACCGATATCCGCTTCCTCTGCCTGCTCGCCTCGCCCGAAGGTGTGGCCCGCATGAAAGAGGCCCATCCCGACGTGCCGATCGTCACGGCGTCGCTCGACAGCCACCTGAACGAGAACGGTTACATCGTGCCGGGGCTAGGTGATGCGGGTGACCGGATGTTTGGCACTAAATAGGCCCGACAACACTTTACTAACGGGTTTCCATTTGTCATGCTGAGGTTGAACCTGTGGGGACCGGTGATGATAAAATTGAATATTTACGCGACCTTGCTTGCCGCGGTGTCGCTGTCGTTCATGGGCGCGGCGGGCGTCGCGCAAATTCAGGACGATCTCGCGCAGCCGGCGGAACTGCCGCCGCAATCCTACGAGGGGCGGCAGTATGTCGACAGCCGCGGCTGCATCTACATCCGCGCCGGGATCGACGGCAACGTGACCTGGGTGCCAAGGGTCGACCGCAACCGCCGGGTGATCTGCGGGCAGGCATCGGGCACCACCCAGGCGGCTGAAACCGCGCCCGCCCCGGCGCCCGTGATCACCACGCCGGAGGCTCCGGTGGTCGCCGCACCGGCCCCCGCGCCGAAGCCGGTGGTGCGTCAGGCGACACGCCAGCCCGCTGCCGCCACGAAGCCCCGGCGCAAGGCCCCGGCCCGGACGGCCCGCCGTGCGCCCGCCCCCCGTGTCGAGGCGCCGGCCCGCCGCACCGTCACACGCAGGACCCGCCCGGTCGAGATCGACGGCCCCGTCGTCATCGTCGACAAGAACCGCCGCGTCATCCACACCATGCCCGACGGCGTGCGCGTCTACTCCGGCAAGAGCGGCCGGGATCACGTCACCGGCAAGACCGTGATCGCGCCCAAGGCCGCATATGAACGCGGCGCCTCGGTCAAGGTGCCCATGCCCAAGGGGTACGAACGCGCATTCAAGGACGGCCGCCATTCCACCACCCGCGCGCACCAGACGCTGGACGGGCGGCGCAAGATGCTGCTGACCTGGACCAACACGGTGCCGCGCCGGCTGATCGACAAGTACACCGGCGAAGAGGTCAGCCGCTATTTCCCCGAGCTGCGCTATCCCTACCGGTCGATGAAGCAGCAGCGGGCAGCGATGGTCTCGTCGCTTAGCGAAGCGCCCAAGACCGTGCGTCGCGCGGCCCCGGTGCAGGCCGCCAGCCACCGGTTCATCAACATCGGCAGCTTCAGCAGTCGCGGAAAGGCCGAAGGCGCGATCCGCCGTCTGCAAGCCGCGGGGATGCCGGTGTCGGTCAACGAATACACCAACCGCGGCACGCACTACTACATGGTGCTGGCCGGCCCGTTCCAGCGGCAGGACCGGCTGAGCGCGGCGCTCAACACGGTGCGGCACCGCATCGGCTACCGCTCTGCTTCGCTGCGGAACTGAGCCGCCTGCCGATTCACGCTCCGCAGTCCCGGACCTGATCCGGGACCTCACGTCAGGCGTTTGTAAGGAGGTCCCGGATCAGGTCCGGGACGGCGTCGCAGGCAGCCGCGACCGGGGTCACTCGCCGCAGATCGTCTGCAGCCGCAGCCAGTCGTTGTCGCTCATCACCGGTTGCACTGATGCGCCGCGCATCGGGTCCGCCTCGATCAGCGCCAGCGTGGATTCCCCGGTGACATCCAGCGCATAGGCATAGGGCGCGGCACTCACCCGCGCCTCGGCAAAGGCGTCAAGCAGGCGGTCCGCCGGCACGGCCTCGGGCGCGGCATCCATCAGCGCGACCGCGTAATCCTCAAGCGCCGCCTCGGGCAGTTGCCCGGTGGTCAGCAGCCGCGCGGTGGCGAACATGCCGGCCTGCCGCAACAGCCCCTCCAGCGGATCGGAGCGCTTCGCCCGCAGGGTCTCGGCCAGTACATAGCCGGCGGCCACGTCGGGATCCTCGTTGTCCTCGATCACCGCGCGATTGAGCAGGATGAAGCCGCCCGGCAGATGCGCGCTGTCGCGGCTGGCCTGCCGCAGCACGATCAGGTCCGAGGCCCGCTCCTGTCCCAGCACCCGCCGTCCCAGCTTGCGCAGCACCGGCGCCGCGGTTTCGGAGCGGCAGGGCGGCCCGGTCATGCGCGACAGCTCGTCGAGCACGGTCAACCCGATCGAGTCTCGCTTGACCGTCGGCACCACCCGCATGGTATGCGCCAGAAGCGCGTCCGGCAGCCAGTAGACCGCGGCCAGGATACAGGCGGCGATCGCGCCGGCACCCAGACCCCAGCGCAGCCGGCCTTCCTTGGGCCGCCGCCGCGCGATCTCGCGCCGCAACCGTTCGATGGCCTCGATCATGTCCGACGCGTCCTCGCCCAGCTCAAGCTCTTCGCCGGGGTCGCCATCGGGGTGATAGCGCGCCGGGCGCTCGCCGGGGTTGGCCCGCTCCACGGCCGCCAGGGACCAATGGGTCAGCGGACGGTCGGTCATGTCGGTCAAGACCAGCGAGGCATCGCCCAGCGATACCACCACGTCGCGCCGCTGCGCGCCGGCCTCGGCCCGCCAGAGGCCGCTCGCCTCCAACCGCTGGTACTGCTTCAACGCCGTCATCTGCCGGGCCTGCTCCGCCTCATCGGCGCGACGATAACACGGGCTGCCGGGCAAGGTCCATCGGTGGATGGGCCCCGCGCGCCGCCCGCAATATCTTGTGCCGCAGGGGCAGGGTGGGATGTCCGGCAGAGCCATCCCAGGGCCCTGCCCCCGTCACCCGGAAGACCCGCCAACGGCGCCGCCGACCCGACGATGGCCGCTCACCCGGCCTGCCGCCGCAACCATTTCAGGAAGGCCCGCAGCGGCGGCCGCGGCACACCCGGCCCGGTGACGATCCAGTAGCCCTTGTCGGGCTGATCCTCGAACAGGATGCGCAGCCGCCCGGCGCGCACATCCTCCGCGACCCAGAGCGAGGCAGTCAAGGCCACCCCCTGGCCGCTGCGCGCCGCGTCCAGCGTCAGGTTGCCGGGCAAATGCAGGATCGACGCCTCCGCCGGCCCCGACGCACCATGCGCTTCCAGCCAGACCGAACTTTCCGAGGTGCCCAGTTCCTGCAACCATGGCAGGTGGCGCAGGTCGCCCGGCGCGCGGATCTCCCGGTCGCCGATCAACTCGGGCGCGGCCACGATCGCCATGCCCGAGCACACCAGCAGCTCCGCCTCCAGACCGGGCCAGTGTCCAGCGCCGTAACGGATGGCCACGTCGATATGCCCCGGCCGCGGATCGGTGAGCGCCGGGTTCGGATCGACCATCAGGTCGATGCCGGGATGCGTCGCGCGGAAATCCGGCAGCCGCGGCATCAGCCAGTTGGCCGCAAAGCTGGGCGTGGTCGAAACGTGCAGCGGCCGCGCGGCATCCGCCCCGGTCATCGCTGCCACGGTCTCGGCAATCCGGGTGAACCCCGCGTCCAGCGCCTCGGCCAACTGGTGGCCCTGCAAGGTCAGCGTCGCGGCGCGTCCCGACCGGTCGAGCAGGCTGAGACCCAGGTGGCTCTCCAGGTTGCGGATCTGCTGGCTGATGGCCGCGTGGCTGACATTGAGCGCCGCGCCCGCCGCCTGCACCGAACCGCGCTCGGCATAGGCCGCAAAGGCGCGCAGCGCCGACAGCGGGGGCAGGGCGGTCCAATCCATATACGTAACCTAAGCTTACATATGCTCAGTATTCCTGAGTCGCTCCATCCCCGTCAATAGCGCATATTACCTACATACCCACCCCGGAACAGGAGGACGACATGTTCGGAATTTTTGCAGATGTCTTCAAGCGCGCCACCTATCAGGACGACCACGACGCACCGCGCGACATGCGCGCTGACGGACGGCCCCCGTTTTACTGGTCGGCGGAAACCCGGCGCCGCAAGGGCTGGAGCGACGCGCATGACGATTGATCCGCTGCTCATGGATTACGAAATCGCCCGCCGCGGCGACGCGCGCTGCCCCGAAAGCCACTGGCCGTGGCGCGGTGGCCGCTGGGGCCGGCGCGTCGTGCCCCATGGACGGCGCTATCTCTGACCCTTGCAAGGGCGTCCCCTGTGGGCGCCCTTGATCTGCCGCAAGGACGTCCGCCCTGCCTCTGTGCTATAATCGCGCGAGTCAGAAGGGAGGGGTCCAATGTCCTACAAGACCTTGTTCACCGTCATTACCGACAGCCGGCTGGACCGCTCGGCGCTGGCACAGACCGAGCAGCTCGCCACCGCATGGCGGGCCCATCTTGACGTGCTCTGCCTTGGTGTCGACCGCAGCCAGACCGGCTACTTCTTCGCCGGCGCCGATGCCATGGTGGTGCAGGATGTGATTGCCCGGGTCTCGGAAGAGGCGCAGGCGCTCGAACAGTTGACGCGCGACCGGCTGGACGGCTGTGCCACACCCTGGGGTTGCGAGGCGAAACTGGCGCCGATCGGCGATCTGGGCCGACACGTGGCCGCGCACGCCCGGTTTTCCGATCTTGTTGTGCTGCCGAAACCCTATGGCAAGGACAGCGGGACCGAGCTGGAACCCATCATCGAAGGCGCGCTCTACGACGGTCATGCACCGGTGCTGGTGATGCCGGAGGGGGCGCAGGCCGACCCGGCGCCGGGCCGGATCATGATCGGCTGGAACGAAAGCGGCGAGGCATTGCGCACGGTGCGCGCGGCGCTGCCGCTGCTAACAGCCGCCCGCGCGGTCTCGGTTGTGGTGATCGACCCGCCGCGACATGGGCTGGATCAGGCGGATCCCGGCCACCGGCTGTCGCAGATGCTGGCACGGCATGGCGTGACGGTCGAGGTCGAGGTGCTGCCGAAATCGCTGCCCCGGGTCTCCGACGTGTTGCTGCGCCATGCCACCGACAGCGCGGCGGACCTTCTTGTGATGGGGGCCTACGGCCATTCGCGGTTCCGCGAGGCGATTCTCGGCGGCGCCACCCGCGACATGCTGGAGGCGATGCACCTGCCGGTGTTCATGGCGCATTGACCGCGGAACGATGGGTGTAAATCAGACCGGTGACAGGCGGTTGTCACCCAACCCGCGTCACGCCTGTTGCGTGATCCAGACCCCCAGCGCCATCACCCCGATCCCCAGCGCACGCACCGGGCCAAGCGGCGCGATCTGCGCGGTGAACAGGCCGAAGTGATCGATCGCCGCCGCGCTGACCAACTGCCCCAGCAGCACGAAGAACACCGCATTGCCGACCCCGAAGGTCGGCGCGACATAGGTGATCGACAGCACGTAGAAGGCCACCAGCAGCCCGGCCAGAAACAGATGCTTCGGCGCGCCGGTCGCGCGGGCAAGGGCGCCGGGTCCGGTCACCAGCAGCGCAAGGCAGGTGGCGCCCAGCGCCACGCAGAACAGGATTGCAGCGGCTGCCGCGGGCGATCCCATGCGCTGGCCCAGCGCGGCGTTCAGCGCGGCGAGCACCGGGATGCCTATTCCGGCGGCCAGCATGGTCAGGGCGTGTATCGGCATCGGCATCTCCTGGACAGGGCTGTCGCCACTATGCCCGGAAATTACCGGGATGCCAGTGCCCGCCGCGCCGCCAGCGGACGCGCCCCGCGCCCGGGACGCCCGCACGACAGCCGGCCTAATAGATGTACCGGATCTGATCGGTCCAGTAGCGTTCCACCCGGCGCAGCGACGTGGTGATGTCGTCGATCCCCTCCGGCCCCAGCACGCCGCGCGATTCCAGCCCCTCGGCATGGCGCGCGAACAGCCCGGCCACGATGTCGCGGATCTCGCGGCCCTTGGCGGTCAGCCGCACCCGGACCGAGCGGCGGTCGATCTCGCAGCGCTGGTGGTGCATGTAACCGGCTTCGACCAGCTTCTTCAGGTTGTAGCTGACGTTCGAACCCTGGTAATAACCGCGGCTCTTCAATTCGCCGGCCGTGACCTCGTTCTCGCCGATGTTGAACAGCAGCAGCGCCTGGACGGCGTTGATCTCCAGCACGCCGACCCGTTCGAATTCGTCCTTGATCACGTCCAGCAGCAATCGGTGAAGCCGTTCCACCAGCGCCAGCGCGTCCAGGTAGTTGGCCATGAAACCCGCATTGCCGGTTGCGGGCAGTTGGGAATGCAAGCTCATCACGTCTCCGCCATTGTCTAGTCTCTGGCGGAAGCTGACGCATAAAGCCGAAAAAAGCGTTAAAAAGCAGACGGTGTGATGAAACTGTCAGCCGCGCTGGCCGACCCCGCCCTCGGCAGCCAGCGCCACCGCGCGGATATCCGCGATCAGCGCGGCATGCGCCGGGGGCGGCGGCACCTGGCCCGAGACCCATTGATAGAGGTCCTGGTCGTTCTCCGACAACAGCGCCTCGTAGTCCGCCAGACCGGCCTCGTCCATCGTGTGCAGCCGGGCCCCGGCATAGGCGGTCAGGATCAGGTCCATCTCCTTGATCCCGCGCCGCATCGACCGCATTTCCAGCCGCTTGAGCCGCGCCGCACGGTCGCCCTGGCTCATGTGCCGGCCAGCTTCTGACGCAGCTTCTTCTCCAGCCGGCCCAGCCGTTCGGCATTGTCCTGCATCTTGGTCTTCATCTCGCGGATCTCCAGCAGGATATCGTTGATATCCGGGGTGATCAGGTCGCTTTCGTCGCTATAGACGACACCGTCGCCTTCGCCGTTCAGTAGCCACATGAAGGTGACATTGAGCAGCCCGGCGATCATCGACAGCCGGTTGGCCCGCGGCTCCAGCAGGTCGTCTTCCCACTTCTTCAGCGTGGTCAGCTTGACGCCCAGCCGCTTGGCCAGATCGGCCTGGCTCATCCCGGCCTGTTCGCGCGCCGCCGCCAGCCTGTCGCCGAAAGTCGCGGCCTCGGGGCCGTACCAGTCCACCGCTTCATCCTGCATGCGTCTCTCCCTTACCTCCGATCACGCTTGATCGGTTACCGCCCGCAATCTAAGACGGAACTCGCCCGGCAATAAACCACAGGCCCGACCCGATGTCCCTGCTTTCCGACACGCTTGCCCGTGTCAAACCGTCGCCCACCGTCGCCGTCACCACCAAGGCCGCCGAACTGCGTGCCGCCGGGCGCGACGTGATTGGGCTCGGTGCGGGCGAACCCGACTTCGACACGCCCGATCACATCAAGGCCGCGGGCATCGCCGCCATCAAGGCCGGCAAGACGAAATACACCGCGCCCGACGGCATTGCCGAGCTGAAACAGGCAATTTGCGACAAATTTGAACGGGAAAACGGGCTGAGCTATGCGCCGGCGCAGGTCTCCGTGGCCACCGGCGGCAAGCAGATCCTCTACAATGCGCTGATGGCGACGCTCAATCCGGGCGACGAGGTGGTGATTCCCGCGCCCTACTGGGTCAGCTATCCCGACATGGTGCTGCTGGCGGGGGGCACGCCGGTGGTGGTGGAGTGCCAGATCGAGGCCGGGTTCAAGATGACGCCCGCGCAGCTGGACGCCGCGATCACCGACCGGACCAAGTGGTTCATCTTCAATTCGCCGTCGAACCCCACCGGGGCGGGCTACAGCCATGACGAGCTGAAGGCGCTGACCGAGGTGCTGATGCGCCACCCGCATGTGCACGTGATGACCGACGACATGTACGAGCACCTGGCCTATGACGGGTTCACCTTCTGCACCCCGGCCGAGGTCGAACCCGGCCTCTACGACCGGACGCTGACCTGCAACGGGGTGTCGAAAGCCTATGCCATGACCGGCTGGCGCATCGGCTACGCCGCCGGGCCGAAGGTGCTGATCGACGCCATGCGCAAGATCCAGTCGCAATCGACCACCAATCCCTGCACCATCTCGCAATGGGCGGCGGTCGAGGCGCTGACCGGCCCGCAGGACTTCCTTGCCGACAACGTGGCGCTGTTCAAACGCCGCCGCGACCTCGTGGTATCAAAGCTGAACGAGATCGACGGCGTGACCTGCCCGGTGCCCGAGGGGGCGTTCTACGTCTATCCCTCGATCGCCGGGCTGATCGGGAAAACCTCGGCCGGGGGCGCCGCGATCACCGACGACGAGGCGTTCGCCACGGCGCTGCTGGAGGAGGTCGGCGTCGCGGTGGTCTTCGGTGCGGCCTTCGGGCTCTCGCCCAACTTCCGGGTGTCCTACGCCACCTCGGAGACCCAGCTGGAGGAAGCCTGCCGCCGCATTCAACGCTTCTGCGCCGGGCTCTCGGCATGAGCGCGGGGCTGCCCGAGTATTACTTCCGCGTCCGTGAAAACGGCGCGCTGGTGTTCCGCATCGACACCGGCAACCGGCAGCGGCGGATCGAGATGGACCAGATCGCCGTGGTCAATATCCGCAACGGCGAGGTGAAGCCGCATGGCGGGCGCGAACTGACCGCCGGCGACATGGCCGAGATCCAGCGCTGGATGGCGGAGCGGCAGGCGGTGCTGGCCGAGCGCGACATCGACGACATCCTGCGGGCGGTGGACCACATGAACCTGACCACGCAATGGGCGCAGTCCCGGGCGACGCCCGAGCAGCTTGACCGGGTCACCGACGCGCTGCTTCTGGCGATGCACGATCTGCGCACGGTGCTGGTGCGCAAAAAGGCGGACCGGCTGCTGAAGGAGTAGCGCCCGCTGGACGAGCGCCTTTCAGGCGCGCAGGTCGGTTTGCGTTCAGGCCACGCAGGCCTTGGGGCTCTGCCCCAAACCCCGGGATAATTTCGGCCAGAAGAAGCCTCAGGCGCGCATCGCCGCGACCCGGTCGGCGCGGTGCCAGAAGCGGGCCATCATCATCACGGCGGCGGCGGCGAGGCCGATGACGAGCCCGGCCCAGACCCCGGTGCCGCCGAACCCCCAGACGAAGCCCAGCAGGTAGGCGGCCGAGAGGCCGAGGCCCCAGTAGCTGATCGCCGCCATCACCATCGGCACGGTGGTGTCCTGCACGCCGCGCAGCAGGCCAAGGGCCAGGACCTGCGCTCCGTCCGCCAGCTGGAACAGGGCAGCCATGACCAGCAGGCCGGTGCCGATGCGGATGATCTCGGCGCGCTGCGGGTCGTCCTCGGACAGGAACAGCGCGATCAGCGGTTCCGGCAGGGTCAGGAAGATCACAATGGAGACGGTCGCGGCGAGCGCCGACAGCGCGATGACGGCGCTGGCGCCGCGTTTCAGAAGGCCTGCGTCACGGCGCCCGAAGGCGGTTCCGGCGCGGACGGTGGCGGCATTGGACAGCCCGAGGTGGATCATGAAGGCGGCGGTGGCCAGTTGCAGCACGATGCCATGGGCGGCCAGCGGCACGGTGCCCAGCCAGCCCATCATGATCGACGAGGCCGCGAACAGCCCGACCTCGGCCAGGTTGGTCAGCCCGATCGGCACGCCCATGCGCAGGACGCGGGACATGACCTCGAAATCCGGTCGCCAGAGGCGGGTGAAGAGCGCATGGTCCGGCAGCACGCGCCGGGCGTAGACCACCACGCCGATGAGCGAGATCACCTGCACCGACATCGAGGCCCAGGCCGCCCCGGCCACGCCAAGTTCGGGCGCGCCCCAGTTGCCGAAGATCAGCATGTAGTTAGCCAGCACGTTGCCGGCGCCGGCCAACACCGTGATCCAGAACACCACGGCGGTGCGCTCCAGCGCCGCAAGATAGCTTTTCAGCACCATCACCAGCAGCGCCGGCAGGATCGCCACGCCGGTGATCCTGAGGTAGGTCTGCGCATCGGCGGCCAGTTCGGGCTGCTGGCCCAGCGCCACCAGCAACGGCCCCGAGAACCAGAACAGCGGCAGGAAGGCCAGGGCATAGATCACCGACAGCCACAGCCCCATCCGCGTCACGCGGCGGATCTGGGTCTCGTCGCCCTCGGCCGCCGCCGAGGCCACCAGCGGCATGACGGCGAAGGCGAACCCCGACCCCATCAGGAAGATCACGATGAACAGCGTCGTGCCCAGTACCAGCGCCGCCAAGGGCGCCACCCCGTACCAGCCCATCATCACCGTGTCGGTCAGCCCGATCAGGAACTGCGCGAGGTGTCCGCCGATCAGCGGCAGGCCGATCCGGGTGAGGGCGCGCATGTGCTGCGCGTAGCTGAGCGGCTGGGTCATCGGAAAACTCGTGCGGACACAACCCCAGAGGGGTATAGGCGCCGTCCGCGCTTGGCAAGGCTCAGCGCCCGCCCAGCACCAGTTCGCGGGTCTCGCGATAGAGCTTGCGGGTCATCGCATCCTCGAAGCCCTCGTAACCCACCGCCTCCTCGAGAAAGGCATAGCGCCCGCGCAGCACCTCCTGCCGGTAATAGGGCACCACGCGGGCGTCGTCACCGGTCACCACGAGGCCGTTCACCGTCACCCCGGCGAAGGGAAAATTACGATAGGCCAGTTGCGGGCGGAAGCCCTCGTTGGTGATGCCGTCGCCCGAGACATCCACCACCCGGCGGTCACAGACCGGGGCGCGCCGCAGCAGGCCGGCGGCGTAGCCCAGCGCATAGCCCAAGGCGGTGGGATACTCGGTGTAGGACCGGGGCAGGGCGCGGACCCGCGCCGCCACGGCCTCGAGGTCCGCTATGCTGCCCAGCATCACCCAGTCCTGCAACACCGCCTGCTGATACCGCCCCGACCATTCGAAAATCGACAGCGCCACCGGGGCCGAGCCGTCGAGGATCGCCCCCGCCACCGCCGGATCGACCAGCGCCGCCGCCAACCCCTGCCGTTGCAACGCATGTTCGCGCGCATCCACCGAGGACGACACATCGACCGCCAGCACCAGCGCCAGCCGGCACTCGGCCATCACAGCCGATGACCAGAACGCCAGCACAAGGGCGGCCAGCCAGCGCATCACCAGTGGCCGGTGTTGCCCATGCTCGCCCAGGGCTCTTGCGGCGGCAGGTCGTCGCCGCGCTGGAGCAGCTCGATCGAGATGTTGTCGGGCGAACGGACAAAGGCCATGTGGCCGTCGCGCGGCGGGCGGTTGATCGTCACACCGGCGTCCATCAGTTTCTCGCACATGGCATAGATGTCGTCGACGCGGAACGCCAGATGGCCAAAGTGCCGGCTGTCCGAGGGCAGGCCCTCGTCGCCGTCCCAGTTGTAGGTCAGCTCGATCGGCGCCTCTTCCTGACCCGGCGGCGCCATGAAAACCAGCGTGAACCGGCCCTTTTCGCTGTCGGTCCGCTTGGTCTCCTTCAGGCCCAGCAGCTCGTAGAAATCCATCGACGCCTCAAGGTCCTTGACCCGGACCATGACATGTTCGTATCGCAGGTTCATCGTGCATCCCCTTTGCCTGTACCCGTGGTCGGGAACCTAAGCGTCCGGGCGGCGAAGTCCAGCGCGGCGGCGGCTCAGAAGGCCGACCGGAAGCCCACGGAAACCGACAGTTCCTCGGTCTCGAACCGGCTGACGTTGCTGTCGGTCCGGCTGGCCTGCAGCGTCAGGGTGGGCACGAAGCCACCATAGCCGATCTTGTCGAAGGTCATCGTCACCTCGGCCTCGTGCCGGGTGTCGACACGGCCCCCGGGGACCGCGAAGAACAGGATGCGGTAATCGGGATAGGTGGTTTCCGACAGCGACAGCGCCGCCGACAGCGACACCGGGCCCACCGGTTTGCCCCGGTCATAGGATACCCCGACCCGCCGGGTGGTCGACCGCGCCTGCCCGTTGTCCGAGTCTGCCCGGATCGCATCCAACGACAGCGCCAGCCTGTCGCCGTTGGCCAGCGTCCTGCCCATCCCCAGCCCAAGCCCGTCGCTCCGCACATCCGCCAGCCCGGAGGCATCGTTGAAGCGGCGCTGATGGTTGGCCGAAAAGCTCAGCGACAGGCCGGTCTCGCTCGGCAGCACGAGACGCGCCCCGGCGGTCATCACGTCATAGGCCCGCTCGCCGCCGCTCCACAGTTGGCCGAAACCGATGCTCGACACCAGCAGCGCCGTGTCGCCAAGCGCCCGCACATGCGACAGCCCGGCTTCGGCATAGGTCGAGCCATAGTCGCCATTCTCCGCGTCCGGCGCCTTGTCGCGCGCCTCGTCGGACAGCCACACCCGGCGCACCTGCGCCCCTCCGGTCAGGCGCGTCTCCGACGTCTCGCCCCGGTGCAAGCGATAGCTGAACCGCCCGTTTAGCGTGCCGATGGTGCCGGGCAGCGCCTGCGAGGCCGGGTCGAGCAGCCCGACCAGCGGCAGCCCGTCCACCACGTTGATCCGGTCCGCCGCCCCGTTGTTGACGTTCGACGACGGCACCAGCGCCCCCGAGATGTTGAACCGCAGCTTCGCCTTGCCGCGATAGGCCTTGAATTCGTGGATGGCCCGGCTGCGCGACACCGCGTCCGGCGCCGCCTGCACCGCACGCCGCATCCAGACCTGCGCCGGCAGAAACCGCTCCTGCCGGGCGGCGGTCAGCGCCGCGATCCGCGCCGCCTCGTGCTTCTGGCGCGGGGTTTCGGCATGTTTGAAGGCCAGCCGCGCCGCCGGCGCGGCTTCGGCAAGGTTGCCGGCCTGCATCAGCACCGTCGACATCACGAGGTGCGCGAAACTGTCGGTCGGATCGCGTTGCAGGATGCCCAGCGCCAGTTGCCCGGCCACATCATGCCGCCCCTCGGCCAGCGCCGCCAGCGCCAGCGCCCGCGCATCCGCGACCGTGACGGCGGCGTCGGACGGCGGGGCAGGGGCCGCCTCCTGAGTCAAACCGGGGCCGAGCATCAGGATGCTCAGCCCCAAAGCTGCCAGAAGTGGTTTCATCGGGTTATGGCGCCACGATATCGCAGACCGCCGCATCGTCGGGCATGCCGCATTGGGTCAGCACGAAGACGCCGACCTCTTCCTCGTTGGTGATGCCCTCGATGTAATTGTCCAGCGATACCACGCCGGCCACATAGCTGGCGTCCGCGCCGCCGAAGATGCCGCCGTAGCTGCCGGTGTTCTGGCTCGGGTCGCCGGACAGTTCGGCGTCACCGATGAACTCGCCGTTCTCGTCGATGGTGGTCGGCGCCAGCGCGATATCGGCCAGCGCGAAGGTCGAACCGTCCACCGGGCTGATCAGCACCCTGTTATAGATCTCGCCGTTGACGCCATTGTCGGCGAAGTTGGCGTTCAGGAATATCGTGCCGGCCACCCGCGACGGTTCTCGCGGCAGATCGGGCAGGGAGGTCGGATCGATCCCCGGCGGCAGCGGGATCAGCCCCGCGCCGTCCGAAGACGACAGGTTCGACAGGCCCGCATAGCTGCCCGCATAGGACACCTGGCCTTCGCCCGGGCCCGAGCCGATCGCGGGGGGCGTGAAGGCACCCGAGCGTTCGTAATAGCCGCCGCCGAAGAAATGGTTGAACTGCCCGCCGTCCATCACCGCCGCCGCGTGGACCGAACTGTCCGCGCTCTGCGCCGCCAACGCGACGAACATCCGGTCCAGCGCATCCTCCTGCGCCGAATAGGCAAGGTAACCGCCGGTATCCAGCGCCGGGTTGCGATCGAAGGTGTTGCTCAGGGGGGTGCCGTCCACCGCCGCCACCGTGACCTCGATGCTGGCCGCGCCCGGTGCGCCCGCCGTCGCGACGTTGCGCGCCAATTCGTCGGGCAGGCCCGTCTCTTCCTCGACCGGCTGTTCGGCGCCATCGGTCTCTTCGGGATCCGGCTGGAACGGATTGTCCTTGCCCGTGGTCCCGTCACAGGCCCCCAACGCCGCCGCCATGAAGAGCGGCACGATATACTGTCTCATTGAAACTGCCCCGGTCATTGCCGTTTATTTTGTCCACAGGCTCCGCGCCGGTCCGGAAAAAGTCAACGCCAAAAGACCTTTGCACCCGAAACCTCACCCAACTGAGGCCGAAATGGCATACTGCATCTGCGGTTTCCCATTTGCCCGACCCCCAGATATAGTGGAGCCCTGATTCATCTTGTAGAAAGGATTCGCCTATGTCCGTGACGCCCGAACAGCAGGCCGAAATCGCGGCGCTCCGGTCCGAAACCACGCCCACGCTGCGCGCCACCGCGCCGGGGATGGAGGCGCATCTCTACAAGGCCTACCCGGTGCTCGACCATGGCCTCGTGCGGGTGATCGACTACATGGGCGACGATGCCGCCATCTGCCAGGCCGCCCGCGTAAGCTACGGAAAAGGCACCAAATCCGTCCAGAACGACGAGGGCCTGATCCGCTACCTGATGCGCCACTGGCACTCCACCCCCTTCGAGATGTGCGAACTCAAACTCCACGTCAAACTGCCCGTCTTCGTCGCCCGCCAGTGGATCCGCCACCGCACCGCCAACGTCAACGAATACTCCGCCCGCTACTCGATCCTCGACCGCGAATTCTACATCCCCGAGCGTGACGCGCTGGCCGCGCAATCCGCCGTCAACAACCAGGGCCGCGGCGCGGCGCTGACCGGCGAAGAGGCCGACCGCGTGCTGCGCTTCCTGCGCGACGACGCCATGCGCTGCTACGACCACTACGAAGAGATGATCTCCGACGACGGCCAGCAGGGCCTCGCGCGCGAGCTTGCCCGCATGAACCTTCCCGCCAACATCTACACCCAGTGGTACTGGAAGGTGGACCTGCACAACCTGCTGCACTTCCTGCGCCTGCGCGCCGACCCCCACGCCCAATACGAGATCCGCGTCTATGCCGAGGAGATCTGCAAACTCGTCGCCGACTGGGTGCCCTTTGCCTATCGGGCGTTCGAGGATTACCGCATGGGTGGCGCCACCTTGTCCGCCACAGCCCTTGAGTGTGTCCGCCGGATGCTGAAAGGCGAGGAGGTCACGCAGGAGACCTCGGGCATGTCCAAGGGGGAATGGCGGGAGTTTCAGGGGGTCTTGGGGTGAATAACCGATAAACGTATAACGCCATTCAAACAGCACTTCTTAGTGGTGCATTGGGATGCGAAACAAAGGAGAACGAAGTCTTTTCAAAAGTGCTGACGCACGACAGGTTTTTGAGCACCCGCGTGAGGTTGTTTGCGGAAAGCGTCAGCATTGGCTTACGCAATTAAAAAAGCTGACAGCACCAATTTCGAATGCAAAAGATGTTAAGTATTCGGGTTGGCCAGAATTTTTGATCATTCAAAAGGTCATAGGTCGAAGTTGCCAAGCGTAGGGTGGGTTTCCAACCCACCGTCCGCCATTGGCGGGTTACAATCCCACCCCACACCTCACGCCACCCGCTCGTTCCCCCCCCGACAAACCCGTCTCACGCCACCACCACCAACTCATAGCCGTTCTGCAAATTCAACCGGACCACCCCACTGGCGCGACGGCCGCCGACAATCCGTAGGGCGGGTTTCAACCCGCCTGAATGCCTCGATAAACTAAACCTCACACCTACGGAGATTCATCCATCCCACTGATTTCCGGGCACACCCATCGAATTTCGCCATCACACGCACAAAGATTCGCCGCATTTCATGGAAATGATACTGGCGAAATTGCCAATCTTATGCTTAACTTCGCTTAAAAAGGGAGCAGTCCCCGTGCTTGCAGGCGCATTGATCGGATCATTGGTAGGGCTTATTGCGGCTTTCGTCGCATTCCTGATGGATGTGCACCTCGGGCTTGTATTGGCGATCTACTTCATCGTCTCCGGGGTCATCGTCGTCGGCTTGCCGGCCCTGCTTCTGTTGCGGACCAATCGGGCGCGGCGCAAGACCGGCGCAACCGAAATCACGGCCAAGCGCGCGCAGACCTGACGCCCCCGGATGGGCGGATGTGCGACGCATCACATCTTAAAAATCGCCCGATATGCTACACTCCCGACACCGCCCCACCTCAAGGGCGGCATATTAGGAGACCAAGCATATGCAAATACATTTCCTGTCCGCTGCCACTTTGGCGGCTGTTTTCGCGTTTTCCGCAACTCCGACGCTGGCCGAAACCGTCTCGGCCGATGGTACCGGCATGGGCACCAGCAATTCCGAAGCGATGCCACTCTCGGAGACGCTGGTGGCGATCCATGCCAACACCATGTACGACGGCTTCGAAGGCGCGAACGACGGCAACCCGCTGACCGGGCTCAGCGGGCCCTGCTTCGGTGCCGTGCTGATCGACAAGGGCGAAGCCTCGGGCGAGGGCCTGTGCCATTACTCCGACGCTGACGGCGACAAGGCGGTGATCCGCTGGACCGTCATGGCCGTGACCGAGGCCGGGCGCACCCAGGGTGAATGGCAGGTGGTGGGCGGCACCGGAAAATGGAGCAGCATCACCGGCGGCGGCAAGTTCGATGCCGGCGACGACACCGGAAGCTACACCAACAACGTCACCGGCGAATTCACCATGAACTGAGCCCCCGACCGGGCGGCGAAAGTGGCACGGGATGCTGTCCTGCCCGCCACAGCCCCGGGGCGGCCTCCCTCCATTCCGGGGGCATATTGCATGGCCGGCAGGAATCCGCACATCCACCGGGGCGGACCGGCTGGAAATCGCACACGCTAAAATTGCATGTGGCACACCACGCGCCGCTCTAGGACAATGTTCCCGCACACTCACGGAGCAGCCTCATGCTGGCAGTCATCATATTCGCCTCTCTCGCGGGGCTTTTCTCGGTCGTCGCGGCGCTGGCCAACGGGGTCGGCATCGGCACGACCCTCGCCATCTATCTCACCGTCTCGGGTCTGGGCATCGTCGGATTGACGGCCCTGCTACTTTTGCGGACCAATCGGGCGCGGCGCACGACCGCCGCAACCGAAATCACGGCCAAGCGCGCGCAGACCTGACGCCCCCGAAAGGGCGGATGTGCGACGCATCACACCCAAGAAATCGCCCGCTATTCCCTCGATGCCGGCGACACGACCGGCAGCTACACCAACAACGTCACCGGCGAAGTCACCATGAACTCAAGCTCCGGCCCCGGCGCGACGCGGGTCGATCTGCCGGGATTTTGAGGGTCACTGCGTGGCAGGGGGGGGCTTTTGTACAAAACACCCCCCTGTTTTGTACAAATTGTACAAAACTCAGCCGAGGATGCCGGGCCAGTTCGCCTCGCCCTTGGCGATGTTTCCGGGCACGTCCTGCAGCCACAATTCGCGCGCGCGGAGGTTCGCGTTCAGGTAAAGACGTCCCTCATGGATCGTCCAAGCCTCTGGAATCGTTGGCGCAAGATAGCCCCGCGACGCGGCGAAGGCGCAATAGCCGCCGAACCTGGGCGCATAGCGTTCCGGGTCCATCTCGAACCGCGACCGCGCCTGCGGGTCCCGGAAGCGCCACTCCGCCCCCCGCCAAACCAACCCGATCCCCGCCCCCGGGATGACCGGACCGCCGGTATCGAAGTACCCCATCGGATCGGCCCCGTTTATCGCTACGCCGGCCTTCTGAAAGACCATGGGTTCGCCCGCGCGGGCTGCTCCGGCCAGCAGGGGCGCAGCCGCGATCGACGCCAGAAAGGCGCGTCTTTTCAGTATCATGTCTGGTTCCTCCCCATTTCGTCTTCGCCAGAATGACCCGCAAAGCGAGTCGACAAAACCCCGCTCGCCAAAGCGTGATGAGGCGTGCGGTCACACTGGACGGCACCGCCCGGCCACGATAGGTCAGCCGCATCGTTTCCCAAGCCCGGAGCCTCCATGCGCCTCCCTCTGCTCGCCCTCACCCTTGCCGCCACTCCCGCCGTCGCCGAGATCGAGATCGAAGCCCCCTACGCCCGCGCCTCCAATCCCATGGCCGGCGCCGCCTTCATGATGATCCGCAACACCGGAGACACCGACGACCGCCTCGTTTCGGTCGGTTCCGAGGCCGCCAAGCGAGTCGAACTGCACACCCATCACGAATCCGACAATGGAATCATGCGGATGCAGGCCGTCGACGATGGTGTCATCATCCCCGCCGGCGGCGCCTATGCGCTGGAACGCGGCGGCGATCACGTGATGTTCATGGGCTTGGCAGAGCCCTTCGCGGACGGCGACAGCGTGACTGTGACGCTGCAGTTCGAAGACGCGGGCGAAGTCACCATCGACATCCCTGTCGACCTCAAGCGCTGAGCCGCTTCGCGCCGAACATGCCATGAGGTCCGGGACAATCGTCCGGACGTCGAAAGGTCAGCCCTGCAGCAGCGAGGCAACCCAGCGCGGCACCGTCTGTGTCGCGCGCCCGGTCAGCACGCGGTCGAAGAGATACGAGACCGAGGTCGGCTCCAGGCTCATTTCCACCGTCTCGGCTCCGCCGCTGCGCGCGTCCTCGACAAAGGCGGCGGCGGGATAGACCTGTCCGGAGGTGCCGATCGCAGCGAAGACCGTGGCCTCGGCCAGATGACCGGCGATCTGGTCCAGTCCGTAGGGGTATTCGCCGAACCAGACCACGTCGGGCCGCGCCGCGGGCGCCTTGCAGGCGGGGCAGAGCGTCTCCGAGGTCATCTCTGGCGGTGCCTGCCACCGATGGCCGCAGGCGTCGCAGAGCGCGCCGGCCAGTGCCCCGTGCATCTGCAGGACGGTCCGCGACCCGGCGCGCCGGTGCAGGTCATCGACGTTCTGCGTGACGATCACCACCTCGTCGTCGTGGTTCCGCTCCAACCGGGCCAGCGCGTGATGGGCGGCGTTGGGCTCTGCCTGCGCCGCCTGCACTCGTCGCGCGTTGTAGAAGCCGTGCACCAGCGCGGGATCGCGTGCGAAGCCCTCGG
The DNA here is from genome assembly GCF_056858395.1 of Litorisediminivivens sp. KMU-197. Lineage (NCBI taxonomy): Bacteria > Pseudomonadati > Pseudomonadota > Alphaproteobacteria > Rhodobacterales > Paracoccaceae > Litorisediminivivens > Litorisediminivivens sp. KMU-197. Next base: position 94,062 of record NZ_JBXEQG010000006.1, on the reverse strand, counting down.
GCGTGGCCACGTCCTCGATCCGGTGCTGCGCCCAGAGCCCGCCTTCATCGCGGAAGGTGCCCAGCCCGCTTTCGGCCGAGATGCCGGCACCGGTAAGGATGACGATCTTGCCCATGTGGCCCCCCATAGCCTAGAACCGGACCCACCCTGCCAAAGGCGCGCGCCCATGACCACCCGCATCCTGTTTGTCTGCCTCGGCAATATCTGCCGGTCGCCCGCCGCCGAGGGCGTGGTGCGCCAGATGTCCGAGGGGCTGACGCTGGACAGCGCGGGCACCGGGCAATGGCACGTCGGCAACCCGCCACATCACGCGATGATCGAGGCGGCAAAGGCGCGGGGATATGACCTGTCGGGGCTCAGGGCGCGACTGTTCACGGCGCAGGATTTCGAGCGTTTCGACCTGATCCTCGGGATGGACGCCGACAACTTGCGCGCCATCGAGCGGCTGCGGGGCGCGTCCGAGGTGCCGGTGCGGCGCTTCACCGACTATTGCGGCGGGCCGGAGACGGCGGTGCCGGACCCGTATTACACCGGCGATTTCGAAGGTACGCTCGACCTGATCGAACGCTGTGCCGCCGGGTTGCTGCGGGATATCGCGCCGGCGCGGTGAGGGCTTTTCAACCGTGCGCGCCCGCGCTATGGCAGGGACGGATCAACGAGAGGCCGGACGCATGTGGAAATTGGCAGTCACCGGAATGCTTCTTCTGGCACTGGCGGGATGCGAGACGGTGCGCGGCGCGAGCCGCGACCTGCAGAACGCAGGCCGCACGGTCGAGCGGGCGATCCCCTAGTCTTCGCGGTCCAGCCGGAAGCCCAGCTTCACGCCGACCTGGAAATGCGCGACTTCCCCGTCCTTGACGTGGCCGCGAATGTCGCTGACCTCGAACCATTCGAGATTGCGCACCGATTTGCCGGCGGCCTTCACGGCCTGGCGGATGGCGTCATCGACGCTCTCGGTTGAACTGCCGTAGACCTCGGTGATGGGATAGACGTGGGACATGGGATGTTCCTCCATTGCTGTCTGCACTCTATCCTAGCGCAGCTCTGCCCGCCGTCCCGAAGAATCCGCCCCGCCGCGAGGCGGGGCGGGGTGTCCTAGTGATGGGCGTGCACCACGGCGTGGCCGCGGCCCCGGGCGATCATCCAGCGGTTCACCGGGAAGACCACCAGCGCCGCGACGAAGAGCGCGAAGGCGAGGCTGGCCCAGAAGGTCAGGCTTGTGAGGCCCGCGGCCATGGCGCCGGGGATCGCCAGCAAGACCGCGTTGTCGACGATCTCCATGATGGTGATCGACACGGTGTCGGCGGCCAGCGCCACCTTGGCGGCCTCGCGCCATGTCATGCCGGCGCGGAGCAGCGGGATCAGCGTCATCGAGTAGCCGAAGACGAAGGCCAACGCGACGGCCAGCGCGATGGTGGCCACCACGCCCCAGCCCAGCGCGGTGCCGATGACGAGGCCCAGGACCTCGCCGATGCCACAGCCGGTCAGACAGTGCAGCGTGGCCGAGAGGGCAAGGCGGGTGAGGGTTTGCGGGGGGTGAGCAGCGTGGTCCATTGGAGGTGTCCTGATGGGGGTGAGGTCGATGGACTCACCCTGCACCTTCCCAGGACTGGAAGGTCAAGCGGTTTTGGTCGGTCAGAGTCCGAGCAGCGCCTTGGCTTGTGCCAGCGTCGCGACCGAGGCGGCGTGCTGCCCGGCGTTGTGCTGCACCTCGCCGGTGGCGCGGAGTTGTTTCACCTTGGCGAGCGTTGTGGCGGAGAGGCTGGCGCTTTGCAGCGCGGCGTCGATCTGCGCCATGTCGGCGGGGCACTGATGCGCGGCGGCCGGGCTGGCGAGGAGGGTGACGAGGGCGGCGGTGGCGAGGTGTTTCATGGCGGGTCTCCCGGGGTGCGCGGAGAGGGTAGCATGGTGGGGGAGGGGGAGGGGGTCACGATTGCGGGGGTGGAGGAGTGTAAGGCTGCTCATAAGTCGCAGTGTTGTGAAAGGTCTTGGTTACTAGGTTGAGTTATGACGCGGGGATGTGAGACAAGCGAAAGAAAAATGGAGGTGAGCAGTTGCCAGAGCTTTATACGATTGGGTACGAAGGTGCAGACGTGACCCAAGTGCTCGACACACTGGAAAATGTAGGCATTCAAGTCTTAGCAGACGTTCGAGAGCTTCCCCTTTCGCGAAAAAAGGGTTTATCAAAAACTTCCCTCTCTGACGGTCTGTCGGCACGTGGTATTCAATACGAGCACTACAGGACTCTAGGAGATCCAAAAGAAGGCCGAGATGCAGCAAAGTCAGGTGACTACGAAAAGTTTGAAAGCGTATTCCTTGCTCACCTGACATCTGAAGCGGCACAACAGTCTTTGGGAGATCTTCTTAGAGTTGCCGAGCTTAAGAAAACTTGCATACTGTGTTTCGAGCGATGCGCAAGCGTATGCCATCGTTCCTATATTGCAGATGTAGCTGCCTATCATGGATTTGACGTTTACAACTTGGTTCCTGATCGGCCCAAAAAGTACTTAGTGAATGGAATCAAAATCCCGCGTTACAATCCTCGTGAAGGCATCGCCGCAGCCGAGTAAAACCCATCAGGAGACGGTTTGCTGTGCTGGGCTGGATCCTAATGGACAATGGAAACGTTTATTTCCGGTGCGCTTTCGTCAACTAAATGACGATCAGTCCTTTGCAAGATGGAATATTGTAGAATTTAACTACTCGAAGCCTCAGAGAGACAGTCGCCGGGAGAGTTGTCGAATTCATGAGGAGTCGATTAAGGTTGTCGGCAAAGTTCCCAGCAGGAGCCAACGTTCAAACTTAGTAGATCCCGTAGTCGTGTCTTCAGAGATTGAAGCAGCTGCACGAAATGATAGCTTGGCTCTCATCCGTCCTGAAAATCCGGAGCTAACATGGAAACGCCGGTCGCAAACGGAGATTGCTGAGGCGCGAGCAGCTTTTGAAAATCAAGCCAGGCAAGCATCTATGTTCGACAAGGAGCTCGACGTAATAGAGCCCTGCCCGTATAAGTTCACAATGACGTTTACTGACGGCGCTGGCAACCAGCGCAAAAAAACCTGCGCCGATTGGGAAACTCAAGCCGCCTTTTTCAAACTTAGACCAAGCTTAGGAGAAAAGGGCGTCCTAGAGCATCTCAGAAAGACTTACTGCGAAGATTATGTCGCTAGCGGATTGGTTTTCGCGCTAGGAAACATGGCTAGCCGTCCGCAGACTTGGCAGCTTCTCGGAATTTTCCCTGTTGCCCAGCTTGCCCAAAAGAGTTTGTTCTAGGATCTATTGCTCAAGTCAAATTTCGCCTATGCGGGCAAGACTTTGACAGCATCAATCGCTTTCGCTTACCTGACTTGCAACGACCAATTACCCGTCCATCTTCAACGCCGAAATAAACGCCTCCTGCGGAATATCCACCTTCCCGAACTGACGCATCTTCTTCTTGCCGGCCTTCTGCTTCTCCAAGAGCTTCTTCTTCCGCGTGGCGTCGCCGCCGTAGCACTTCGCGGTCACGTCCTTGCGCAGCGCGGACAGGGTCTCGCGGGCGATGACTTTCCCCCCAATCGCGGCCTGAATCGGGATCTTGAACATGTGGCGGGGGATCAGGTCCTTCAGCTTCTCGCACATCGCCCGGCCCCGCATTTCGGCGCGGTCGCGGTGAACCATGGTGGACAGCGCGTCCACCGGCTCGTCATTCACCAGCACCTGCATCTTCACGAGGTTGTCCTCGCGGTACTCGGTCATCTGGTAGTCGAAGCTGGCATAGCCCTTGGTCACCGATTTCAGCCGGTCGTAGAAGTCGAACACCACCTCGTTCAGCGGCAGGTCATAGACCACCATGGCGCGTGACCCGGCATAGGTCAGGTCAAGCTGGATGCCGCGGCGGTCCTGGCAGAGTTTCAGCACGTCGCCGAGGAATTCGTCAGGCACGAGGATGGTGGCCTTGATGCGCGGCTCTTCCAGGTGGTCGATGGTCGAGGGGTCGGGCATGTCGGCGGGGTTGTGCAGCTCCATGTGGGAGCCGTCCTTCATGTAGATCTGGTAGATCACCGAGGGCGCGGTGGTGATCAGCTCGATGTCATATTCGCGTTCGATCCGGTCGCGGATCACCTCGAGGTGCAGAAGCCCGAGGAAGCCGCAGCGGAAGCCGAAGCCCAGCGCGGCGGAGGTTTCCATTTCGTAGGAGAAGCTGGCGTCATTGAGGGCCAGTTTCTCGATGGCGTCGCGGAGGTCTTCGAACTCGGCCGAGTCCACCGGGAAGAGGCCACAGAACACCACCGGCTGCGAAGGGGCGAAGCCGGGGAGGGGTTTCTCGGCTCCCTTCTTCTCGTGCGTGATGGTGTCGCCCACCTTGGTGTCGCGGACCTGCTTGATCGAGGCGGTGATGAAGCCGATCTCGCCCGGGCCGAGCTCGTCGATCACGGTCATAGCGGGGCGGAAGACGCCGATGCGGTCGACGCCGTACTTCGCGCCGGTCTGCATCATCTTGATGTTGTCGCCCTTCTTCAGCACGCCGTCCATGATGCGGACCAGCACGACGACGCCGAGGTAGGGGTCGTACCAGCTGTCGACCAGCATCGCTTTGAGCGGTGCGTCGCGGTCGCCCTTGGGGGCGGGCAGGCGGTGGACGATGGCCTCCAGCGTGTCGTCGATGCCGATGCCGGTCTTGGCCGAAACCTGGATGGCCTCGGAGGCGTCGATGCCGATGACGTCCTCGATCTGCTCGGCCACACGGTCGCAATCGGCGGCGGGCAGGTCGATCTTGTTCAGCACCGGCACGATCTCGTGATCGGCGTCGATGGCGTGGTAGACATTGGCCAGGGTCTGGGCCTCGACGCCTTGCGTCGAGTCGACCACCAGCAATGAGCCTTCGACGGCGCGCATGGACCGCGAGACCTCATAGGCGAAATCGACGTGGCCGGGGGTGTCGATCAGGTTCAGCACGTAATGCTCGCCGTTCTTGGCCACATAGTCGATGCGGACGGTCTGCGCCTTGATGGTGATGCCGCGCTCGCGTTCGATGTCCATGCTGTCGAGCAGCTGCTCCTTCATGTCGCGAAGGGCCACCGTGTTGGTGGATTGGATCAGCCGGTCGGCAAGGGTGGATTTCCCGTGGTCGATATGCGCGACGATCGAGAAATTGCGGATATGGGCGAGGTCTGTCATGGATCGGGATATGAGGCCAAATGCGGGTGTCGTCAATCGGCTGTCGCCTGCTTGCGCCGCGGTTGGGCGGTTTCGTCGCCACCTGTTCCATGGCAGACTTGGCCCGCAAGCGACGGAGGACCGGACATGGCACGCGAAATCGCAAGACAGGCCCGGGTGATGGGACGGGTGCAGGGCGTGGCCTATCGCGCTTGGACACAGGGCCAAGCCGAGGCACTGGGGCTGCGCGGCTGGGTGCACAACAACCCGGACGGATCGGTCACGGCGCTGGTGGTGGGGCCGGAAGAGGCGGTCGAGGCGATGCTTGACCGGATGTGGTCGGGGCCGGGGGCGGCGGCGGTGCGCGACGTATCGGTCGCGGTGATGGAACCGGTGCCGGAGGTCGACGGGTTCGTGATCGACGGGTGAGAGGGCATCTTCGCGTGACCCCGAGGTCGGCGGGGTAGGCCGGGCTTCAGCCCGGCACCGGCCACGCCGGGCTGAAGCCCGGCCTACGGGTATCGGTCTGATGTCGGCACTGAGCGGCGCGGTCGCCTCACCGGGGCGAGGTCGGCGATTGCGTGGCGGCCTGCGGCCTTTCCGCCGCGCGAGGGTCCAGCCGGGAACGTCCGCTGCAAGCCAACAGCGACCAGTTACATCGGCAGTGTATCCCGGCGGATCATTGTCCTCAGCGCGAAGCTGGATCGCATGTTGCGGATGCCCGGAACCTGCATCAGCCCCTCTTCGAGGAACCGGTCAAAGCCGCTCAGGTCCTTCGCCACCACCCGGAGCAGCACGTCGCGGGTGCCGGTCATCAGGTAGCATTCCATGACCTCGTCGAAACGGCGCAGCGCGGTTTCAAAGGCGTTCAGGGCGTCGCGGGACTGGTGTTCCAGTTCGACGAAGATGAAGGCGTTGAGCGGCAGGCCGAGCTTCTCCTGATCGACCCGGGCGGAATAGCCGGTGATCACGCCTTCGGATTCGAGCCGGGCAATGCGGCGGGCCAGCGGGGTTGGGGAGAGGCCGATCTTTTCGGACAGTTCGGCCAGTTTCTGGCGGCCGTCCTTCTGCAGGGCGCGGATGATCTTTGAGTCGAGTGCGTCCATTTGCCAAATCCCCCGGTGGTTTTGGCGATAATCTCCAAGATTTCGGGGTTGGGCAATCCAATTTGGGCATTTTTGGCGTGGGTGAGCGCATATCCTTGTATCAACAGGAGGAGTCTCACCATGCTGACACGTATCGATTGCACCACCCACGAGGAAGTTTACCGCGTCACCGACCGCGACAGCGGGCTCGAAGGGGTCATCGCGGTGCATTCGACCCAGGCCGGGCCTGCCGCCGGCGGGCTGCGGATGCGGCGCTATGCCGGTTTTGACGAGGCGCTGGCCGACGTGCTCGCCCTGTCGCGCGGCATGACCTACAAGAATGCCGCGGCCGGGCTGCCTCTGGGCGGCGGCAAGGCGGTGATCCTGGGCGATCCGCGCACCGAGAAGACCGAGGCCAAGCTGCGCGCCATGGGCCGGGCTGTCGCCGAACTGAATGGCCGCTACTGGACCGCCGAAGACATGGGCATGACGCCGGCGGACCTGAAGGTGCTGGCGGGCGAGGCCGATTACGTCGCCGGTCTGGCGGACGGGCCCTTTGCCAGCGGCGATCCCTCGCCGATCACCGCACAGGGCGTGTTCAACGCGATGAAGATCGGCGCCGAGCGGCGGTTCGGGTCGTCCGACCTGAGCGGCATGCGCGTTGCAGTGCAGGGGCTGGGGCATGTGGGCTGGTATCTCTGCCAATATCTGCACGGCGCCGGCGCCAAGCTGATCGTGGCCGATACCGTGGCATCGACGGTCGAGCAGGCGCAAACCGAGTTCGGCGCCGAGGTCGCAAGCCCCGCCGATATCCACCGCGTCGAGGCTGACATCTTTGCGCCCTGCGCCATCGGCGGCATTCTCAACCCGGCGAGCGTGCCGGAACTGACCGCCAAGCTGGTCTGCGGCGCGGCCAACAACCAGCTGTCGGCGGACGAGGTCGGCGACATGCTGCAGGCGCGCGGCATCCTCTATCTGCCGGACTACGTGGCCAACGGCGGCGGCATCATCAACGCCGCGACCGAGATCCTGCGGATCGAGGACCGTGAAAGCTTTGTCGCCGAGCGTTTGGCGCAGCTCGAGGCGACCATGCGCGGGATTCTCGATGCGGCGGCGCGGCAGAAGCTGAGCCCGGCGCATGTGGCCGACGAAACCGTCGAACAGGCGATGCTGCGCAAGGCAAGCTGACGACAAGGTGGCCTCGGGTCGCCGGCGGCGTGAGAAATGCCGCTGGCGTACCTTCGCGACTCATCGCGCTCAAGTCATGCTATGCTGACGCATGACAGGGAGGGTCCCATGCAATTATATCCGACGATCGAACTGCAGAACGGCCGACCGGTGAGCCTGCATCGCGGCCGGCTGGAAGAGCCGCAGCCCTGGGACGTCGATCCGGTCGAGAAGGTGCGCGCGTTTGCGCATGCCGGGGCGAGTTGGGTTCATGTGACCGATCTGGATGCGGTTGACGGCAAGCCGGCCCAGGACGACCTGCTGCGCGACATCATCCGCGCGGCGGAGGTGCCGGTGCAGGTGGGCGGCGGTGTCAGGTCGCGCGAACGGATCGAGCATCTGGTCGACATGGGTGCGGGGCGCGTCGTGCTGGGGACGGTGGCGCTCAGCGCGCCGGATTTCGTCAAGCAGGCGGCGAAGTATCACCCCGATCAGATCGTGCTGGCCGTGGACGTTTGGCAGGGCAAGGTCATGAGCCACGGTTGGCGGCACTCCTCGACCTACGGACCGCGCGATTTCATCGACTGGTTCCGCGAGGATCCGCTGGCGGCCATTATCGTGACCGATATCGACAGCGACCTTGACGCATCGGAAGCCTCGCTAGCGCTGGTCAGCGACCTTGCGGGGCACTCGCCGCATCCGGTGATCGCCAGCGGGCTGGTGCGGACGCTGGATGACGTGGCGCGGCTGAAGTACGTGCGCAACGTGTCGGGCGCACTGGTCGGGCGCGCGCTGTTCAACGAGACCATAGACCTGGACGAAGCGCTGGAGCTGGCGGGGCGTCCGCTGGAAGAGGTTGCGGAGTTCCTCTGACCGGACTGCTGCGGCGGGATGGGGGCCGAGACCCCATCCCGCCGTCAGTCACAATTCGATCGCTTCAAGGACTTCGGGCTCGATGACATCGACGCCGGGAAGGCCGTCCTTCAGCGCCTCTGCCGATTGTTCCAGCACCGGGAAGGTCCTGTAGTGACAGGGGATCACGGTCTTGAAATCGAAATATTTCTTCGCCGCCCAGGCCGCCGCCTTCATGTCCATGGTGAAATGTCCGCCGGCCGAGAGGATGCCGACATCGGGCCGGTGGTATTCGCCCATCCATGCCATATCGGCCATGATCGTGGTGTCACCCGACAGGTAGATGGTCCTGCCCTCGGCCTCGATCATGTAGCCGACTTCGCTGCCGGCCGCCTGCGGTCCGGTGTCCGATGCGAAGGAATTGGAATGCGAAGCCGGGACCATGGTCAGGCTGACATCGCCCGCCGTGACGGTGCCGCCCTTGTTGAAGCCGGTGGTTTCGATGTTCTCGTGCTCGGCCCAGTGGGACATGATGTCGTACTGGCCAATGACCGGGATGTTCAGCTTGCGGGCTAGGCTCAGGACATCGGCCACATGATCGAAGTGGCAATGGGTCAGCAGGATGTGGGTGGCGCCATCGGTGGCGGTGTCGTGCTGGTCTTCGCTGAGCATCGGGTTGCCGGTGAGCCAGGGGTCGATGAGGAGTGTTGTCTCGCCGGTCTCGAGGCGGAACGAGCCGTGGCCGAGCCAGATCAGGTGCATGTGCGTGTCTCCTGTTACGGTTGCAAGAAGGGTAGCAGGATCGGGCCCTTGGTCCAGACGAGAGTGTGGGAGTGAGGGGCCAGCCCCTCACACTCCCCGGAGTTTAAGGGCAAGATGAAAAAGCGGGTGGTTGCGGGCGGCGGGCGGGGGCGGTAAAGCGCTAGCCGGACCTGACAGATCGGGAGTGACCCATGTCGATTGACCAAGGCACCGCCGCCAAGGTGGCGAAACTGGCCCGCATCCGCGTGGATGACGACCACCTGCCGGCGCTGGCAGAGGAATTCAACACCATCCTCGGCTTCATCGAGCAGCTGAACGAGGTGGACGTGGAGGGCGTGGCGCCCATGGTCTCGGTCACGCCGATGCGGCTGAAGCGGCGGCAGGACGGGGTGACCGATGGCAACCAGCAGGACAAGGTGCTGGCCAATGCGCCCGATGCGCGGGAAGGATTCTTTGCGGTGCCGAAGGTGGTTGAGTGATGGCTGAGTTGAACGGAATGAAGATCGCCGAGGCGCGCGATGCGCTGCGCAAGGGCGATGTGACCAGCGTCGAACTGACCGAGGCCTGTCTGTCGGCCATCGAGGGTGCGGGGGTGCTGAACGCGGTGGTGCACAAGACGCCGGAGATTGCGCGGGCGCAGGCCGAGGCTGCGGACAAGCGGATCAAGGCGGGCGATGCGCCGGACATGTGCGGAATTCCGCTGGGCATCAAGGATCTGTTCTGCACCAAGGGCGTGGCCAGCCAGGCGGCATCGAAGATCCTCGACGGGTTCAAGCCGGAGTACGAAAGCACCGTCACGCGGCAGCTGTTCGAAAGCGGCGCGGTGATGCTGGGCAAGCTCAACATGGACGAGTTCGCCATGGGGTCGTCGAACGAGACCTCGACCTATGGCAATGCGGTCAATCCCTGGCGCCGTGGCAACGACGAGGCGGCGCTGACGCCGGGCGGATCGTCCGGCGGTTCGGCCAGCGCGGTGGCTGCGGATTTGTGCCTGGCGGCGACCGGCACCGACACCGGCGGCTCGATCCGCCAGCCTGCGGCCTTTACCGGGATCACCGGCATCAAGCCGACCTACGGGCGCTGTTCGCGCTGGGGAATCGTGGCCTTTGCCTCGTCGCTCGATCAGGCCGGGCCGATGACCAAGGACGTGCGTGACGCCGCCATCATGCTGCGGGCGATGTGCGGGCACGACCCGATGGACAGCACCTCGGCCGATCTGGCGGTGCCGGACTTCGAGGCCATGCTGACCGGTGACATCAAGGGCAAGAAGATCGGCATTCCACGCGAATACCATATGGACGGCATGCCCGGGGAGATCGATGCGCTCTGGGCCGAAGGCCGCAAGATGATGCAGGACGCAGGTGCCGAGATCGTCGATATCTCGCTGCCGCACACCAAGTACGCCTTGCCCGCCTACTACGTGATCGCGCCGGCCGAGGCGTCGTCGAACCTCGCACGCTATGACGGGGTGCGCTACGGGCGCCGCGCTGCGCTGAGCCAGGGCGACGGCATCACCGAAATGTACGAAAAGACCCGCGCCGAGGGCTTCGGAGACGAGGTCAAGCGGCGGGTGATGATCGGGACCTACGTGCTGTCCGCCGGGTTCTACGATGCCTACTACAATCGTGCCCGCAAGGTCCGGACGCTGATCAAGAAGGACTTCGAGGATGTCTTCGCGCAGGGGATCGACGCGATCCTGACGCCGGCGACGCCATCGGCGGCCTTCGGGCTGGGCGAGATGACGGATGCCGACCCGGTGCAGATGTACCTGAACGACGTCTTCACGGTGACGGTGAACCTGGCCGGGCTGCCGGGCATTTCGGTGCCGGCCGGGGTTGACCGTCAGGGGCTGCCCCTGGGTCTGCAACTGATCGGACGGCCGTGGGAAGAGGGTGACCTGCTGAATTGCGCCTATGCGCTGGAGCAGGCCGCGGGGTTTGTTTCCAAGCCCGCGAAATGGTGGTAAGCCCACCGCAAAAGAGCAGGTGCGAGGCCGACAAGTGATACGGGTTTTACTGACAGCTGCTACGCTGGGCGCACTGGCGGCCTGTTCGCCGCAAGTGCCGGACAGTGGCGCGGGCGTGGGATTCGACCGGGTGGACCGCGACCGGATTGCGCGGGCCGAGCGTGACGCGCAACTGGAAGGCGCGGCGCCTGTTACGACCACGACGCTGGACGCCAATGCCGCCGTCGAGGCGCGGGCCGCGAATTCGGGCGTGTCGCCGATCGAGGCCAGCCCGAACAACCCGCCGCCGCAGGCTGTCACGGACAGCGCCGGGCTGAGCCGCGAGCAGGACTTTCAGGCGGTTTCGGGACAGCGCGACATCGACGACGACGCCGCGCGCATCCGCGCCGCGCAGTCGCAGTACCGGATCATCCAGCCGACCGAGCTGCCGACCCGCACCGGCGACAACCGGCCCAACATCGTGGCCTATGCGCTGAAGACCGACAATCCGCTGGGCGTACAGGTCTACAAGCGGTCGTCGTTCAACACCCAGGCGAAACACCAGCGCAACTGCGCCGCCTATCCCAGCCCGGACCTCGCGCAGGAGGACTTCCTTGCCGAGGGCGGGCCGCAGAAGGACCGCAAGGCGCTGGATCCGGATGGCGACGGTTTCGCCTGTGCCTGGGATCCGCGGCCGTTCCGCCGGGTGGCGGGCAACTGAGCCTTGCGCGACCCGCAGGCGCTTTGGCATCCGTCGCCGAACTTCACGGCCCGGCGGGAGGGGGCGCTACCCGACATGGTGGTGTTGCATTACACCGCGATTGCCGAAACCGGGCCGGCGCGGGATCACCTGTGTGATCCGGGCTCCGAGGTTTCGGCGCATTACCTGATCTCAACCCGCGGCCACCTGATCCAGATGGTCGACGAGGATGAGCGGGCATGGCACGCCGGGGCAGGGCGCTGGGGCGCGGTCGAGGATGTCAATTCGCGTTCTATCGGGATCGAGATCACCAACAGTGGCGAGCAGCCGTTTTCGGAGCCGCAGATGGCCTGTCTAGAGGCCCTGCTGCGCCGGGTAATCGACCGGCATTCGATCCCGGCGCATCGGGTGATCGGACATTCCGACATGGCACCGGGGCGCAAGTGCGATCCGGGTCGCAGGTTCGATTGGCGGAGGCTGGCCTTGCGGGGGCTGAGTATCTGGCCAGAGCCTGCACACGGCGGCATGGCGGATATGGCGCGCTTCCGCGCCTTGGCGGCGCAGGCCGGCTATACCGCCGATGTGTCCGACGACGAGGTTCTGGACGCGGTGCGTCAGAGGTTCCGGCCCTGGGGTTGCGGGCCGCTGCACACGGCGGATATGGCCATTGCCGCCGATCTTGCCGCGCGCTTTCCCGTTGACGGGGCAGCCAGCAGCGCCTAACTGCCCCTTGCGCGGAAGGCTGGATGGCCGCGGGGGTTCGCCCCCGAGGAAAGTCCGGACTCCCTGAAGCAACGGTGCCGGGTAACGCCCGGGCGGGGCAACCCGACGGATCAGCGCCACAGAGAACAGACCGCCCCTGTCCGCAGGGGTCAGGGTGAAACGGTGGGGTAAGAGCCCACCGGGGGGCTGGCAACAGCGCCCGCATGGCAAGCCCCACCGGGAGCAATGCCAAATAGGGGCCTCGCGCGCGGCTGATTCCTTCGGGAATATCGGCGCAGGGACGCTTCAGCCCGAGAGGCCCGGGTTGGCAGCTTGAGGCGTGCAGGCAACTGTGCGTCCAGAGGAATGGTCATCGGCGCCGGAGAACCCGGCGTCACAGAATCCGGCTTACAGGCCTTCCGCGCGTCATCTCTCACAGCAGGGCCAGAAGGGCTCGGAGCGGACTTTTCCGGCTGGACGCCCTGCGCGCACTTGATGCCGCAAGCCGATGCGCAATCGCAGACTGACCCGCGCACCAGTCCAAGGCTCTTCGGAAGCTGAGGCACAAAGCGTCCTGTTCTTACATTGCGACGCCACCCCGAGGATGGCGATTGCGCGGCTTGGCGATTGGCCGCATTGGGGGACAGTGCGTCAGATCATGCACCCTTGTCGCGGTGTCCGGCGGAACTTGCAGCAAAACCGCTTGACTCGCCGTCCTATGCGGGTAGAAGGCGACGTTCATAAGGATTACGAGCGCGCGACGGCCAAGGCCCGCGCCACGCAGGAGACGAGAAATGGCGAAGCCGACCACCATCAAGATCCGCCTGAATTCGACCGCGGGCACCGGCCACTTCTATGTGACCAAGAAGAACGCACGCACCATGACCGAGAAGATGTCGATCAAGAAATACGACCCGGTTGTGCGCAAGCATGTCGAATACAAGGAAGGCAAGATCAAGTAAGCGATCCTGCCAGCCGGAAACGGTAAGCGCCGCGCGGCCCCGGGCCTGCGCGGCGTTTTTTCATGGCCTGAAGGCGTTGCCACATTCGGTAACGATGCGGGCGTCTTTCAGGATAGCGGCCTGCCAGGTCTCGGGATCGGTCACCGGCACCAGCGTACCACGCAGGGTGATGCGCTTGGCCTCGTCCATGAGCGTGTCGACCAGCGCCTCGGCCAGCAGCACCTGCAGGCTGGCGATGTGATCGGCGCTGCCGCAGAACGGGCAGAGGCCTTCGTCGGCCACCAGCATCAACTCTTCGATGACATTGCCCGGCAGGCGCGGCGTCGCGTAGCTGGTGATCTTCAGCTCGATTTCGGCGGGGCTGTAGCAGACCACGAGCCAGCCGTCCGCGTCCGGCGCCAGCCGCCAGGGGCGATCGACAATAGCGCGGCGGGGCAGCCCCGGCACCTGCTTAAGCGCCGTCGCCTGCAGGGCGCGTCTCGCCCGGGTGTGGCTGGCGGTGCGCCAGCGCAGCAGAAGCCGGCGATGTGGCCCGGAATCGAAAGGGCCGGTCACGAGGACCGGCCCTTCCATGTCAGGACATGGCGCCCTGATTATTCCCGATTGCCCATCAGCTGGAGCAGGAACATGAACATATTGATGAAGTCCAGGTAGAGGTTCAACGCGCCCATGATCGCCGCCTTGCCCAGCCACTCGGTATCGCCGTGGTGGGCGTGGGCGAGATAGGTGTTCTTGATGTTCTGCGTGTCGTAGGCCGTCAAACCGGCGAAGATCAGCACGCCCAGGATCGAGATCGCGAACATGATTGCTGCCGATTGCAGGAAGATGTTGACGATCATCGCTACGATCAGGCCGATCACGCCCATGATCAGGAAGGCGCCCCACCCGGAGATGTCCTTCTTGGTGGTGTAGCCGTAAAGGCTAAGTCCCGCGAAGGCGATCGAGGTGATCAGGAAGACCTGAGCGATCGAGAAGCCGGTAAAGGCCACGAAGATCCAGCTGAGCGACAGGCCCATCACCGCGGCGAAGGCGAAGAAGAACACCTGTGCGCCTGCGGCCGAGAGCTTGTTGATCATCGCGCCGAAGGCGAAGACCATGATCAGCGGCGCAAACATGACGATCCAGCCAAGGATATTCGGCTGAAGCGTCGCGGGGTCACGGAACACCGACAGAAGCTGCGGGCTCGTGCCGACCGCCCATGCCACCGCGAAGGTGATGAGCATGCCGATCGACATGGTCCCGTAGACCTTGTTCATGTGGGCGCGAAGGCCCTCGTCAATCTGGGCGGCGCGGGCGCCAGCCGCAGACGTCCGGATTGTGTTGTAGTCAGCCATCTAGTTCCTCCGACAAAAGTTCCGGGGCCGCGCGAGATGCGGGCCGTCCCGTCAAATATCGGCTGAACGGCCCGGTTTTTCAAGATGGTCTGCACCTGTCAGAGGCGTCTCTTGTCGCTTTTCGGTGCCGATCAGCGTCGCCAGTGGCCGGGGGCGTCCCATGGGGCGCGGCCAGCCTCTTCATTCGCGGCGTCGCGGGAGACGCCGATATCGTCCAGCAGGCGATCGTCGAGACGCGCCAGCGCCAGTCGTTGGCGGTGAAGGGCGATCAATCGGGAAAGGGTCCGGACGATGCCATGACGCGGTGCGGTGCGGGCGGGCGCATGTGCGGTGCGGAGGATGGGAAGGGCCATGTCGGGTCTCCAATCTGTAGGTTCGGACGGACCGGGCTCGCATCTTCTTCGTCGAGGCTCCTGGATCCGCCGGATATGGGTCTGCCGAAGTTCTGGTCTTGACTTCATGCTTCGGCGTGATCTCATCAGTAGGCTTGATATATACGACCGTGACGGGCATAATGAAAACGAATGTTCATGATGTGATCTATCACAAGGGGTAATGCAAATGCGCAATCTGGATGTGACCGTGCTGCGCAGCTTCGTGGCCGTTGCGCAGACCGGCGGCGTGACGCGGGCCGCCGGGTTCTTGAACCTCACGCAATCGGCGGTATCGATGCAGCTGAAGCGGCTGGAAGAGATGCTGGGGCTGGAGCTGCTTGACCGGACGGCGCGGCGCATCGCCCTGACCGGGGCGGGCGAGCAGCTTCTGGGCTATGCCCGCCGCATGGTCGAGTTGAACGACGAGGCCTTCGCGCGGCTTACCGATCAAGAGTTTTCCGGTGAGATCACGCTGGGAGTACCATATGACATCGTCTACCCGGTGGTTCCGCGGGTGTTACAACGGTTCGCCTCCGAGATGCCGCGTGTGCGGGTGCATCTGATCACCGGCAACACGCTGTCGCTGAAAGACGATTTCGCGCGCGGTGCGGTCGATCTGATCCTGACCACGGAAAGCGAGGTCGACAGCGGCGGTGAGACCCTGACCGAGATCGCGCTGCGCTGGGTCGGCGCGCCGGAGGGACAGGCGTGGCGTCAGCGGCCGCTGCAGCTGGCACAGGCGAAAGTCTGTGCCTTCCGGGCTGGTATCGTCGAGCGGCTGGAGGCTTCGGGGATCGAGTGGCGCTCGATCGTCGATACCGACAGCGATCGCACGGTGGAAGCGACGGTGAGCGCCGACCTTGCGGTGACCGCCTTGCTGGAGGGCACGGCACCGCGGCAGCTGGCCGAACTGCCGCTGTCCTGCGATCTGCCGGAATTGGGCAGCTACCGTATCAACATCTACCGCAATCGACAATCTGGCGACAAACCCGTTGCGGTGCTGGCGGAGATGATCGAACAGGGCTACGACACGCTTTGAACAGACGCGGGCCATCAACGGCATTGCCCGGATGCGAGGTGCCCGAAACCCTGCGCAGGGACGTCCCGTCTTGGACCTGATACGCCAGTGCTCGAATGGCCGCGTCCTGGCCGCCAGCCCGGGCGTGGCGCGACCTGGGGTTGTGTGATGGCGATTACACGTGACGCAAGGTCAATGTGCTATGGTTCCAGCTTCGGCCATCTGTGGCCGAGGGACAGGAGGCACGATGTACGCGCGTATCACACCCTACAAGATGAAGTCCGGATCACGCGATGCGGCGACGGCGAAACTGAACGAGATGAAGGACCAGATCATGGGCCTTCCCGGCGTCCAGCATTTCCTGAACGTCATGAACGAAGACGGCAGCGGTTATGTGGTGTCGGTGATTTCCGATCAGGCCACGTCGGACGGCAACAGCGATAAGGTCAAGGCAATCTGGGCGCATTTCGCGGAGTTCCTTGAAGAGATGCCTACGCCGAAGGGCTATGACGTCATCGCGGACTGGACACCCTAGGCCCGACGATCCGGACAGGGTGTGCGGGGGCGCAACGCCTGCGCGCACCCCTTTGTCTGCCGCAGTCTGAACTCGGCTCAGTGAATGCAGATCGGCTCGTGCTTGGCGTCCACCATCAGCCGGTCGAAATCGCGGCCCGCCATCTCGACCAGGGTCTTGTGATCGCCGGCCTCGAACCAGACCTTGTCGAGCCCGCTCAGGCTGTTGTCGACGATGGTAGGGACGCCATAGGCGGCGCCCACGCAAGGGGCGGCGCCATGGGCGCAATCGTCGAACACAGCGTCCATGTCGGCCTCGGCGGCCAGTCCGAGGCGGCGATGGGTGAGCGCCTGAAGCGCGTGCAGGTCGACCTGGTGGTTAGAGGGAACGACGGCCAGCATCGGCCCTTCCTCGCGGTGGATCAGCACCGACTTGGCGAGATGGTCACCGGGGACGTGCGCGGCCTCGGCGCATTCGCTGGCGGTTGCGGCAAATTCGTGGTGGACGGTATCGTAGGACAGGCCCGAAGCATCGAGATGGTGTTGCAGGCGTGAGGCGATGGCCATGGCGGTCTCCCTTAACTGGGGAGCGTCCCGGAGGGTTCGGGCGCCGGGGCGCCCCGCTGGTGTCTGAGGGGGGCAGTTTGCGCCTGTTGGGGTGAGTCGGGCAAGGGTGAACGGAAGCGATTGACCGGCGGGGCCGGGCGGGGGAGGGTGTCCGCACCTGCCCTGCAACTGCCGGGGTTCACGATGACGGAGCCTTCGGAGTAAGCTCGGCACAACCATTCGCGAGGTGAGATGACATGGAAGCATTCCTTGACGCGCTGGGCGCGACGGTACTGATCCTTCTGGTCGTGGTGGGGGCCTTGGCGGGGTTCATCGCCGGCAAGGTTTCGGGACGCAACATGCTGCTTTACGTGATCGTCGGGATCGTGGCGGCGGTTGCGACGCCCTTCGTGCTGGCGGCACTGGGCATAGGTGTGCTGGCGGCGGGCGGCGCGCTGGTGATCCTGCTAGTGGCGGCGCTGGGCGCGGTGGCGGTGCTGGCGATCGTGCGGGCGATTGTGAAGTAGGGCTGCGGTCCGGTTCACCTTGCGGGATCGGCGTGAGTGCGCGCGAGCGGCTTAACCGGGTGTTAACCCTGCCGTCGTCATCCTGCACGGCATGTATGACCGGTCCTCACCCCTGTCGCCCGAGACCTGGCTGCGCGATCTCTTTGCCTCGAAAGCCGTGCAGCAGGGTGGCGTGATCCGCCGCAAGGCGCGCGATGTCGAGCGCTTCGTCGGGATGGCCCGGTTCATGGCCGAGATCCAGCGGCGTGGCTACAGCGTGGCCGAGAACTCGGGGCAGATCGTGATCTTCTGCAACAGGGCGCCGGTGCGCTGGCTAACGCCGCCGCATTCTTTTGAAGAATGCGGACCGAAATCTTTCAAAGATTTCGGGGCGCGGTAGGACTTACCGCTTCCGCCGCTTCACATTTCCCCCACGCTGCCCGGGCCGTCCCGCCGTAGACCGCCCCTTGGCCTTGACCGCGGCCTCCGACGCCCGCTCCACCGCCTGTTGCCGGGCCAGTGGGTCGTCGGCGACCGCGAGGTCCACCGCCTCGAGCCGCTTGACTTCGTCGCGTAGGCGCGCGGCCTCCTCAAACTCGAGGTTCTCGGCCGCCTTGCGCATGTCGGCGCGCAGCCCGTCCAGAACCGCCTGCAGGTTAGACCCGGCAAGCCCCTTGTCGACCGTGGCCGTCACGCGGTTCATGTCGACGTCGCCCTTGTAGAGGCCTTGCAACACGTCCTCGACGTTCTTTTTCACCGTCTCGGGCGTGATGCCGTGTTCCTCGTTATAGGCGATCTGCTTGGCGCGGCGGCGGTCGGTCTCGGCCAGCGCGCGCTCCATCGAACCGGTGATGCGGTCGGCGTACATAATGACGCGGCCCTCGGCATTTCGGGCGGCGCGGCCGATGGTCTGGATCAGCGAGGTCTCGGAGCGCAGGAAGCCCTCCTTGTCCGCATCAAGAATAGCGACCAGCCCGCATTCGGGAATATCCAGCCCTTCGCGCAGGAGGTTGATGCCGATCAGCACGTCGAAGGCGCCAAGCCGCAGGTCGCGCAGAATCTCGATGCGTTCGATGGTGTCGATGTCGGAGTGCATGTAGCGGACCTTGATGCCCTGTTCGTGCATGTATTCGGTCAGGTCCTCGGCCATGCGCTTGGTCAGCGTTGTGCAGAGCGTGCGGTAACCGTCGGCGGTAACCTTGCGCACCTCGTCAAGCAGGTCGTCGACCTGCATTTCGACCGGGCGGATCTCGACCATGGGATCGAGCAGGCCGGTGGGGCGGATGACCTGTTCGGTGAAGACGCCGCCGGTCTGTTCCAGCTCCCACGAGGCAGGGGTGGCGGAGACGAACACCGATTGAGGGCGCATGGCATCCCATTCCTCGAACTTCAGCGGGCGGTTGTCCATGCAGGACGGCAGGCGGAATCCGTGTTCGGCCAGGGTGAACTTGCGACGATAGTCTCCCCGGTACATGCCGCCGATCTGCGGCACCGAAACGTGCGATTCATCGGCGAAGACGATGGCGTTGTCGGGGATGAACTCGAACAGGGTGGGGGGCGGCTCGCCCGGGGCGCGGCCGGTCAGGTAGCGGGAATAGTTCTCGATGCCGTTGCAGACGCCGGTTGCTTCGAGCATTTCCAGATCGAAGTTGGTGCGTTGTTCCAGCCGCTGCGCCTCGAGCAGCTTGCCCTCGCCGACCAGCTGGTCGAGCCTTTGGCGCAACTCCTGCTTGATGCCGATGATCGCCTGTTTCATCGTCGGGCGCGGCGTCACGTAGTGCGAGTTCGCGTAGATGCGGATCTGATCGAAGGTGTCGGTCTTCTCGCCGGTCAGCGGGTCGAACTCGGTGATCGCCTCCAACTCTTCGCCGAAGAATGACAGACGCCAGGCGCGGGTGTCGAGGTGGGCGGGCCAGACCTCGACCACGTCGCCGCGCACGCGGAACGAGCCACGGGCAAAACCGGCGTCGTTGCGGCGGTACTGTTGCGCCACGAGGTCGGCCATCACCGCGCGCTGGTCGTATTCGTGCCCTGCCTTCAGGTCCTGCGTCATGGCGCCGTAGGTCTCGACCGAGCCGATGCCGTAGATGCAGGACACCGAGGCCACGATGATCACGTCATCGCGTTCCAGAAGCGCCCGGGTGGCCGAGTGGCGCATCCGGTCGATCTGTTCGTTGATCTGGCTTTCCTTCTCGATATAGGTGTCCGACCGCGCGACATAGGCCTCGGGCTGGTAATAATCGTAGTAGCTGACGAAGTACTCAACCGCGTTGTCGGGGAAAAAGCCCTTGAACTCGCCGTAAAGCTGCGCCGCCAGCGTCTTGTTGGGGGCGAGGATGATGGCAGGGCGCTGGGTTTCCTCGATCACCTTGGCCATGGTGTAGGTCTTGCCGGTGCCGGTCGCGCCCAGCAGCACCTGATCGCGGTCGCCGTCATGCAGGCCTTGGCTGAGCTCGACGATCGCCTTGGGCTGGTCGCCGGCGGGCTTGAATTCGGTCTGCATCACGAAGCGCCGGCCGCCTTCGAGTTTCTCGCGGGTCTTCACGTCCGGGGCAGGGGCGTTCAGGACGGGCATGTGATCGGGGCGGTTGTTGTGCATCAGCGGACTCCTTGCCCCCAATTTGATCGCATTTTGTTCTATTGCAAGGGCGGGCCGGGCGCAAAAGACACCTGCGACCAAAGTCGCGTGATTCTCTTCCTAACCGCTTTGAATGCTTGGGTTTTTCGTCAAGTTGTAAGTCACGCCGCGTTACAAATGAAAAAGTTTTGAGACCGTCCACTGAATTTAATTAAGATATTACAGGGGCTTGCTCGCCAAGTTAAGCTACTTGCCGGTAGGGCGTCGGCGTCGGGCTGCGAAAGTCCGTTGCCATAACACGTCGTTCAAAGTTACTTTTTTCTGGCAAGCAGCAGGCTTGGCTGCCGCGGACGTTGCAACTACCCACCCCTCGCTCCCCGCGACACCGACCGGCAGCCAAGCTGTGCTTGCGAAGACAGCCCCCACATCCCGCCAATGATCACGCAATCGGCTTGTGCCGGTCGGAATTTTTGCCGATAACCGCTGCACCATTCCCGGAGGATCGATCATGCGCGCCCGCATCTACAAACCTGCCCGCAACGCTATGCAATCGGGCGTCGCCAAGACCAGGGACTGGCTGCTGGAATTCGCCCCCGCCGAGCGGCGCGAGGTCGATCCGCTGATGGGCTGGACCTCGTCCTCGGACACGCAGACCCAGGTGCGGATGACCTTCGACAGCAAGGAAGCGGCGCTGGAATACGCCAAGGATCACGACATCGAGGCGGTGGTGATCGAGCCCAAGTCGCGCAAGCACAACATCCGCCAGCGCGGCTACGCCGAGAACTTCGCGGTGGATCGGCGCGCGCCCTGGACGCATTGACGGTGTAAGACATACCTAAGATTTTCCCGTGGGAAGCTGAGTTTTTCCCGGGATCTATATCTGGTATCCGGCAAAGGGTGATTGCCTTTATGTGGTAGGTGGCGAATCCGAGTCTCACCACAGCCGAGTGCATTTGGTCGGGCGCCCCTCGGGCGCCTCTTCTCATCAAGGGGACCCATGGACCTTCTGCTGAATGGCGATGAGCCCGGCCGCACGACCCTTCTGCTGGCCCACGGCGCCGGGTCCGCCATGGACACACCCTGGATGACCACCGTGGCCGAGGCGCTGTCTGAGGCTGGCCTCCGTGTCGCCCGGTTCGAGTTCAGCTACATGGCCGCGCGCCGCACCGGCGGCTCGAAACGCCCGCCCGCCAAGGCCGAGAGCTACGTGCCCGAGTACCTCTCTGCCATCGACGCCCTGTCCTGCGACGGCCCGCTTCTCATCGGCGGCAAGAGTATGGGCGGACGGGTCGCAAGCCTCGCTGCGCAGGACCTCTTCGATGCGGGTCGTGTCACGGGGCTGGTGTGCCTTGGCTTCCCCTTCCACGCCCCGAAGAAGCCCGAGAAGACACGCTACGGCCATCTCGAGGTGATCACCTGCCCAACGCTCATCTGCCAGGGCACGCGCGATCACTTCGGGTCCCGCGAAGAGGTCGACCGGTACCCGCTTTCGCCAGCTGTCGAGGTGTTCTGGTTGGAGGATGGCGACCACGATCTGAAACCGCGTAAACGGCTGACCGGGAGGAGCCTCGACGACCACCTGGCAATGGTGGCCGCGCGGGTGTGCTAATGGAGCGCGACACAGGGATGAGACGAATAGGGCCGTAACGCGCCGGGCACGTCCAGTTGACAATGTTCTATGTACAGACCCGTTGCGGGCGAACCTGCCTTTGACCTGAAGCAGGCAACGACCGCTCTGGCAGACCACCGTCAGGAACGAACAGCCGAAACGACCACAGACGGAGCTGGAACAAGAAAACCCAGTGCCCCCTTGGTCCCTTCTGCCTGGGTCCGCTGCGCCAGATCATTCCGGATGGCAGCCCGCTTCGCAGCGGGTTGTCGGCGGAGCAGCGAAGCGGCGCGCACAGCACCAGCGTCAAAGACATCGAAAAGCGCCTCGGGGCTGGAAACACTCAGCTCAGAGTCGACCTCAACGAGCGTGACGTTGGCAAAACCCGTGTCCTCGACCAATGGCGTGGCAACAGAGATGTCAGCCAGCACATGTGCGTCCGGCCCGTCCGGCAGGGTAATTGTGGGATCGGCAAGCCGATCAACTGCATCGAATAGCCAGCCGAACGAACCGTCCGAGCCCTGACCGTGCCAAATTGAGAACGCGATTGCTCCACCCGGCTTCAATACTCTGGCGGCCTCTTTCAGGCCGCGGAGAGGATCAGGAAAATGGGGCACCCCGAAGCCGATTGTCACGGCATCGAAGCTCGCGTCGGGAAACCCCATGTTCATGGCGTCGCCTTGAAGGAACCGCGCCCCCCGCACTGCATCTCGGGCGAGCGAGATCATGGCTTCCGAGAAATCCAGCCCGGTGACTGTCGCTCCTCTCTCGACGAGCTCTGCTGCGACCACGCCGTGGCCAGTGCATAGATCGAGAACCTCGGCATTCGGTCCCGCGTTTACAGCATCCGCCAGCGTTCGGGCGACACGTCGCGTGGCCATGTCGAAACCATCGGCATAATTCCGTGCAATTGATGGTGTGCCCCACCCATCACGCTCCATCTTCTCGAAATCACGCGTGTCGACCATCTATCGCGCCCTCCACGCCTCGACGATACACTCAACCCCGTCTGGCGCAAAGACGCGTGTCTGCAGGATTGGGCACTGAGCCAACCTCGGATGCAGTGCGGCATCTCCAAGAGCTTGCTAGCTTCGCGGCATCTAGGCGGCGCCTACCAGCCATCAACATTTTGAGTTGCGAATCAACTGGTGCCGCCTGCAGGCCGGGCGGAAAGTGTGAATTCGCTGCACCTGCAAAGCGTGGGCGGGACTTCAAGACAGCTGGCATTCGCCGCAGGCGCGAACACGCTGCACGTGTGTCAATCGGCAGACGATCTTGATCCCCTATCGGCGACCCGAGCCGCGGTAGCTGGTTCCGGTGTTCCAGTTGTTTCGATCCACGCCCCCGCATAGGAGCGACCTCGAGCGAACCGACACCTATCTAAGTGACCCTCGGGTCGATCCACGCCCCCGCATGGGGCGACACACGCGGGCACGGGATAGCGAGCGGGCCAAGGTGTTTTGATTCACGCCCCCGCATTGGGGCGACAGATCGTTATCTGTCAGGTCATCCCCGACTGCTGACTTCGATCCACGCCCATCTACACCGTTACAAATCTTTGCGCCGAGACACGGGGTGTTCTGATACTACTTATATGGGGTCCTTCGCTGTGCAGGCCTTTCCACTAGGTCCATCAGTCGTCCGGTGCGCCCCATGGCCGAGGATACTGGCTGAATCAGTGTTTGCAAAAGGTAGCCAGAGAATCAATCTCCCGCCGGATGAGATCGGATAGTCCCATACGCCTCACGAACTGCGGACGCGAAGAGGTTCGGAACGGGATTGCCGTCGGACGGTGCCTCCATCCAGACTACCGACAAGCCCGGCCACTGCGCAAGGAGCTACGCAGTGACCCCGGGACGCGGCTGAACCACCTGGCGTATGGGCCGCCAACCAAGACACGTCTCCGAGCTATATGAGCACCGTTCGCTGAAGGATAGCGGCTTAGTCAGGGACATAGGGCACGGCGGGGTAGGGCGTACTCACTGGTTAGCAAACAGTCGTCACCAACTTGAAGGCCTTTCAGCAGGACGCCAGTTGCTGGATTTCTTAGACTAGGCTAGAGCGAAAAATAGGACGATCGTGTACAGACAAACGCGCTGTTGACGGACAATTAACCTCGAGCTGCGCTACTAAGCGTGGGCCAAGGCAGGCTCCACTAAACTTATCAAAGAACAACTGGAAAAACTGGAACGAGCGCGCCCTCGACGGACACTTGCCTTCGGGGGCATCGCCTTTCAGCTTCTGCCTTCTTCGCCGTCACCTGTCTCGAGCTGCCACGCGGCTTTCTTGAAACAGTTAAGTTGGACCTTTTCCTCTTCCTTGCGGCAGAGACAGGCCGACAAAAAAAACGCGACTGAAGAACTCCGATATCAGGTCAACGCCGGTTCTTTTGCCTCGCCTTAGCGACAGCTTCATGCATGCATGGCGAAGGCCGAGCGTGCTAAAGAGCCAAGTCGGCGCATTCTTCAATCAAGAAATCTACGACGATCGTTAGAGCCGCGCGGATTGAGAAACATGATCTCAGGGTCAAGCATCACCGAAGCTCACTATTAAAGGGATATATAAAATGCTCCCTCCCTCCAAACATTACGTTGACTTGCGTTTATTAACGATAGGCATTGTCAAAATAGATAGAGGAAGAACAATGCGCATAAGGCAAATCCACAATTTTACCCTATATTGTACTAATAGGTCTAAGCTTTCCAGAAAAACGCCCAATTCTGATCACAAGAATGCACCTGAAATTAAGCAACGCACCTCATATTGCCTAACAGAAAGTTGGCAAAACTGGGGCGCGCACCATGGGAAACATCAATGCAAGAATTGACGCGTATTCTGTGCAGGACCACGTAGTAAGAGACGAATTTTTCGGGGGCAACTTACTTCCTGGTACAAACAAGCCCACATCAGATGATGGCGCCTTCCAAACAGTCACTAGCGAGTTAGGGATTGTAGGAATTCGATTTCCTGCAGGAAAGTCAGATCGACTTTATGAAGACGGACTTTTGAAAAGTGACGGTAGCCTGCCGGACATGCTCGTGGAGTATATGGACTGGGCTGTTGACAACGGCCACAGCATTACATTTACGACGCCAACTAATCCAGAATACACCAATAGCGATAAATTTCCAGAATTTATTGACGAGTTGCTTGCAGAATACGGCGAACACATCACTTGCTTCGAGATCGGCAATGAGTACTACGGGTCCATGAATGAAGTGGAATATGGACAAATAGCCGACGAGCAAATCGTCGTTATTGCGGACGCATTGGGGGGCACCTCATACGATCCAGATATATCTGTTCAAATGGGGCAGCCGTTTGGGAATAGCACATACGCTGGGCAGTTCAACTGGCGCGCAGCCAACCAAGATATTATTGATCAACTTTCCCCCGATGCCAGAGCGCAAATTGACGGGGTGATTGAGCACTATTACTATAACAAAGGCGAGGACAATTTTCATGACCTTCTGGGGCCAGACGGGGAAATTGATGATTTAGTCAACCTAATAAATAAGGACCACGAAATTTGGGAGGCCGAAATCGGCGCGCCGCTGAGCCTGTATGTCACTGAGTGGAATGTTAAAAGCACAAACTATGACGAACTTGGGTTGAAGGCTGCATCGACGATGATTGAGCAAGCGGAGCTCATGCACGAACTCGGTGTCGATGTAGCTCATGCCTGGCCAATCCAGCACAATATCAGTAACGATTTAGGAGGGAACAAAGGTGAGGCTCTAATCAAGGACGAAGAAACCGGCATCGTCTTGAATACTATTCAAGGTGCTGCATTTGATATGATGTCAAGTGCGCTACCAGGCAAGACTTTGATTAAGTCGACGCTGGACCATGATGATGGAACGATCGAGGTGAATACTTATGCATCTGAATCGGAAGTTGTCTTGTATATATCATCACGCTCCCTACAGCTTGAAAATATTGAGCTGGACGTATCTGACCTAATTCCAAACTACACAAGTGCCTCGGCCATCAAGCTCGGATACGATGAGGATTCCTCTGACGGCATGTATTACGACAACAAATTAGGTATGAGAGTAGAGGCTGATTTCGTTATGATAGACGGGAAGAAGCATTTTCTAAACGAGCATGACGTTCGGGCCGAGATTGATTTAATAGATGAAGACGAGTTTCTGTCTGGTGGCATAGTAGAGATGCAGCTGAAGCCTTTCGAAGTGTTGCAGATCTCCTTTTCAGTGCCATCGGGAGAATCGCCCCTGGATGACGCGACCAACGATGCACATTTGGAGATATTTGGAACTCCAGGTGAGGACGACTTTACAGGAAATTCAACCAATGAAGTGATAAGCCTCCTTCAAGGGGACGATTTCGCTGAAATGGGCTTCGGCAACGACACGATTTTTGGCGGTTCAGGAAATGACACTTTGAACGGCCAGGAAGGTGACGATCAAATAAGAGGTGGCGGGCAATTTGACAGAATATCGGGGGGCAAAGGCAATGATCTGCTGATTGGCGGGTATGGCAGAGATACGGTTTTCGGTGGTCGAGGCGACGACAGAATAGTTGATAATGACCAAACTGGGTGGTTTGGCAGTGATCGTTATTTTGGCGAAGGTGGAAATGACACAATTGATGCAGGTGGCGCCGAAGACTTCCTAAGCGGGGGGAGCGGCAATGATTTGCTAAGCGGCGGGCAAGGCGACGATACACTGTTTGGCGATGGTGGTTCCGACATCCTTTCTGGTGGAGCCGGCCGTGATATTTTGAAAGGGGGAGTGGGCGATGACGAGTTGTATGGAGGCTCCGCTTTCGACCAGCTTTTTGGTGGCAGTGGCAACGACACGCTTGCAGGTAGTTTTGGACGTGACACCGTATCTGGAGGAGATGGTAACGATAAAATACTGGACGACTCGCAATCCGGCTTTTATGGAGCAGACACTTTTTGGGGAGGTGCAGGTAGGGACACTATTAACGGTGGCGGCAGCTCCGATTGGCTGGACGGCGGAACGGGCGACGACAAGCTCTATGGTGGAAGTGACCATGACACACTGTACGGTGGACAAGGCTCGGACCGATTGTTTGGTGAACAAGGCGAAGACGTAATGCGGGGGCAATCAGGCTCCGATATCCTACACGGCAACTCAGGGAGCGACTTCCTTAACGGTGGACTCGACGAAGATTCGATCTTTGGCGGCAGCGGTTCTGATACAATTATGGGTGGCGGCGGTAGAGATGAATTATGGGGTAATCACGGCCGGGATGTGTTTAAATTTGAGGAAAGCCAGGGGTCTATCGAAGATCGCATAATGGATTTCGAAGTAGGTAGGGACATGCTTAAAGTAGAAGCTGACGGCGTAAACTCCGTTGCTGATATTTCTTTCTCGGTTGATATCCAGGGCGCTGTTACCTACCTCTTGCTCGGTGGAGATAATGGAGGCATTATCGAACTTGATGGCGTGTTTGACCAACAAGAACTAATGGACAATTCGAATTTTGAGTTCATCTAAGTGATCCGAGGAGCCATTAAAAAATGCGGCCACATTTTCTTCGGGAAAATTTATCCATCAACATGTTACCCACTTAAATTGCTCCATCTTTATAGTCTTCTATTCTAACTAGATTGCTGAGACAGGATCTTCTAGTCAATTTACTTGCTATCTCTAACCTGTTATCTTCAGCTATTTTGCTTTCTGATTCTATCATTATCGCCATCTTTGCGTCAGACAGCAATTCTCTAGCCATTGCAAGACCTCTGAACGTGCAGTAAGCTTCAAGATCTTCGATTAATCGGATTACCCAGTAGTGACGCATATTAGCCCATTCAGTTTGCAATCTGCCGATTTCCTTACATATTAAATATATAGTTATTTAGTTAAACAATCATGAACATCTTACCCAGTTTCGTCGGCTTGACCTCAGGGTAAGGACCTCTTGAATTCCGCGGGGTCGCGTGATTTAGCGACCGAAAACCAAGTGATGAACATATCTGATCTCTATCGGACACGCAGATGGCGCGTCTTGAACCCTGTTTTCCAAGGTTCTGTGGCAGCCACGAGGCGATGACCGACGTATGCTGAGGAAAAATATTTTCATCAATCGCAATAGGTTGCGTTGGCGTGACGTGCCTGAGGAATACGGCCCCCACAAGATTGAACTGCCCTGGCTTGCCCGGAGAGCAAAACTCTCAAAGGCTAGCTTTGCCGAGCGACTGAACCGGCTCTGGGTTTCAGACTTCACGTATGTGCCGACTTGGTCGGGCACCGTCTATGTCGCCTTCGTCATCGACGTTTTCGCGCGACGGATCATCGGGTGGCGCGTCTCGACCTCGATGACGACCCGGTTCGTTCTTGATGCCTTGGAGCAAGCGCTCTGGCAGAGAAAGCCGCTTGGAAGCAAGAGCTTGATCCAACATTCGGGCCGTGGGTCGCAGTATCTATCCATCAGGTATACCGTGCGACTGGCCGACGCCGAGGTGGACCCATCCGTCGGGACGGTCGGAGACTCCTACGATAATGCTCTCGCCGGAAGTGTGATTGGTCTGTTCAAGGCCGAAGCCATCAAGCAGCTCGGGCTCTGGAAGATGATGCAAGACGTCGAGTGAGATACCATGCACTGGGTCGATTGGTACAATCAGAATCGGCTTCTCAGCTCAATCGGCTACATGCTGCCAGCCGAGGCCGAGCGGCGATGCCTTGAACAAATCGAAGCTATGGATAAGGTCGGGTAACGCGTTGAACAAAACGCTCTCCGGGCAAGCCGGGGCGGTTCAACGAGCGATGGTTGTTGAACGTCACGATGTGATTGCGTGAATCCTGCCACACGGCATTCACTGAAGCCACAGAGGCCCTAAGACTGCCTAGTGAGGAGCGCCATGATACGAAAGAAAGACATAGTCGCACATGTCTTTGATTTCCGAGCCGCTTGACGGGGAAGTTTTCCATTCACTGCGAAATGCTGCTCTCGCCGCAAGAAGCTCTTTCTTAACGTGACGCAAATCGTTTTCGCGAGCGAATTGCTCAATTTCCTCAACAACCCTGGCAATCCACTCATCTTCTTCCGACATCGATGCCTCGCGCTATTGTCTGCAACCCTCACAGAGGGCTCACTGTCAGAGGTTGAGCGCGCAAAGGTTAATTTATCCTTAACGATGAGTTATTCAAGCTACGAAGCAGACGGATAGAATAATCATTTTGCTCCCGCGCATCCCGAGACGCGGAGGGGCTGATTCTAGATGAAAGCTTCGTCGAGTCTTGCGAAGGTTGCGCGACGCCTGATTCAACCAGCAGTTCAAGCGCTACGTCTCTTAGCTTTTTTGCTGTCGCAGGAAGGCCGATACTTTCGGCTACTTTCGCGGCGAGCAAAGCTCTTGCGGCATGTTCGGAGACCGTCATGATGCTATCCTCGAATAAAATTGACTAACATTACTAGACTGACACATTCGTTAACGAGTACTTAACAGGCGTCACAATAGGCGGTTTCTTGCCGTTAGGTAATCGCATGATGTGGGGCAGAATTTCCAATACTCAACGATATATAGGCATTGCGCATAGCAGAAGGTGGAATTTGGTACAGCGTATCGTTTGGCGCGTAGGAGGATTGCTCCATCATAATTGGCCTGACCAGCGAAGATTTGCCTCAACAAAGCCATCGTCACGAATCCGCATCATGTCAGCTATCCAATTGTTAACCCTGTGCGCAGAATTTGAAAAAGCTCATGACCCATTCCTCCTGCGAAGTGAAGGTTTCCGTGCGTCGTCGCTCGCTCCAGCTTGAGTATTCGCCCGAGCCAAATCATCATGCCACCGGCAAAACCCACCGGCTTTTGAACAGGTCCCAGAACTGGACATTGGTGTGCGGAAATCAAAGGGCAGCCTTGTCCGCGTTGTGTGAATTTGACCTTGGCACCAATGCGCACCCGCAGCGAAAGGCTGCTTCGGTGAAGCCGGACTGCGGCATCCTATGGGGTGGGGAATGGCTGGAAAGGGCCGCGTGTGTCGACCGAAAGGATGTCTGGCAAGGAGGTTATGCTGCAGCGCCGCAGATCCGGTCCGAGCCCATACTGACCACTCTGGCCGCAGAAGACTTCGCAGTTGCAGCACATGTATACCTGTAGCGAACGGCCCTTTGCTGCCACTGGGCTGTCGGCTTGTCGCCGCAGTGCGGCGACATCAAGCCGGAAGTTCACTTCTGGCGCGAGACCAAGAGCCATAAGCGCGGCGGCGTCTCCAGCATCATATCTGACTGGCGATCTAAACGACTTGGAACCGAATGAACCCTCTTCAAGGGGCTAACATTTTGATTTTGTCAGTGAGATACGCGGAAAACTCCAGCGCGATTTTTGCGGCCGGTCGATCCAGGGGCCGCAACAGATAAATCGTTTGCCAGACGGACGGCACAAACCCCAGTATGTCGAGTTCGTCCTTGTAGCGATGGGCGGTGATAGCATCAATGAGCCCGACCCCGAAACCGCGCCGGACAAACCCGCAGACCGACTCGAAGGTCTGGGTTTCGACTGCCGTGCCGGGATGGGGAACACCCCGCTGATCGAACCGCTCGGAGAACTGGATGGCGCTGGGATGGCTTGCGCTGACACAAACGAGAGTCTCTGACGCAAGGTCAATGGGTTCGAGCGCCAGCCGGCCCTCAGGGGCTTGTCCGCGCGGATAGGCAATCATGCAAGGGATTGCGAATTCCTGCACATCCAGATTGTGCGCCTCTGCCAGTCGGGTCGAGATCGCCAGATCGAAATCGTGGGTTTGCAGCAGGCCGGTCATCATCTCGGAGCGACGCGCCTGTAGATGCACGCGGACCGACGGCCGGTCGGCCAGGAAATCGCCAAGTGCCTCTGGCAAGAAATCGATGGCGATGTCGGGATAGGAAACGATCACCAGATCGCCCCGGCGGTTGTCCCGGATCTGCCGTGCGCGATGCTCGGTCAGTTCGACGCTCTCCAGCGTCCGCTGTACGTCGGGCATCAGGAATTTCGCCTCGGGCGTTGCCACCAGCCGGCCTTTGACGCGGTCGAACAGCTTAAACCCCAGCGCGTGCTCGAGATTGGCGATCAGGCTGCTGGCAGACGGCTGGGCAATTCCCATCAATTCCGCAGCTTGGGTCATGTTTCCGCTCATCATAATGGCACGCAGGCACTCAAGCTGACGAATGTTAATCACTTTCGAAATCCATAGTTTTTGCCTATGAGCTGTCCATTATATAGTATTATCTTCTATAGTCGGCCTTGTCTACGCTCCTTTGCAAGCACCGCATCTGCGAGTCGCAGGACACGTAACAAGGACTTGGGAACACCATGACCGGATTGTCGGACATCACCGAACGTGGCAGCTACGCGCTGGCCCCAGATCTCTTGCTGACGCCGCAGGGGGCAAAGCCGGGGATGGTGGTGCAGGTGCTGGACGGCGAGATCGTCTTTGTCGGCCCCCGCGCAGGCTTTGAGGCCGCGTCGCCGGACACATCGCTCATCGAACTGCCCGACCGTGCGATCGTGCCGGGCTTCATCGACGCCCATACCCACCTGGGCCAGGCCTTCGGCAAGGCGATCACCGGCGGCGAGCCGGCGCAGATCTGGCGCCGCATCTGGACGCCGATGGAAGGCAGCTTCGACCCCGAGACGGTCTACGTCTCGGCAAAGTGGATGTTTCTCGAGGCGCTGCGCGGCGGTTTTACCGGCATCGTGAACTTCGCGGTGCAGAATGACGAGAAGGCAGCGGCCCTGCACCGGGCAGCCACGGATGTTGGCATCCGGCTTGTCTCCTCGACCGGTGGCGCGCTCCCCATCGACGGGCCGACAGCCCCTAGTTCCTGCGACATCGCCCGTGCCATCGACGCCACGCTCCAGCGTGCCGAGGCGCATATCGCGATGTGCAAGGATCAGCCGCTGATCACCCCGTCGCTCTGCATCCCCGCGGTGCAAAGCGCGCCGGGCGAGATGATGCGGGCGCTATCAGACTATGCGGCGGAGCAAGGCGTGCTCTTCCAGATCCACACCAACGAACACCACGTCGAGGTCCACTGGAGCGTCTGCACCCACGGCAAGCGCCCGCTTGAGTACTTTGCCGAGCACGGCGCGGTCGGGCCCCACACGCTGCATCACCATTGTACGCTGGTCACCGACCGGGAGATAGAGATCCTGCGCGAGACCGGATCGGCAGTGAGCTACAACCCCCTGGCCAGCGCCTGGAAAGGCGACCGGGTGGCGCCCGCGCTGGGCTTTGCCGCGCGCGGCGTCCGCTTTGGTATCGGCACCGACAGCACGCGCTCGGATGCGCTGCGCCTGTTGGAATCGGCAGAGACCGCGCAGCGCTTTTCCCAAGGGATGCAGAACGCCGATTTTTCCTGCGGTGCGGCCTGGACCTGGATCGACGCCGCCACCCGCGGCAGTGCCGATGCGGCAGGCCTTGGCGGGGTCACCGGGCAGATCGCGGAAGGCCAGCGCGCCGATTTCCTTGTGCTCGACCGGCGCCAGCCCGAAGTGACGCCTTCATGGGACTTCGAATGGGAACTGGTGCGGCTCTACAACCGCGACCAGATCGAAGCTGTGGTGGTCGATGGCCGATGCGTCATGGAACACTCCCGGCCGGTGGGCTGGGACGCCGAGGAATTTCTCAGAGCCAACAAAAAACGCGCGCATGACGCCGTTAGCGCCGCCCCGATCGTCCGCTGTCACGGCCGGTCAGGCGATCTTTGGAAAACATGAAAGGGGTCTTTGTGATGGAAAGACATCTCAGGAAATATGGCCAGCTTGTCCTGTCGCTCTCGGGCGTGGTGGCGATCTGGTGGCTGGTCTCGGGCCTCGGGCTCGTCAACCAGAACCTCTTCCCAACACCGCCACAGGTGCTGGCGGCAGCGGTGGAACTCTACCAGGACGGGGTGCTGATCTCCGACCTGCAAATCTCGCTCAAACGCGCGGCCATTGGTTTCACCATCGGCTCGACGCTGGGGGTGCTGGTCGGTCTGCTCACCGCGCGGGTCTTTGCCTTCTCGGTGGCGTTGGAGCCGTTCCTCACCCTCCTAAGGCCGATCCCGGCGATCGCGCTGGTGCCCATCGCCATCGTCTGGTTCGGCATCGGCGAGGGGTCGAAATACTTCGTCATCTCCTACACCGTCTTCCTTGCGGTCTGGCTGAACACCCATGCCGGCGCCTCCAGCGTGGCGGGCACCTACATCCGTGCCGCAAGGTCGCTGGGTGCCAACCGCTTCCGCGAATTCTTCGAGGTCGTGGTGCCCGCCGCCGCGCCGCACATCGTAGTGGGCCTGCGCCTCGGGGCCGCGCTGGCCTTCCTCAGCCTGGTCGCCGCCGAACTCAGCGGCGCCTCTTCCGGCATCGGCTTCCGCCTACAGGACGCCCGTCAATTCATCCAGACCGACCGCATGTTCGTGGGCCTGATCGAGCTTGGTATCCTCGGCGCGCTGCTCGACTCGGTCTTTGTCCTCATCAGCCGCCGGCTGGTCCATTGGGAGAGCGTATGATGCAATCTGCAGCACTGAAAATCGTCGAGGAAGATCAACCCATGTCCAACACCAAGGTCGGCCGGATAGACGTCGAAGGCGCCGCGGTGACCTTCAAGGGACCGAAAGGCAAGTTGATCGAGGCCCTCGCGCCAACCGACCTGGTGATCGAACCCGGCTCCTTCGTCTCGCTGATCGGCCCCTCGGGCTGCGGCAAGTCCACGCTTCTGAACGCGGTCGGAGGTTTCGTGCCGCTCACCGACGGGGTCATCAAACTGGACGGCGAGCCGGTGACCGGCATTAACCCCGACGTGGGCGTTGTCTTCCAGCAATACGCGCTGTTTCCATGGTTCACCGCGCTCGGCAACGTGATGTTCGCGCTGAAGCGCTTCCCGATCTCCAAGGAAGAACGCCGCGCCCGCGCCATGGCGGCCTTGAAGGAAGTCGGGTTGGAAGGTCGCGAGACCACCTATCCCGGCCAGCTTTCGGGCGGGATGCGGCAACGAGTTGCGCTGGCGCGGACCTTCGTGACCTCGCCCAAGGTACTGCTGATGGACGAACCCTTCGGCGCGCTCGACGCCCAGACACGGGTGGTGATGCACGAAATCCTGCTCAGGGTGTGGGAGGCGCACAAGGCTACGGTGATCTTTGTCACCCATGACGTGGACGAGGCGCTGATCCTCTCGGACCGTGCCCACATCATGAGCGCCGGACCTGGCCGCATCATCGAGACCATGGAGATCACCGACGAGCGGCCGCGCCGCGCGCATCAGGTCACCGAAAGCTTCCTGAAGAACCGCAACCACATCATCGGCCTGCTGCGCCAGCCCGGCGCCGAGGACCATTGAAACCAACAAACAACACGGAGGTCACAATGCACCACTCACTGAAACTTACCTTCTTCGCCGGGAGCCTCGCCGTTCTGGCCGGCGCGGCTTCGGCGCAGGACGCCAAAATCACCTTCGGCGGCGGCGCCTATCTGGACATCCCGCAGCTTTCGGTCGCCATGGACCACGAGCTTTTCGCCAAGCACGGGCTCGACGTAAACGTCATTCCCTTCCAGTCCGGGCGCTCGGCCTTCGAGGCGCTGCTCGGCGGCCAACTCGATGTGGCGGTTATGGCTGAGTTCCCCGCCGTGATCGGGGCCATGCGAGAGCAGGACTTCAAGGTCATTGCAGACCTGTCGCGCTACCAGTCCACCCGCATCATCCACACCGGCGATGCCGAGGTCGACACCGTGGCAGAGCTGGCCGGCAAACCGATCGGCGTCACAGCCGGCACCAACGTGCATTTCTGGCTGGAGAACGAGTTAAAGGCCGCCGGGATCGAGGCGGAAATCGTCTCGGTCGGCCCGCCCGACATCGTTCCGGCCCTCGCCCGCGGTGACATCTACGCAGGAGCTATGTTCCCGTCATTTTACGGCGGCGCCAAGGAGACTTTGGGCGAGAGCTATCGCGAGATCCCGATCTCCAGCTACAACACTCACTTCATCCTCGTCGCCACGCAGGACCTGATCGACGAGAACCCCGGCGCAGTTACCTCCGTGCTGGCGGCTCTGGTCGAGGCAGAGGGCGTGGTCAAGTCCGACCCAGCAGCCTCGCACGAGGCGGTGTCCCGGGTGCTGGGCGGGACGCTGAAGCCCGACGAGGTGGCCGAGGCCTCATCCAGCTATGCCTTCGAGATCGGGCTGAGCGACGACTTGCTCGACCTGATGGTCGAGCAAGGGGGCTGGATCAATGCCCGCGGCTCGATCAAGGGCGACGTTCCGACCCGCGACTCGATCGGCGCCTATATCGACGGCAGCTTCCTGTCAGCGCTCGACGCCGGGCGCGTGGCGCTCAACTAAAGCAACTCCTCACTCCCCACCTGGCCGGATCCTGTTCAATGGTCCGGCCCTTTTCTTGGAGCCTTCGATGGATCCGGCGCTTCTGTCACTTCTCGGTCTCGCGGTATTCGGCGCCGCCATGCTGCAGGCGGCCACGGGGATCGGCTACGGCGTCATTGCCGGGCCGATATTCCTTGTGGCGCTGAATGGTGCCGAGGCGATCCAGATCAGTGCCCTGCACAATCTCGCCATCGCGCTTGTGCTGGCGCCGATGCTCAAGCGAGGCGTGCAGAAGCCGGTCCTGGGCTGGCTGATCCTTGGCAGCGTCGCGGGAATCGCGGCTGGCCTCGCCTTACAGAGCGCGATGAGCGTTGCGACCCTGAAACTGATCGCCGCGGGCATGGTGAGTTTCGTCGCGCTCACGCTTGTTCTCGACATGCGTCAGCACCGCGATCCCGCGCGTGCCTTGCCGCCCGCGGTGGCCGAGATGATTTCCGTCGGCACCTTGGCTGGAATCATGGGTGGGATGCTGGCCATGCCGGGCCCTCTGGCGGCGACTTGGATGTCGGTTCGGTCCTTCGACAGAACTTCGGTCCGCGCAACCGTACTTGCGTTCTTCGTCTTCGCCTATGGTGCCAACGTGCTGACCTATGCCCTCGTCTCGGGCTTCAGTCCGTCGACCCTCAAACTGGCCGCTTGGCTCGCGCCTGCCTTGGGTCTTGGCATTGCAACCGGCGCGGCCGTTTCCGGAAGACTGTCCGAAGCTCTATTCCGCAAGGTTCTACTCGGGGTACTTGCGGCGACAACCGCAATGTTATTGTTGAGTTTGCTTTGATCTCCCAACAAGCAGCACTCAGGTGAAACATCGCTTCCGGCCCATACCGGACTTTACCTGTACGATCCCGTGCTGCACCGCAGCTTCGCAATAGCGGTCATTGAAGAGTCTGGCTACGCTATGTATCCAAATGCTTTGACAGCCTGCCTTTGACAGTTACGGTACCTGTGAATTGCTTGGAGAAACCGATGGCCAACTTAGAAGTCACAATTGAAAACTGTAACAGCATTGACACGGCAGCCATTCTTGTGACCGAGGGCTGTCTAAACATCAAATATGGTCCTAACGGAATTGGAAAAAGCACGATAGCCAAGGCTATCGTCAGTCAGGCTAGGCAAGATGGCTCGCTGTCTGAGCTCGCCCCATTCAAGTTGCGGGGTAAGAAAGGGGTAGGCCAACCAAGCGTCTCAGGCATCGACGCACTTTCATCAGCCTTAGTTTTTGACGAGGAATATGTGAACTTGTTCGTTTTCCAGCAAGACGAGGTCGTCAAAAATAGCTTTGATATATTCATAAAAACGCCTGAATATGACGAGGCGATGTTAGAAATTGAGAAGCTGTTTGAAGGCATCAAGAAGGCGTTCGCCGATCGGCCTGAAATCGAACAAATGATCAAAGACCTCAAAGATTTGAGGGATGCTTTTGGGAAGCCTAACAAAGACGGCTCCATAGCGAAGTCTAGCAAAGTCCATAAGGCATTCGGCTCAGGAAACAAAATTGATAACATTCCGGATTCTCTGCTTCCATTCGAGACCTTTGTTACAAGCAAAAATCCATCAAAATGGATTGGCTGGCAGATCAAAGGGAAAGAGTTCTTGGACCTCGGTGACACCTGCCCTTATTGCGCGACATCTTTAGAGAAGCCCGAACAAAAGGAAACCGCTCTTGCTGTTGCAAAAGAGTACGACCCCACAGCAATCAATCACCTCAACAACCTGAAGGAAGTCATTGAACGGCTTGGCGCGTACTTCAGCCCCGTGTGTCAAGAAAACCTCAACCAAATCACCAAGGCCAAAACGGAACTCACCGCGATTCAGATGAGTTATCTGAATGACCTAAAAAACAGCATTGAGGCGCTTATCCAACAACTGGAAGGGCTGAGGAATATATCGTTCTACTCATTGCGAGATGTCGACGAAATCGACAAGACATTGCCGCTCCTAAAGATCGAACTTGGCTTGATCGACAAGCTGGATTCGGAACCCTCAAGGGCAGTAACTGACCCAATCAATGCGCAACTGAACAGCTTGATCGAGAAAGTTGGTAACCTGAAAGGACAAATAAACAAACACAAGGCCAAGATTAAGAAGACGATTGAACAGAACCAGGGCAGCATCAATGGGTTTTTGCGATCGGCAGGATACAAGTATTCGGTGAAGATCATCTCAGAGCCGGACTCATACAAGATGAAGCTCGAGCACGATGATCTTTCGGATTTCATCGAGTCGGCTACTAAACACCTGAGTTACGGTGAAAAGAATGCTTTTGCCTTGGTGCTCTTTATGCATCAGGTCTTAAGTGAAGACCCCGACATCGTAATCCTTGATGATCCAATCTCATCGTTTGACAAAAACAAGAAATTTGCGATCTTGCATCAGCTATTTCAAGGCAAAGGTAATCTTCGCAATCGAACGACCTTGATGTTGACCCATGACATCGAACCAGCCATCGACGTGATCAAGAGTCTGTCTCACAAATTTCAAGATCCGAAGCCTACTGCGACTTTTCTTTCCTGCAGAAATGGGATTTTGAAGGAAACTTCAATAGTTGGCGATGACATCCGCACTTTCGCCAAAATCTGCATTGATATCATGGGCGGCGCGTCGGATGACATCGTCAAAGCGATCTATCTCCGAAGGCATTACGAGATAATCGACGAGGTCGGCCACGCCTACAATCTCCTGGCTAGTTTGTTCAAAGGCCGACTTGTCCCAACCATTGTAACTGCCTTGGAAAACCGGGACATGAGCGAAGAAGAAAAGGCCGCGGCGGAAGCACAAGTCCAAAAAATGCTGCCAGCCTTCAACTACGATGCATTGGTTGCACAAGTGAACGATGCTGCAGCAATGAAACAGAAGTTCGCCGAGACTGAAGTCGGCTACGAGAAGATTCAGTTGTTCCGTGTCATCAAAGGCAAGCATCAGGACGATGTGATCTCGAAGTTTATCAATGAGTCTTATCATATTGAAAATGAATACGTTATGCAGCTCAACCCACACAAATTCGAGAGCGTGCCCGAATATGTAGTCAACGAGTGTGCAAAGGCTCTTCAAGACGAATGATACTGATGGTGGGAGGCTCGACGGCACAGCTGACCCCGGCTAGGTCTGCTGACGAATGGTCTAAACCGTTTCTTCGGGGGGCCGCGTCTGGAGGTACACAGCCGTTTCCAGAACGAATGTCAGCTATTGCGTCCCGAACTAAACTGTTTGCAGCCTTGACGAAAGTCCGCTTCCCAACCGTCCCAGCTTGACGGAGCACCGACGCGACCGGCCCACAGCTGCCGTTCATCGCATCCTCTGAATGCCGCTGCGCGGCCCGCCGAACCGGCCGTTCGCTGCGGCTGCGAGGTCGAGGCAGCCCTGAACTCACACTGTGCAGACTTTGCGGTCGTTCACCGAGTTCGCCGGTATGGCGGCCTTCGTTCATGCACTACCTTAGTCGAGGCCACCAAAACATCCCATCCATCGGATCTTGAACCAATATTCCTGACGAATGAATGCAATTTTCTTACTCGGCCTTGTCGACGGGTTCCAGCGCTTTGGATACGGCGCTTAGCAAGTCCTGCTGGCTGACGGGTTTCATCAAACGAATGTCGGAGGGCTTCAATCCGTTGCCATGGACTGTCGCCTCTGCCGCGTAGCCCGAGAGGAAAATGCACGGGAGGTCTGGATTGATTGAGCGGATCTCTTTTGCCAGCGCGGGCCCTTGCAGGTTGCCCGGCATCACAACATCAGTCAGCAGAAGGTCAAATTGATCATTGGATTTGAACAGCTCCAGAGCCGCGTCTCCGCTTTGTGCGGTTGCGACCGCATATCCCGCGCTTTCCAGAACCCGGGTCAAGATCTGCATCACTTCGAGTTCATCTTCAGCGATCAGGATTCTGCCATGCGGCATGTGGTGATTGAGCGGTTCGCGAAGCGCGGCTCGTTGGGGCTTGCTCCGCTGCTCGGCCGCCTTGAAGTACAGCTTGAACGTCGTGCCGACACCAACTTCGGAATAGATGCGGATCGCGCCACCAGATTGCTTGATAAAGCCCTGCACCATCGACAGTCCCAATCCGGACCCTTCGCCAACGGGTTTGTCGGTGTAGAAGGGCTCAAAGATCTTTTCGATCTTGTCGGGTGGAATGCCATGTCCGGTATCGCTGATGGCAAGCATGACATAGCGCCCGGGTTCGATATCCTCCTCCCGATCAAAGACATACTCGTCGTCGATACGCATATTGGCTGTTTCTATCGTCACCCTGCCGCCGTCAGGCATCGCATCCCGCGCGTTCAGAAGAATGTTGATCAACGCGTTCTCTGCTGAAGTGGCATCCAATTCGACATCCCAGAGCCCCGCCATCAACGAATTTTCGATATTGATCGTCGCAGGCAAGACCCGGGAGCCCCACGTCATAGTGTTCTGTATAATCTGGTTCAGGTTGATACGTGTCGGTTCAAGATGCGCGCGTCGCGCAAAGCTGAGCAGGTTCTTCGTCAGGCCAGCGCCGCGCATGGTCGCTGTGATTGCGGCACCGATAAGTTCTTTGCGATCGTCATCCTGGTCGGTTTCAAGGCTCAGCTCAAGATTGCCAAGGATAACAGCAAGAAGATTATTGAAATCATGCGCCACGCCACCTGTCAGCGTGCCAATCGCCTCAATTCGCTGCGATTGACGAGCCCGCGCCTCTGCTTGGCGCAAGTCTGTGAGATCGATGCTGGTGCCGATATGTTCGACCACCTTTCCTGTTGAATCAAACTTCGGTTCTTCAATCTGGCGAATGAAGCGGATGTCGCCATCAGGGCGCAGTACACGGAATTCAAATGTTTGGGACTTGCCGGAATTCAGGCAATTGATCGCGTCTACGACAACGGAATGATCATTGGGGTGAACGTGGGGCAGCCTGACGCCCGGGTCCGCTGAGATCCTGATAAATTCCTCAGGCGTCATGCCAAGGTTTTTAGCGTGCTGTTCCGAGCAATAAGTGCAATTGCCAGTAAAGGCTTTAAAGGAAAAATGCCCGATCCGGGCAATTCGGATTGCAGTCCCCAGTCGCGCCTCGCTTTCCCCGACCTTGACGGTTTGAGCTTTGTTCTCCGCAACTTCATTTGACAATGCTACTCGAAGTTTTTGCTCGTTTTCGCGCAAGGCTTTGACGCTGGTATCGCGCTGATCCTTCAAGCGCCCCAGAACTATGCCTGCCAGAAGGTACATTATCGAACCGAGGGCCGCATGCAGCGGTCCGCCCGTTAATGTGGGGGGTCCAAACTGCTCAAAATGAGCATGGCCAATAAATAACATCGCCAAGACCCCGGCGACGAGCCCAGAGAACTTTCCGCCAAATGCTCCAGAAATGCCGACGCAGACCATAATGATAAGAAACGGAACAGGAAGGACAATGCCGGAATGAAACGTGATCTCTGCTAAAAGGATCGAGATTACTGTGGGGAGAACCCAGACTAAATCGATAATGGAGGGGAAACCCGGATTCCGCAGTCGTTTCAACGCCATCTAAATTGTTTCCATTGTTAACGTCACCGTCTCGCTCGTCATGAAAGACGCGGAACAAGCTTTGTGCTCCATGTTCATCCTGAAACGTGCAACCCGATTTGGCAATCCAGATGCCTTGATTATCGCAGTAGCGCCTTGAAAGCTGACATTTGCTGCGTTGCAGAACTGCAGAGTGTTGAGCTCGCTGCGGGCCTTCTCCGCAACCGCACCTGGGCGTGTTACCTTTTATAGCCACGTCGGGTTGGCGCTGTGGTGGATTGAGGCGGATGGGAGAAGCCACCATGTCCATCGCCAACTTACCAGCCATTCGCGCTTGCCGCCCCGCTTGGAACAAGGGCCGCGTCGTCGGCCAGAAGCGCCCGCTCATGCCGAAGCACGTCTGGGCTATCCGCGTGCGACTGGAAATCGCCGAAAACCATCGCGACCTCGCGCTCTTTAACCTTGCCATCGACAGCAAGCTGCGCGGCTGTGACCTCGTCAAGCTGAGGGTCGCGGACATCTATGCCTCCGGCCAAGTCAAGGAACGTGCTTCGATCATCCAGAGCAAGACCCGGCGGCCGGTGCGGTTCGAGATCACTGAAGGCACGCGCAAGTCAATCCTGCGCTGGATGGAAGAGCCACTGATGATCGGCTCGGAGTTCCTCTGGCCGGGCCGGTTTCACGAGCGGTTGCACATCTCTACGCGACAGTACGCCCGGTTGGTTCGGGAATGGGTGAATTCAATCGGGCTGGATCCGACGTCATACGGCACGCACTCAATGCGCCGTACGAAGGTCGCGCACATATATCGCAAGACCGGCAACCTGCGTGCGGTTCAGCTACTGCTCGGGCATACCAAGATGGACAGTACAGTCCGGTATCTGGGCGTCGAATTGGAAGACGCGCTGGTGATCGCCGAAGCGGAGGAAATCTGAGTACCTCAGGCCGTTCCGCAGGGACGGCCCAAGGCGGCCACTCACCACCACCCGGTCCTGCTGCGGTGCAGCCCGGCTTTGCGGCCGTTCGGTGCAACGACGAAATTGGGTGTTTGGCGAATTCACGCAGTACGGACCTTACTGCTGTTCGCCGCGCGCGCTCGATTTTCGTCGCTTCTGCGAACGCCATGGAAGGTGGCCGGACAGCGGGAGTTAATCACGCGAAAGGGTGCAGGCCCGACGCTCCGTTTTGTCCGGCAACCCCATTTTAACTTTAATGTGTTGTTTTTCGGCGAACCTACCACGGGGAGCCTTGCATGGCAGAATCAATGGAAATTTTCTTCGGCCTTTTGCAGCAGTTCACCGGAACCGGCGGCGGCGCAGAACATCCTATCGTCCATTTTGGGATTGCGGCGATCTTCTGGGCACTCTTGTTGATGCTCACGCACCATAGTGCTGGCGAAAATAAGACGACGAACCACCGACTGCTGATGATTGGCATTGGGCTGTCGCTGTTCCGTGAGGTCTTCATGATCTCAATTAAGGTCTTGCAGGCCTACGGCGTCTTCACCGGTGAACAACTGCATGTCGTTTTTCCCCCACTGGAACACGCCTTATCAAACATTTCTCTGATCGTGGTTGCGGGCGCCTTTCTCCTATTTCTCACAAGTCAGGAAAAGAAGGCGAAGCTCTATATCGCCGCCGGGGTGTCGACGATTGTTGCGGTCTACCTTTCGAGTTTCTGGTATTGGGCTCAACACATCATCGCTAATCCCACATCGAAGTTTGGGCAGACCTGGCCCGAGCTGGCATTCCGCAGTGCCGCGACGTTCTGGCTGATCGTGCCGATCGTCTTGCTGTTCCGCCACTCGGACGGTTGGCAGCGTAACGTGGTGTCCATCGCGCTCGGCCT
The DNA here is from genome assembly GCF_056858395.1 of Litorisediminivivens sp. KMU-197. Taxonomy (NCBI): domain Bacteria; kingdom Pseudomonadati; phylum Pseudomonadota; class Alphaproteobacteria; order Rhodobacterales; family Paracoccaceae; genus Litorisediminivivens; species Litorisediminivivens sp. KMU-197. The sequence goes on along the minus strand of NZ_JBXEQG010000006.1, from coordinate 51,625 downwards.
GTTTGCGCTGAACGAGTTCTTGAAAATCGTCGATGCGCTTACGGGCGAGGTCAACGAGCCGATATATGCGGCCATTCGTCATGCCGTATATCTGGCCGCGCTACCATTGCTTGTGTATCTTTACAGCCGAGAACTTTCGGAGCGCCTAAAGAGCGTTCTGAGCGGGTTGGAGGATAGCATCCGAGAAAGAACGGCCGACCTTGAGGACGCGAAGACCGCGCTGGAGAAGCTGAGCCAGCTTGACGGGCTTACCGGACTATCCAATCGACGCCACCTTGAGGATTGTCTTTCCTCCGAATGGAACCGCTGTCGGCGCGACGGGAATGATCTGTCCACCATCCTGATCGATCTTGATCACTTCAAGGCAATCAACGACACACACGGCCACCCAGCCGGGGACGCGTGTCTTGCCGCCGTCGCTGAAGCCCTGAAGGGTTTTCCGCGCCGGGAAGGCGATCTGGCTGCCCGCTTTGGCGGCGAAGAATTCTTACTCCTGCTTGCTGACTGTGACCGCGAAGCCGCTGTGAAAATCGCGGAAAAGTTGCGCAAAACGATCTCGGAGCTGGAAATCGGAATAGGGGAGCAATCTCTGAATGTGACCTGTTCGGTCGGTCTCTCGACATGCATACCGAAGTTTGGGACCACCGTTGAAGACTTGCTCCGCGCCTCGGACCTTGCGCTCTATCAAGCAAAAGAAGGTGGCAGGAATCGTGTTTGCACCAAAGCGCCAACCGACCAAACTCTCACTGCGGTAGCGTGACGATGCGAAGCGATTGGCTGTGACCTACCCATTAGTTACGATGTGCCAGAAACCCTCTCTTATTAAATCGACCTAAGCTGTCCCATTGGCGCTGACGGCAGACACAGGGGTGATCAAGTCCGCGAGTCAACTTTTCTAAGGCTAACCCGTCACCCTGTGAGTTGCCATTTCACTTGCCGTTCGTCCGGCGCCTCCCGTGCCTCAAGGCCAAGGCAACAACGTCGGGTCGAGCCAACGTTTCTCTGAACGTCGGCTTTCAGCGCGGTTGTCAGATGAGTTTGCAGCCGCAGCGAATGTCAGTTTCCCTGAAGGTTTTTCGATGCGGGTCGCGGCGCAACGGTGGCCATCCCGCGGTGGCGGCCCGCGTTGACAAACCTCGGAAGGAGGAAGCCGCGGGGGTCTTGGATCAGGCTATGGGGAAAGTGCGCGGACGCTTCGGGCAACCATTGGATCTGGTTGCAGCTGATAGCGTGGCTGGTGATCGATCCGCCCCCTGATTGCTCCAACAGCACGGAGGGATTGGGGGCAAATGGACCCGCTCGGTCTGGCCGGTGACGGCAGGCGCAATCCGGGTTGGCCGGGTCTGCAGGGAGCATCCGGTGCCATTCTGTAAAAGAGGATCGATGACAAGCGATTTGTCATGCGGCCTGCTCTCTGGGTGGGGCGCGCGACATCGGTTTCTGCCCGCGCCGGAAGATCTCGATGATGCGCATGGGGCCGCCACAGCAGGGGCATGGCTCGCGTAGGGTGAGCGGGGCGGCCTCCGCCTCGGCACTTGGCGCAACGGGGTCTTCTGGGCGTTGTAGGCAGAGCAAGGCGCGGATCTTCGTGAGGTTGGCCTTGCGGGTCGAGCTGGCCAGCAGGCCGTAGTGCCGGATGCGGTGGAACCCGTCCGGGAGGACGTGGATCAGGAAGCGGCGGATGAACTCGGGGGTGGCCAGCCGCATCACCTTCTGGCGATCTCCGTGCTTGATGCGGTAATCCTTCCAGCGGAAGGCCACGGTATTGGCATCGGCGCTAACCAGGCGGGCGTTCGAGATCGCCACTCGGTGGGTATAGCGGCTCAAGTAGGCCAGCACCGCCTCGGGGCCACCGAAGGGCGGTTTGGCGTAGACCACCCATTCGGATTTGCGGAACGGGGCGAGCCAGGCCGCGAAAGCACCGGCCTCAGCCAGCTCTTCAAGATCGCCGAAGAAGGCGAGTTTGCCCGCGCGGTGCAGGTCCATCAGCCCATCCAGAAGCAGGCGCCGGAACAGCCGGGACAGCACCCGCACATGCAGGAAGAAGCCGGGGCGGCAGGCGATCCAGCGGCTCCCGCCCGGCGACAGGCCGCCACCGGGAACGATCATGTGGACATGCGGGTGGTGTGTCAGCGACGAACCCCAAGTATGCAGGCCGCTGGTCATGCCGACCCGCGCGCCCATGCGCCTGGGATCGGCGGCGATGGTCATCACCGATTGCGCCGAAGATTTGAACAGTAGCCCATAGACGGCCCGCTTGTTCCAATAGGCGATCCGGGCAATCTCTGCTGGCAGCGTGAAGACGACATGGAAATACTCGACCGGCAACAGATCCTCGGCGCGCGCCTCCATCCAGTCGCGTGCCGCTGGCCCCTGACACTTCGGGCAGTGTCGGTTCTTGCAGGAATTGTAGGCGATGTGGTGGTGGCCGCATTTGGTGCAGCCCGCCACATGCCCGCCGAGCGCTTCGGTTCGACAGGTCTCGATCGCTGACATTACCTTGAGCTGGGACAGGCTGACATGCCCTGCATTGGCCCGCCGCCATGCAGGGCCATGAGCGCGAAAGATGTCAGCGATCTCCAGCTTGGGCCGGGCCACGGCCCCCGAGCGTTATGCCAACCCTCGTCGGAGGGTCTCGTCTTGCAACAGCTTGATCTGCTCATACGGGCTGACCGTGCTGCGGATCGTCTTGGTGGCCACGTGGGCATAGCGCGCCGTCGTGGTCAGCTTGGCATGCCCGAGCAAAACCTGGATGACCCGGACATCCGTGTTCGCCTCCAGAAGATGCGTCGCAAAGCTGTGGCGGAGCGTGTGCAGCGTTGCAGCCTTCTTGATGCCGGCCATGTGCTTGGCCGAGGTGAACGCCCGGTTCAACTGTCGCGGCGACAGCGGATTGATCTTGGGTTTGCCCGGGAAAAGCCAGCCTTCAGGGCGGGACTCGCGCCAATACTCGCGCAACAACGCAAGCAGGTTGGGCGACAGCATTGCCTTGCGATCTCGCCCGCCCTTGCCGTCATCGACGTGGATCAACATCCGATCGCTGTCGATGTCGGTGACCTTGAGATGGCATACCTCGGACGCGCGCAGACCCGCGCCATAGCTGATGCCGAGGGCCGCGCGATACTTGAGCCCGGGGCCGGGAACGGCGGCCAACAGATCGGCGACCTCCTCGACACTGAGGACGATGGGTAATTTGCGGGGCTTGCGGTGAAACTGCATGAACCGCTTCATGTCTTCGCGTCCGCAGGTGGTGCCGAAAAGAAGCGAAGCGAGATAATACGCACATTGAACGTGCTGGCCGACACCCCGTCCTCGGTCATCTTGAGCTGATACGAGCGCAATTCCTCTGGCGTGGCCGTGTCAGGTGGCCGCCCGAGAAACGCCGCGAAATGCTTCACGTTGCGGATATGAGCTTTCTGGGTTTTCTCGGCCAGCCCCCGGATGTTCATATCCTCGATCATCCGCTGGCGCAGCGGTGTTACTCTCTCCTCTGTCATGGAAGCCTCCTGTCTATCGATTGAGAAGGCCCCAATCGTCAGGCAGGTCAGGAAGATCGCAAAATGCGCATCGTTACAGGCGGTTCACACCATCAGCCAAGAACGCCAATGCCGCGGAGCGGCTTAGTCCTTCCGCCCTCATCCCAAAGGCCTTCGCAACCGCAGCGAAAGCTGAGCGGCCGCGGCGAACGGCAGGAAGCTCCGCAGAGCGGGCCAACACGGTTTGCGGATCCCCCCTATCGAAAAAGGCCGCTCGCCCGCTTTTCGCATCTTTCGGTCTGGTTGTCTGGGTGGACCTTGAGCAGCGTGTCTGTAAGGCAGCACAGCAGTCTCGGAGACCTCATATTCGCTGATTTTGAGACTTGGCCTCATATTCCAGCACACGCAAAGGCAGCTGGTCCGCTTATTTTTAGGATGGCGTTAACAAGAAACAGAATGTTTCCGACGAATGCGTCTTGCGAAACATGCGTCTGAATGAACGGATTCCTCTGCGGTGCTTGGCTGAGTTGCCCGTCGAATTTATGCTAAGTGACTGTTTTCGCAATAAATTATGTTTTTCATTTCTCGACGGCTCCGCTATGCGGTCACCCGAACACGCGCGTTCACCCAACCAATCTGACTGCGGTCTCTCCCGTGTATCGCGGGGGAGGGCGCCTGCTCGAAGGACATGAACATGCACGAAACCATCAGCCCCAAGGCGTTTCTCGAACGTCATCTAAAGGCGTTCCACGCGGCCATCTCTGGCCCTGACTCGGAGGGTGCCGATGTCGCCGCGCCTTGCCTGGAGTCTTGGACACCGGTTCTCCGCGGTGCGCAGCTCTCGTTGGCTGGGAACGTGGAAGACCATCCATCGCTCGGCGCAACCCAAATCGTCACTTCGCCTTTGATCCTTGTGACCGAAGACGCGAGCTGGGCGAGAACGCTGTCGCGTTGGTATCGTTTGGGAAGCCCCTTCGCCCCGACCGCGCTTTCCGGCTCTGACCCCACGGGTTACTGCACAGTGATTAGCGGGGATGTTTTGGGCGTCCCGCTGCAGTTTGCCCGGCGCGTTACCGAACAGCGGCCCCGGCAGCTGGCCAGACAGGCCTTTGAGCTCGGCTTGGACGATCTTGTATCCGATCTAGAGCAGATCTGCCATCGATGGCCGCCCTCTGAGAAGAAAAATAACATTTAGAGTCAATAGGTTGGTCTGATTTCGCGATTTTTCTAAGAATTTTCGCTTAGTTTTTCGCGACCAACCCGTACTTCCTGCGCATGAGACGACGGCAAGGCGCCGCGGCTTGCAGAAATCAATCGGCAACCTCTGCCATAGCTCTGAAATTTCCATTTCAGAGGTCGGGCAAGGCTTGCCGAAACGAAAGACGACAAGATGAGTTTCGACGACACCTATCTCCGGTCCCGCGCCAAGCGAGCCATTCCCAAGAAATCGCCATTTCACTTCGTGGGGCAGATGACTTTCCTGAATGCAAACGGGAAATCGCAGGCGTTGGAGTACAACAGTCTGCAAGAATACCAAGCGGCGATCTGCAGCATCTATCGGCCGGGTGTCGTTGATGTTGAAGAGCAAATCGCACCGATCCGGGTGCGTCACGGCTCAGTGAAGGCCACGCCGTATTGGTTCGACCTCAGGCTGACCCACAGCAATGGGCGGCGTACCGCAATCTCAGTGAAGCCGCAGACCAAGGCCGAACGCTATGCGTTTCGCGAGAAGATGCAGGCTGTGGCCGCGGTTGCGACGGCGGAAACCGCTGACAGGGTTTGCGTGGTGACGGAACGCAATATCGACCCCGTGACGCTGGCGAATGCCAAGCTGTTCCATGCCGCCCGCCATCCTGACGTGGACATGGATGACAAGGTGCTTGACGCATTAAGCACACTGACGGAACCGTTGCCGATCCGCGAATTCCTCGCGGCCTGCGGCATCGGGGCGCCGGGGTTCTGGAGCGTGATCCGGGCAATCCGTTCTGAAGCCGCCAAGGTCGTCACGGCGGAGCGCATCACGTCCCGGACCGTCATCGCGCGTACGGAGGGGGTGTAATGTCAGTCTCGTCGAAACCTCGTCGCAGGTTGCTGGAAATCGGTTGCCATTTCCGCGTTGGGCCGCGTTCCGCAGAAGTAATCGACGTACGACCGGAGGGGTACGTTGTTGTGTGGGATGAGTGGGCCGATCCGAAGAGCGGCAACGTGCGGGGTCGCGCACATGAGCTTCTCGGCTACGCACGGGTTGAAATCGAAAACAGCCACGGGCAACTGGATATCATCAGCCGGCCCGGCGCAAACATTAGCGACCCGAAACATACCCCGCGCCACTGGCGTACCCAAAAAGAAACGGCGCGCATGCTCGTGCGCAAAGCCTGTGCGCTCGCCGCCGAAGAGTTGATGGCCGAAGACCGGCTTGACGTGACACGGCGGGCATTCGAGGAGAATGCCGAGTTGATCATCGCCAGGGCGCGGACGGTTCACGCGCGTCTTGTTCAAGATGCGAATTCCGATCGGAAGACCCGCAGCAGGCGTCCTGCGCTCTACGGCGAGGAGAAAGCGCGCAAACCGTTCGTGTTCGACTTGTCGGTGAAGAACGGAGACCCGTCTTCGAGGGGAGCATCAATCTACAAGTGGCTCAAGGTCTTGCGCAAGAACGGAGAGAATGCCCTGTATGACGCGTTGCGCAATTGCGGCGGAAAGTCAGGACATTCTGATGAGTTGGCAGATTTCGTCACTTCGGTGATCGACCGGCTTGTCGACCAAGAGCGGCCCGAGCTTGACGCTCTGCACGACAGCGTCTTGGCTGAAATTAACAAAGAGAATGCCAGGCGCCTCAGCGCCGAAGTGCCTTTGCCGAGCCTTTCGAACCGCGTGAGTCCCGCGTTTGTCCGCAAGCAGGCTGCGCGCCTTGGACGGGCCGAGTTGGCGATCCGTCGCAGGGGCTTTGATCAGGCCTACCGTGACATGCATGCGCTCGGGGTCGGCATCACGACCGTAAGAGCGCTCGAACGCGTCGAGATCGATGAATATACCATCGACCTGACCCTCCTGTTGCGGTTGACAGGCGTTTTCAAACTCTTGACCCCGACCGAGGCGGAGATCCTGGGGTTGGATGGACGCGCGAAACGGGTCGTGATTTCCGCAGCTATCGACGTGCATACGCGCTGTCTCCTGGCCCTTCAGATCGTGCCCGAGGGTGTCGGCGAAATTTTGAAGCAGACCCTCGAGATGGTCTACACGGACAAGACCTCGATCTCGGATGCTGCCGGCTGCAAATTTGACTGGTTTCAGCATGGAGCGCCGGAAGAAGTCGTCCTGGATCGCGGTGCATCCTACACCTCGGAAGAGGCGTATCACATTCTCGCGTCTCTCGGGATCACGAACCTCGGCGCCCCGGCCGGGAAGCCTTGGCTGCGCCCGTTTATCGAGCGTGTCTTCGGCACCATGCACAAGACATTCCTGCAAAGGTTTTCGGGCCGGAACTTCTCCAATGTTGTCGAACGGGGTGGAAACGATCCTGCAGCGCGGGCGACCTTGACGCTGGAAGAGTTTCTAACCTGGTTGGTCCGGTGGACGGTCGATGGATACCACAATAAACGCCAGGAAGGCCTCGGAATGACGCCTCGCCAAGCCTGGAAAAACGCAACCGAAGACACGCCGGTCCGGCACCTCAGCAGTCGTGAAATGCGCCTGGCTTTCGGCACCAGGGTCAAACGAAAATTGGGGCGCCACGGGCTCACAATCAACCGGGTGAATTATCAAGGGGGGTTCCTTGTAGGCCTCTGGAATGAGCGTGGCGACGTGACCGTCGAGGTCTGCTATTGGCAAGGCGACGTCGGTACCATTGAAGTGCGGATCGATGCTGGCAATTGGACTACGATCGTGGCGGCCGACGAGCGCTGGATCGGCAAGACCGAGATGGACGTTCGCGAGTGGCTGGTATCACGCCGGGAGGTCGACGCAGAGGCAGAGGCCACCCGGCTTGAGCTGGTCTACGAGATGGACCAGCGGTCGCAAAAGCTGAAGGCAATGAACGGACTTCTCGCCAGGCCGCGTGACGCGAAGGGCGTGGAGCTGACGGACGCCCATTTTGCGCTGCACACGGACACTGCAGAGCGCCGCCATCTTGCCGGGCCGCATCGTGACTTGCTGGCGGATGAAGTTGAGGTCGCCGCGCCGGACGCAGCACTTCGGGATCAGGATGCTGATAGGCACATGACCCTTCCTGCCGACGACGATCTCCTGGAATGACCCCTGAGCTCTCCTGTGGGTGAACGCAGCAGGAGGGCCCTCTATTTTAGAAAATTCAGCAGGTTATGAGGAATCGAAAAGATTTCTGAAAAATCTCTGCGTTCTTTCACGAGCTCCTCTTACCTCCGCCCCGTACACCAAAGATCGAAGGAATATTCTCTCCATGACTACCCTGCCGTCCGTGCCCCTGACCGCTGAAAGTACGGATCCTGAAAAGTTTGCCTGGCTGATGGATCGCTACTTTCGCCTCGACCGGGATGATGCCTTGATTCAGCGGCTTCAAATGCTGTTCGTATCTGACGAGAATGGCGAACTGACCGCCGAGCCCCGCGTCGATCCTTTGACCCTTGAGACCCGCGGCCTGATGCTGCTCGGCAATTCTGGAGCCGGCAAGTCCGCGCTGGCCATGCGGACCCTGCGCGCGTTGCCGATGTTCGAGTTGGCCGGTCGCGGACGCGAGGGCAACACGCTCTATGTTACGGTGCCGCCGGAAGCCACGATCAAGAGCCTTGCTGGCCGGATCGCCAAAGCTCTTGGCTACCTCGAAATCAATCCGCGTGCCAAGGCCTACGAGGCCTGGGACGTGGCGCGCCACAGTATGCAGGAACGTGGTATCCGGTTGCTGGTAATCGATGAGACCCATCACCTGCTGCGCAAGGGGGCTGGTCGCGATGTAGAAGGCGCCGTGCAGACCCTGAAATCTCTCCTGCAGGGCGAATGGCCGGTCGCGGTTATCATCGCCGGGGTCCACAAGCTCCGCGACGGCGTCATGACCGACCCGGAAACGGATCGGCGCTTTCCCAAGTTCGAGCTGTCTCCGATTGTCGAAGGGTCGTTGGAGGCACAGACCTTTGCGCGCAGCATGCAACTCTGTGCTGACAAGATTGGACTGTCGCTGCCGACAGAGGCGCGGTTGCCCGAGCGCATCCTCTTTGCCGAAGGTGGCGTGGCCGGTCGGTGCATTCGTCTCGCGAAAGAGACGCTCGGCAGGGCTTTGGATAACGAACGCACCGAGGTGACGCTCCGGGACGCCAGAATGCAGTTTGAGCTCGAGTATGGGACCTACCCCCTGTCGCCCTTCGCGGAGGGTGCTTGGGGCACGGTCCGGCAGGCACTTATCGACGGGGGGTGGTCGCGATGACGCAGCTCCTTCCTCACGTACCGTTTTCTCAGCGCGAAACCCTGTTGTCCTACGCAGGAAGGCTCGCTGCGATCCACACCGGGCAGGGGATCGCACGATTGCTGGCTGACATGCGCATCAACACCGAGCATTTTGTCCTTGGCCGCGATGACGCCGTGGCGCGTTTTGCCGAGATTGCGGCTGCCGATTTGCCGACGCTGCAGCGGGCCAATATGCGGGCCATCGGGTCTGACGTGGGCTTTCGCGACGAGCGAATGCAGAAGACTTTTCTCGTGCGCGCGGCAGACAAATACTGCCCAGTTTGTCTGTCCGAGGATGGCAGGCCGCGGGCGTGGAAACAGCGCCTCGACTGGTGTTTCGCGGCCGTGCATCGCTGCCCGCAGCACGGGGCAGCCCTGAACCGTCTGTCGAGGCCCACGCGCACCCTGCAGGAAGCTCAGGCGCAGGTGGACGGGCAGGCGAGAAAGGTGGAAGGTCCGACTCCTGCATATTTGCTCTGGCTCGAAACCCGTCTGTGGGGAGGTAGCACGACGGACCACTGGCTTTCCGGGCAGTCCATCCAGCAAGTGCTCGACGCCTGTCTGATGCTTGGCACCACGCTGACCCACGGCCATCGGCAGCCAGCAAAGAAGCTTCCTGGGCTACAGCAGGAAGCTGCCATCGAGGCCGGCTTTCGCTACTATGCCGGTGGGCCGGATGCGGTCGTCAAAGCCTTGGACGAAGTTCGTGCCCGTTCTCCTGCGCGTGCCGTTCAGGCCGGGCCTCTGGCGCACTATGGCCTGTTGTTCAGCTGGCTGGATCGTCGCAGCAAAGGGCAAGACCCGGGTCCGATCCGCAACATCATGAGAGACCATATCATCGAACACGATGCCGTGGACGTGGGCACCAAGGTTCTCGGCAAGGAGGTGACGAAGCGGCGGTATCACAGCGTGCAAAGTCTTGCTGAGACGCTGGGCATCAACCGTACCCGGATGTCACGGCTCCTCCAGAGGCTGGGCCGCGTTCCCGAAGGCGCGACAGACGCCGAGAGCGGGCTGCTCCGGTTCAAGGCCGACGAAATCGCAACTCTGCTGTCGGACTTCGAGACGGCCGTCCCCCTGGCAGACGTCCCGGACTATATCGGTGCCACTCTTACTCAAATGCAGGCGCTCTATGCCGCGGGCTTGGTGAAGCCCCTAGTCCCGCGCGATGCCCGAGGCGCAGTGCGGAACGTCGTCTTCGCACGGCGGCACCTTGATGCGTTTCTGGCTCCGTTCGCGGCGCTTCCGGTAGCAGAGCCAAGAGAGCGCGCGTCGCTGGATCCGATTGCCTATGCTTGTCAGCGGGGAGGGGGCACTACTGCCGATCTCGTCCGAGCCATCGCCAACGGAAATCTTCCGGCCTTCCGGCTGCCAGACAAGAGCGGGCTGGCGGCTGTCATCCTGTCGCCATCCGAAGCGATCGCGCGTCGCGCTGCCTGATTTTCATCCAATGGCTTTCAAAAAGGGTCCGCTTTGCGGGCCCTTTTTTCTTGGCTTCTTCTTCGCATGGCCGAAACGGGAAAAACTCAGCTTTGTTTCGGGACAATCTTAGGTTAACGAAAGTTTAGGTGGTTCATATCTAGCTGAAAACAAAGAGACATTTTGGGTGATTTTTCGTCTTGGGAAAAACTCGGTGTAGTTTTACAGACGGTGAAAATCCGGATGAAGTTGTCTCGGAATCGGGGCAAAGATCCCGCGAGATTGATTTGACCTCAATATGTTGCCCCTTAAGCGTATGGGGCGTCCATATGTTGATTTCGCTCTGATAGCTGTTTAACTCATCACTGAAAAAGCTTGGTGCAGTCCACGAAACCGGCAGAATGAGCGTGATTTTTGCGCTCTTGCGTTGAGCCGATGACGAGGGGACTTATGGATCTTCTGCTGAACGGCAATGAACCCGGTCGGACGACCCTCCTGCTGGCCCATGGCTCCGGGTCCGCCATGGACACTCCCTGGATGACCGCCGTGGCCGAGGCGCTGTCTGAGGCTGGCCTCCGTGTCGCCCGGTTCGAGTTCAGCTACATGGCCGCGCGCCGCAGCGGCGGGTCGAAACGTCCGCCCGCCAAGGCCGAGACCTACGTGCCCGAGTACCTCTCTGCCATCGACGCATTGGCCTGCGACGGCCCGCTTCTCATCGGCGGCAAGAGTATGGGCGGACGGGTCGCAAGCCTCGCTGCGCAGGACCTCTTCGATGCGGGTCGTGTCACGGGGCTGGTGTGCCTTGGCTTCCCCTTCCACGCCCCGAAGAAGCCCGAAAAGACACGCTACGGCCATCTCGAGGTGATCACCTGCCCTACGCTCATCTGCCAGGGCACGCGCGATCACTTCGGGTCCCGCGACGAGGTCGACCGGTACCCGCTTTCGCCAGCTGTCGAGGTGTTCTGGTTGGGGGATGGCGACCACGATCTGAAACCGCGTAAACGGCTGACCGGGAGGAGCCTCGACGACCACCTGGCAATGGTGGCCGCGCGGGTGTGCTCATGGAGCGCGACACAGGGATGAGACGAATAGGGGCGTCACGCTCCGGGCACGTCCAGTTGACAATGTTCTATGTGCAGACCCGTTGCGGGCGAACCTGCCTTTGACCTGAAGCGGGCAACGACTGCTCTGGCAGACCATCGTCAGGAACGAACAGCCGACACGACCACAGACGGAGCTGGAACAAGAAAACCCAGTGCCCCCTTGGTCCCTTCTGCCTGGGTCCGCTGCGCCAGATCATTCCGGATGGCAGCCCGCCTCGCAGCGGGTTGTCGGCGGAGCAGCGAAGCGGCGCGCACAGCACCAGCGTCAAAGACATCGAAAAGCGCCTCGGGGCTGGAGACACTCAGCTCAGAGTCGACCTCGACGAGCGTGCCGTTGGCAAAGCCCGCCTCCTCGACCAATGGCGTGGCAACAGAGATGTCAGCCAGCACATGGGCGTCCGGCCCGTCCGGCAGGGTAATTGTGGGATCGGCAAGCCGATCAACTGCATCGAATAGCCAGCCGAACGAACCGTCCGAGCCCTGACCGTGCCAAATTGAGAACGCGATTGCTCCACCCGGCTTCAATACTCTGGCGGCCTCTTTCAGGCCGCGGAGAGGATCAGGAAAATGGGGCACCCCGAAGCCGATTGTCACGGCATCGAAGCTCGCGTCGGGAAACCCCATGTCCATGGCGTCGCCTTGAAGAAACCGCGCCCCCTGCACCGCATCCCGGGCGAGCGAGATCATGGCTTCCGAAAAGTCCAGCCCGGTGACCTTCGCTCCTCTCTCGACGAGCTCTGCCGCGACCACACCGTGGCCAGTGCATAAATCGAGAACCTCGGTATTCGGACCTGCGTTTACAGCATCCGCCAGCGTTCGGGCGACAAGTCGCGTGGCCATGTCGAAACCATCGGCATAATTCCGTGCAATTGATGGTGTGCCCCACCCATCGCGCTCCATCTTCTCGAAATCACGCGTGTCGACCATCTATCGCGCCCTCCACGCCTCGACGATACACTCAACCCCGTCTGGCGCTAAGACGCGCGTCTGCAAGATTGGGCACTAGGCCAACCTCGGATGCAGCGCGGCATTTTCAGGAGCTTGCCAGCTCCGCGGCGGCTTGGCGGCGCCTACCAGCCATCAACATTTTGAGCTGCGAATCAACTGGCACCCCCTGCAGGTCGGGCGGACTCCGGACTTTCGCTGCAGCCGCGATATGAAGATGCGAGAAAGCTGGGAGCGGACATTTAGCCAGTCGTCACTCAGGCGCTGGCCAGATCGACACGACGGTCGGGAAGCAGAGATTTGCGACAGAAGCGGGATCACCAGAGTGCTCCGTGGGGAGCGGACATCGTCCTCGTCCGGCCGAAAGCAAGCTGGCTTTGCTGAAAACCTTGTGTGGGAGCGGCGTTCTAACCAAGGCACGTTCTTCCGCCCGCTGGTTACCATTCACTCCAGTGCTCCCAGTTGAGCCGCAGCTCGACCAGTGTTCATACAAGCAAGGCATGATGATAGTGTCGACGCAAAGAGCTCCGGGAGTATTGACCATTCCAAGCCTTGCGTTCCAGAAGGCGATCACGATCCGTCACTTGCGGGTGATTGCCGCCTTGTCCGAGTTGAAATTGGTCGCGCGGGTGTCCGAGGCGCTTAATGTCTCGCAGCCCGCCGTGTCCAAGCAGATTGCGGAACTGGAAAGGATTGTCGGGGCTCCCATCGTGACGCGCGAGCGGAACCGGCTGTTTCTGACGCCGATCGGGCAAAGGCTCGCTGAATACGCCAGGCAGGCGCTCAATCAACTGGACCGGGCCGCCTTTGACATCGAGGCGATGGCGAGCGGAGTTTCCGGATCGGTCTCGGTTGGGGTTGTCAGCTCGGTTGCTCCCACCCTTTTGCCCGGCGCCATTGCGCTGTTCAAAGGCAGCACGCCGCAGGCCAGCATCTCGATAAAGGAAGGCCATTTCGTCGAACTTCTGCCCGAGTTGGAGGCCGGTGAGCTGGATGTCCTCATTGCCCGGATTTGGCAGCCCCAGGAACTGCCCGGCATCGCCCAGCTCGGCCTGTTTGCGGAGCCGGTGGTCGTCGTGGCCGGGCGCAATCACCAGTTGGCAAAACGGGCTAACCTGGACTGGAGCGATGTGGTGGATTTCCCTTGGATTCTGCCTCAGGCCAACTCGGTGGCGCGGCGCGCGATTGATGCGCTCTTTGCCGGGTACGGGCTGACCCCACCGGCCAACACGATTGCCTCCCTGTCATTGACGTTGAACCTTGCCCTGCTGGAGGCGATCCCCTCTCTGGGTCTCATGCCGCAACGCCTGGCTCAGGCCCATGCGGCGCGCGGCGACATCGTTTCGCTTCCATTGGACACCCGCGGTCTTCTGTCCGAAGCACGCTGCTTCTGGCGCATCGAACAGGTCGACACGAATCCCACCCTGACGTTCTTCTTGAAGTGTCTGGAGAAGGCGACGGAAGAGCTGAAAATCATTCCCTTTGGTTAAGGTTACCGGCGGAATTTTCAATATTCTTCGGGAACGACCCGCTTTATCTTAACTGAAATCGTTTCTGGGAGGGAAGGCGATGGCAGGTTCGATCACGCTGACCACGGTTCGGGTAGGCGCATGAGAGGGGACACAATGATGGCCCTGTCTGCGCACGAGGTTTTGCAACGCTTTGCGGACCAAAGGCTCACCCCGAGCGAGTATCTGGCGGCCTGCCTCGAGCGGATCTCGCAGGTCAATCCGAAGATTAACGCCCTCACCGCGATCGATGCCGAACGCGCGGTCGGCGAAGCGGTTCAAGCGACAGGCAGATGGCGGTCCGGAGCGCCCAAGGGGCCGCTCGACGGCTTGCCGGTGGGTGTGAAGGACCTGCAAGATACCAAGGGGTTGCTGACCACTCATGGCAGCCCGCGGATGCGAGCAAATTGTCCACAGTTGGATATGCCAATGATTGCGCGGCTGCGCGACGCCGGGGCGATCATCTTAGCCAAAACCAATGTTCCCGAATGCGGTGCCGGCGGCAACAGCCGCAACCCGGTCTGGGGTGCGACGGGTAATCCGTTTGATGCCAACCTTATCGCTGGCGGGTCTTCGGGGGGATCTGCGGCGGCACTGGCGGCAGATCTTCTGCCCCTCTGCACCGGGTCGGACACGGGCGGGTCTCTCAGATTGCCGGCTGCGCTTTGCGGAATCGTAGGCTACCGGCCGTCCGTCGACGTAATCGCCCATCCGACGCGGCCATTGGGTTGGTCCGGCATTTCGGTGCTTGGCCCGATGGCGCGCACCGTGGAGGATCTGGTCCTGATGCTGGGGGTCTGCGAAGGGTTCGACCCCGACGATCCGCTGTCCTTACGCGCGACACCGGACAGGTTCGCAACGCTGCCCGCCGTTAGCCTCTCGGACTTGAGGGTCGGTTTCAGCGAGGACTTCGGCGGTGCGCCGGTGGACCCTGCCATTCGGGAGACTTTCCGGGCACGTGTCGAGAAGATCACGCCGCAGGTTCAGGACTGCCGCGCGGTGGATCTGGCGCTCGGCGACATGGACCGATGCTTCGACATCCTGCGGGCCGAAAGCTTCGTCGCGGCCTTCGGCGAGGTCATAAAATCCGATCCCGACGCGTTTGGCCCCGATATCGCCACCAATGTCGAACTGGGCCAGTCCATGACTTTGGCAGACCGGGCCTGGGCGCATGCCGAACAGACGCGCATCCTGCGCCGCTTCAATGCGGTGATGCACGATGTCGACGTGATCCTCCTCCCCACCGCACCGGTCTCCCCGTTCCCCTGGACCCAAGGCCATGCCACGGAAATCGACGGTCAAAGCATGGACATCTATTATCGCTGGTTGGCGCTGAATTATCGCGGCTCGCTTACCGGTGGCCCGTCGATCACGCTGCCCTGCGGGCGCGACCCACAGGGCATGCCTTTCGGGTTGCAGATGTTGGGGCCGGTGCGCGGGGACGATGCGATGCTTGCCGCAGCACGAGCAATCGAGACGTTCTTTGCGGCAGACCCGGAAACGGCGAGGCCCCGCCCCGACATGGCGAGCCTTAAGCCCTCCGACATCGATCTGCGTTCAATCGTCACCCATCCACCCATCCTCAACAGCGCTGGCCTGTCCGAGACGGGCGCAATGCGAACGGCCGTGTAGCACAATGTATCTCATTCCCATCATCTTCATCATATTGCTGATCAGCGGCACGGCCTTTGCCTATCTGATGGGCGCGGTTTCCGTTCTGACCTTCGTGGCCCTCGACAAGAGCCAGTTCCTGTCGATCCTGCCGCAGCGTATCTTCGCACAACTCGACGTCTTCGCATTCATGGCGATGCCGCTGTTCATTCTGACCGCCGAGATCATGAGCCGTGCCGGTGTCACCCGCAGCCTGATCGACTTTGCCATGTCCATCGTCGGTCGCTTCAGGGGAGGTCTGGGTCACGTCAACATTCTGACAAGCGTGTTCTTCGCCGGCATTTCGGGCTCGGCCATCGCGGATAGTGCCGCCTTGTCACGCACCTTCGTGCCGGAGATGAAAGCCCGTGGCTATGACCCCTATTACGCCGGCGCGATCACCGCAGCCTCGTCGATGATCGGGCCGATCATTCCGCCTTCGATCATCATGATCATCTATGGCGGGTTGACCGGTGCGTCGGTGGCCGCCCTGTTCATCGCAGGCGTGGTGCCGGGCCTGCTTCTCGCCGCGTCTTTGATGGCATTGAATGCCATAATTGCAGCGATGAAGGGCCACCCAGGCGGAAGGTCTGACGATCTGCCGCCTTTCCTGCCCAGCCTGCTGAACGCGGCGCCTGCGCTCTGCCTGCCGGTGGTGATCCTCGGAGCATTGGTCTTTGGCTTGGCGACACCGACCGAAGGGTCAGCTGTGGCAGTCGTGGTCGCCCTCGTGGCGGGCCAGTACTACAAAGGGCTGACCCTGCGCATGATCTTCGACGCGGTCGAGGCAACGGCCAAGATGACCGGCACGATCTTCATTATCCTCGCCGCGATTTCAGTGCTTGGTTACCTGGCGGGGCAACTTGGGTGGTCCAGTGCTCTGGCAGATTGGGTCGGGTCCTTTGGGCTGACTGGCACGAAATACCTGTTCTTCCTCGTCGCGATCTTCCTGATTGCCGGGATGTTCATGGACACGCCCGTGGCCCTGACGCTGCTCATTCCGCTCTTCGCGCCACAAGCGCTGGAACAGGGCATCAGCCCGATCCAGCTTGGCATCGTGCTGTGCTTCAACCTGTGTGTCGGGCTGATCACGCCGCCTCTGGGCAAGTGCCTCGTGGTCGTCTCGGCGCTGACAAATCTCAACTACTGGCGTCTGGCCTACGCCTCTCTGCCGTTCATCGTCGTTCAGGTTCTGCTGCTGATGGCGCTGGTCTACTGGCCGGCCCTCTCGCTCACATTGCCCGGCCTGCTCGGCTTTTCAGTCAATTAGAATACTTAAGGAGGAGAAGAACATGAAACTCAAGGCACTCTCACTGGCGGCATTGCTGGCGATGTCCGGCGCGGTCAGCGCGGAAGTCAAGATCGCCCTGGATAGCGCTCCGGACCTCGATACCAGCGGATCCTACAACTGGGCACATGCCTTCGGAGCGGCCCTGACCGAAGCCGGAATGGACGTCCGCGAAATGCCGCGCGGCGCAGTCGGCAACGAAGCCGAGAAGTTCGACCAGGTGTCGACCGGGTTGTTGGAAGTTTCGCTGTCGGATGTCCGCGCCATCGCGCAGGTCGACCCGTTCATCTATGGCGTGCGGCTGCCCTATATCTTCGACGATGTCGACCACATGGACCGCGTGCTGGAAGCCGGCAAGGTCTTTGACCGCGTCAACGAAAAGCTGGCCGATCAGGATGTCGTCGTTCTGGCGCTGGCGCCGCTCGGGCCGCTTTCTGGCATCATCACCACCGATGCGGTGGTCCGGTCGCCTGCCGACATGTCGAACCTGCGAATGCGTGCGCTCGACGATGCCCAGATCGCCATGTACCAGGCCTGGGGATCCAGCGGCACCATCGTACCCTGGGGCGAAGTCCCGTCCGGCCTGCAAACCGGCGTGATCGACGGCTACCTGAACTCGCCCTTCGTGCCGGTGATGTTCGGGCAGACCGACTTCGTCAAGAACTTCTCGGACGCCGGCGTGATCATCCCGATGCGCGCTGTCCTCGTCTCCAAGAGCTGGTACGAAGGCCTGTCCGAGGCCGACCGGGCCGCCGTGGACAGCGCCGTCGAAACCGCTGATGCAGCAGCCCGCGCGTGGCTTGCAGAAGCCTCCGAGCGCGGCCTCGCCGCCTTGGAGGAAAAGGGCGTGACCGTTCAGCGCCTAAGCGCGGAGGAGCGCGCAGTGTTCCGTGAGGCGTCCAAGCCGGTCTACGATTCCGGCCTGATGCCGTCCGAAGACGTGAAAGTCTGGACCGATCTGTCCGACGCCAACCGCTGACGCGCAACCGCCGGGCCTTTGGCAAGGCCCGGCCCCTTTTGCAGGAGATGATACATGCGCAATGCCATCATCACAGCCAGCAACAGCGTTCACCGCGTCGCACGTGGCGCCGCCGTCTTCGCCGTCTGCCTGATGTTCCTGACCGTGGTGTTGCAGATCATTGCCCGCTACGTGTTTTCCGCGCCCCCGGTCTGGACCGAAGACGTGGCCCGCTATGCCATGGTCTGGACCGGACTTCTGGGGGCGACGCTGTCGTTCAAGACGCGCTCGGACGCGGTGCTGATGCAGAGCGTCGCGCCCGAGCGTCCTCATCTGCTGGGTTTCCTTGCCGAGGCTGTCCACAGCGCAGCGGTTCTGACCTTCGTTTTGCCGGTCGTCTATTTTTGCTTCATTGGCCTGCGTGGCGGCTTTGCCAAGGGGTTCCTGGCGCGCCAATCCGGCTTGACCGCCGACACGCTCGGGATTCCGATGGTCTGGATCTCCATGTCGGTGCCGATTGCGATGATCATCATCCTGCTGCATTTGGCCGCGCGTTGGGCCGGCGACGATCAGGCCGATACCGCCGACACGCAATTGGACTGACTTCGCTTTGACCCGGGCAATCCAGACCCAAACCATTCAAGACCATCCTCTAAAGAGACCCTCCATGACCACGGACACGACCGCTCAAGCCATCTCTGACCTGAAAGACCTGTTGGGCGACCGCCTCTCGACCGGCGAGTCCATCCTGGAGATGCATGGCCGCGACGAGGCCTACTCCGAGCCTGCCTTGCCTGACGCGGTCGCCTTTCCCGAGACCACTGAAGAGGTGTCCGCGATCATGAAGATCTGTTCGCGTCACGCGGTTCCGGTCGTCCCCTTCGGCATCGGCACATCGCTCGAAGGCCACGTGATCCCGATCCACGGCGGGATCAGCGTGGACACCAGCCGCATGAACAGGATTCTCGAAGTCCATGAGAGCGATCTCGACGCCGTCGTGCAGCCTGGCGTCTCGCGGACACAACTCAACGACGAGCTGCGTGCAACGGGCCTGATGTTCACGGTCGATCCCGGCGCGGATGCCACACTGGGCGGGATGGCCGCCACCCGGGCGTCGGGCACGAACACTGTGCGTTACGGAACCATGCGCGAAAATGTCCTGGCGCTTGAAGTCGTGCTGCCCGATGGCACCATCATCGAAACCGGTTCCCGTGCGCGCAAATCCTCCGCGGGGTATGACCTGACACACCTCTTCGTGGGTTCCGAAGGCACGCTTGGCATCATCACCAAGCTGACGGTACGCCTGTTCGGCCAGCCGGATACGATCCTGGCCGCAACCTGTTCCTTCGAGACCGTCGACGACGCCGTGAACTCGGTGATCATGGCAATCCAGATGGGCATTCCGATGGCGCGGATCGAATTGCTGGACGAGGTCCAGATGAAAGGCATGAACATCTTCAACCCCGATCTGAACCTGCCAGAAAAGCCGCATCTGTTCCTTGAGTTCCACGGATCGGACACCGGCGTGAAAGAACAGGTGGAGATGTTTGAAAGCGTCGGCGAAGAGTTCGGCGTGTCGGGCTTTGAGTGGGCCACCAAGGCCGAAGATCGCAATCGGCTGTGGACTGCGCGGCACAACGCCTATTACGCCGGGAAATCGCTTCGCAAGGGCTGCGAGGGTCTGATTACCGATTGCTGCGTTCCGATCTCGGCGCTGGCCGAGTGCATCGCGCGGTCAAAGGACATGGTGGCAGCCTCCGGCATGATCGCCCCGATTGTCGGTCACGTCGGCGACGGCAACTTCCACCTCATGATCCTGATTGACCCGAAGGACCCCGACGAGTTGACGCGGGCCAAGTCACTGGCCTCGGAGGTCAACAAGCTCGCTCTGTCCTTTGGCGGGACCGTCACCGGCGAACATGGCGTCGGCACCGGCAAGAAGCGCTACATGGAGGAAGAGCACGGGGCTGCCTATTCGCTCATGGCAACGTTGAAACGGGCCGTTGATCCGAAGAATATCATGAATCCCGGGAAGACAGTTGAAGTTTAATGATAGCCTCAGTTTCAACGAAGGATCGGGGCCCGTTCAAACCGGGATTAAAGGCCGTTGGTCGCTGCAGCAATGCATTTCTTGAGGGATGGCATATAGCGCGTCAACAGCTCGGTTACATCGGATGACTTAAGGTACGGCAGCAATTCGATGCGGTTTCATACATTTTGGAACGACTGCTTCGGCGAAACTGCAATGCAGCGAAATGCTGCTGGATCAAGGTCCGGTTGGGGCCGCTCGTGCCGGCCCAGTTTTTGCCGCAACTGCGAAGAAATCCGCCCCTCACGCGGTCAGTAATGGGATGTACCGGCTGCTTCACCCAGCAGGTTAGGCTTGGCCTATTTCTGCAAACTGGAGAAGTAGCATGGCGAAGAATGATTTTGATGAACTGATGTCAGTCGGCATCGATATCGGTAAGGACGTGTTTCATCTGGTTGGCTTTGATCGCGATGGTCAGCTTGTTCTCCGCAAGAAGATCAAACGGCTGGCACTGGTGGCGACATTTGAACAATTGCCGCGTTGTGTCGTCGGCATGGAAGCCTGTTTGAGCGCGCATTTTGTCAGCCGGACATTCCGTGGGTTGGGATTTGAGACCCGGATCATTCCAGCGATTTACGTGAAGCCTTTCAACAAGGGTCAAAAGAACGACTACAACGATGCCGAGGCGATTGCAGAGGCCGCGTTGCGCCCCAATCTTAAAACGGTTTCTGAGAAGACGCAGGACCAGCTTGACCTGCAAGCGCTGCATCGCGTCCGGTCTCGCCTTGTGTCGCGGCGGACGGCCGCGATGAACCAGATCCGGGCCTTTCTGATCGAACAGGGTATCACCGTCCGGCGCAGTGTGTCTGCCTTACGCAACTCGCTTGAAGCCATCTTCGACAATCGCAGCGGCGAGATGTCCTTGCGCATGCGCAAACTGATCGTGGGTCTCCAGCAGGACTGGATCTGGCTGGACAAACGGATCGAGATGACCACGGCTGAAATCAAGGAGGTCAGCGAAACTGAGCCGGGTTGCCAGCGGCTTATGACGATCCCGGGTATTGGCCCGATGATCTCAACGGCAATGGTTGCTGCAGTTGGCGAGGGCGAGGCCTATGACCGGGGACGCGACTTTGCAGCCTGGCTCGGATTGGTCCCAAGGCAAAGCAGCACCGGCGGGCGCACGACATTGGGGAGCATCACAAAACGGGGCAGTCGTTATCTGCGCATGCTCTTTGTGCAGGCCGCACAGGTAATCATGATGCGCCCCAAGAACTGGCACAAGTTCAGCTTTGGTCCGTGGCTGGAAGCGGCGTCAATGCGGATGCAGCACAACAAACTTGGTGTGGCACTGGCCAACAAGCTCGCCCGGATCGCCTGGAGCGTCCTCAGCTCCGGCAAAGACTTTGATTGGAAAAGACAAGAGATGGCGGCTGCGGTCTGAGCAGGCCGATGCCGCAAACAATGTTCGTAAACCTCAACTGCATGGAACGGAATTAAGACGCACCCAAAGTCTGAGAGCCCAAATGGTCATCAATGATCTGGTCAGTAATGAGATAGCGGCGCGTGCGCACTCCCAAAAGGGCCACGGCAAACAATGAAGCCGATAAGAAGGCCGGATACTGAACCGCGCAATTAATCCGGAGACGATGTCAGCATACATGTAGTTTGAGGTGTCCGTTGGCGTTCGTTTGCAACGGTTCCGACATCGATCCAATGGCTGCTTCTTTGATTTCAATGTCTCGCTTTGCGCTTGCAGCGAAGGTCCGGAAACCGCCCTACCTGCGCGACGGCGAAGGAGCACGGGCGGCCCACAGCTGACGTCGGTGGTCCGTGCGGCGAACGACAGCAGCGAACCCAAACTGACCACGAAGTCCCTCGTCGGCTTTGTGCATGCAGCGAGATGCCATTCGCTGTGAACCGCCCTGGCCGGAACTTCGGCCTGAGCGCGGGGATCTTCCTTACATTGCCGAAGCGGTCGTGTAGTCGAAAGCCTGTAGTCGCCGCTTAGCAAAATATCGCGCTCGTTGCCCGCCTTTCGATCCCTATCGAATTTCCTCGTGCGCAATGCTGAGTAGCCACTCCATCACCCGATGTGCCGCCTCGGATGCGCCCTGACGAGGCAGAAGGGCGTAGAAATCCTGACCACCCTCCAGTGCGGCTTGGACAGCACGCACCAGGCGACCGGCATCAAGGTCACGCTGCACAAGGAAACGGCTGGCCAGGGCGACACCCTGACCGGCCAAGGCTGCGTCAAGGCTCAGGGTCGTCTGGCTGAAGTGCAGACCGCGTGACGCCGTCGGCACGGTTCCGAAGGCCATCTCAAGAAACTGCGGCCAGAGATCGTGCGCGTCGTGCAGCAGGGTCATACGGGACAGTGCGGCCGCATCGATGGGAAGGTTGTCCGGGGACGTGAGCTGCGGTGAGCAGACTGCGACAACCTGCTGCGGGAACAGCAACTCGGTGCGCAGGCTTGCCCCGAACGGCGGGCGCCCCTGCCGCACCGCGATGTCGATGCCGTCGGCGTGGAAGCTCATGACCCGCTCAGTGGCGGTGATCCGGAGGTCGATCCCCGGATGGGCCTCGGTGAACTCGGCGAGCCGCGGGATGAGCCATTTCGAGGCGAAGGTCGGGGTCACGCTGATCGTCACGCGCGAGGGCGTCTCCAGGAGCGCCCCCGTCGCGTCGGAGAGCTGGGAGAAGGCCCGGGCGACCGCGGCATGGTAAGTCCGCCCCTCTTCGGTGAAGCTAAGCCCCCGCGGCTCGCGCAGGAACAGGCGCAGGCCGAGATGCTCCTCAAGACCGCGCACCTGCTGCGCCACGGCGCCCTGCGTCACGCCTAGTTCCTCAGCCGCTGCACGGAAGGACAAGTGCCTGCCGGCTGCCGAGAAAGCGCGCAGGCCGTTCAGGGACGGCAGATTGGCTTCGCTCGTCACGATAGTTCTCCTACACCCGCGCAACAGCTGCGCTTGGCTGGCCGCACGCGCCTCTTCTCCGTATCTAAAACATGCATAGGCGAGTTCGATGCCACGGAAAAGAGATGGAGAGTTTAGAGATGGCGATAGAAAAAGTAGCTCTGATCACAGCGGGCGGCAGCGGCATGGGCGCTGGCGCGGCGCGGCAGCTGGCGGCCGATGGCTTCAAGGTCGGGGTGCTCTCCTCTTCCGGCAAGGGCGAGGCCTTGGGGGAGGAGCTTGGCGGCTTCGGGGCCACCGGTTCCAACCGCTCAGTCAAGGACCTGAAGCGTCTAGTCGACGGCGCTATGGACCGCTGGCAGCGGATCGACGTGCTGGTGAACTCGGCAGGGCACGGCCCCAAGGGTGACATCCTCGAGATCACCGACGAGGACTGGCACGACGGGCTCGACGTCTATCTGATGAACGTGATCCGCCCGACCCGGCTGGTCACGCCGATCATGGCAGCCCAGGGCGGCGGGGCGATCATCAACATCTCGACCTTCGCCGCCTTCGAGCCCGACCCGCTTTTCACGACCTCCGGCGTGTTCCGCGCAGGACTTGCCAGTTTCGCCAAGCTCTATGCCGACCGCTATGCGGCGCAGAACATCCGGATGAACAACGTGCTGCCCGGCTTCATCGACAGCCTGCCCGAAACAGAAGACCGGCGCGCGCGCATTCCCATGGGCCGCTACGGGCGCGAGGCGGAGGTCTCCTCGCTGATCGGCTGGCTCGCTTCCGATAGCGGCGGCTATGTCACCGGGCAGAACTGGCGGATCGACGGGGGGCTTACGCGTGGCGTCTGAGGGTGTCAGTCTCGCGGGCCGCGACGGCACAGCCTTCGTCGTGAAATGGGCGGCCTCCATCATACAGATCCTTGGCTATGCCGGCACCGCCTTTGGCTGGACGCCGTGGAACCTCTACCTCTTCATCGTTGGGGTTCTCGGCTGGCTGATCGTCGGGGTGCTCTGGAACGACCGGGCGATCATGTTGATCCACTTTGTCGCTCTCGGCGCGATGCTGGCGGGCATGGCGCGCACGTGAAGGAGGGCGCCGTCACGCGGCGCCGTTCATCCTAAGTCCGTGCCCCAGCCGCTTCGCGCTGAGCACGGCGGTATCGCGATGCAGCGACCAAGCTTGTGTCAGACCCTCCAATATCACCAACAGATAGATTTCGCGGCCGTCGAGCCCGGTGGCTGCGGCGGCGCGGCGGGCCACCTCTGCCTTGTGCCGCGCCAGCAGCGCGCGTAGCCCTTCGCTGCCTGGGTCTGCGGCGACCGCTCCGTGGAACAGGCAGCCATGCGAAGTCTCCGTCGCCATCCAGGCCCCGACCCGTTCAAACAGCACGTCGAGCACCGCCTCCTGCGCCGCGGGCAGGTCATCGAAGAGGTGCGAAAGATAGCGCCCGTGGCGATGCTCCAGCGCTGCCACCACCATGTCGGCGCGTGATGGCGTATACTTGTAAAGCGTGCGCAGGCTGACGCCCGCTGCATCGCGCAGATCCTCGACGCTGGGCTCGGCAAAGCCCCGGGCGGCGAAGGCTTGCTCAAGTCCTGCGGCAATCTTGGTTTTGGTATCTGTCATGCTTGACGCTGTAGAGTGATCCCTCTACTTACGCAAGTAGAGTAATCATTCTACACGATGGAGCGACATGATGACCCTTCCCGAGACGATGAAGGCTATGGTTCTGACAGGCCATGGCGGTCTCGACAAACTGGAGTGGCGAGAGGACGTGCGCGTGCCGCACCCCGGTGCGGGCGAGGTGCTGATCCGCGTGGGCGCCTCGGCGGCGAACAACACCGATGTGAACACCCGCACCGGCTGGTATTCGAAAGCGGTGCGCGGAGATACGAACTCCGCGGCGGCCACGGGCTATGACGGTGCCTCGGACGCCGATGGCGCCTGGTCCGGGGCACTGAGCTTTCCGCGCATCCAGGGCGCCGATTGCTGCGGCGAGATTGTCGCGGTCGGCGACGGGGTCGACATCACGCGCGTCGGCGAACGGGTGCTGGTGCGACCCATGCACCGACCCGCCGGAGGAGATGCGGAGGCGCTCGTCACCTTCGGCTCGGAGCGCGACGGCGGCTTTGCCGAGTTCACCACTGTCGAGGACGAACACGCACTCCGCATCGACAGCCCACTTGCCGACGTGGAACTGGCCTCCTTCCCCTGCGCCTTCTCGACCGCCGAGGGGATGATCCAGCGGGCCGGGCTTGGCGAAGAGCGAGTGCTGATCACCGGCGCCTCGGGCGGCGTCGGCTCTGCGGCCGTGCAGCTCGCCAAGCGACGCGGCGCGCATGTCACGGCAGTGACCAGCCCGGCCAAGGTCGCCGACCTGAAAGCGCTCGGTTCTGACGCCATTATCGGACGCGAAGACGCCGTGCCGGAGGAGGCTTTCGACGTCGTTCTCGACCTCGTCGGCGGGCCACGCTGGCCCGCGCTGCTCGAGGCGCTGGCGGTGCGTGGTCGCTATGTCACCTCAGGGGCCATTGCCGGTCCGATCGTGGAGCTGGACCTGCGCACGCTTTACCTCAAGGACCTGACACTGATCGGCAGCACTCGGCAGGACCCAGAAGTCTTTACCGACCTTGTGGGCTATATCGAACGGGGTGAGATCCGACCGATTCTCGCAGAGACCTACGCGCTGCGCGACCTGCGCGACGCGCAGGAAGCGTTTCTCAAGAAGTCCCACATGGGCAAGATCGGGATCGAAATTGCAGGCTAACGCCTCACGTAGGGAAGTTCCCAAGGCGGGGTGATGTCAGATCATGACGTCGCCCTGCTTCACCGGATTGACCCGGCGCCCCTCAGTCTTTCTCACCGTAATGCGCGAGGAACATCTGCACGCAGTCGGCAATGACGGCCTCCGCGTCCAGATCGGCCTTTTCGCCCAAAAGGAACTCGGGCCACATCAGGAAATGCTTGATCATCGACAGAAGCTGCCCGGCGGCAAAGCCCGGCTCGGCCTGGCGCAGCGCTCCGGCCTGCATTGCCTCGCCGATCAGCGCCTGGATCGGGCCGTCCTGCATCGCCGCCTTTGCAAAGAAGGCCTGCGCGAGATCCTGATCGCGCAAAAGCTCTGACATCACCAGCCGGTTCAGGCCCATGTATTCTGGGCCCGAGAGGTGGCCTATGTAATCCCGCGCCGCCGCGATCAGCTGTTCTCGCAGCGGGGCCTCAGGGTTGTAGCGCAGCTTCGGCGTGGCGGCGATCTGCTCGAGCAGGATGTCGGTGATGGCCTGGAACAGCACCTCCTTGCTCTCGAAATGCTTGTAGAGCGTGCGCTTCGAGACCTCGGCCAGTTCGGCGATTCTGTTCACCCGCGCCGACGGAAACCCCTGTTCGCGGAACTCCTGGATGGCGGCGTTCAGAATGTCTTTTCGTTTCTTTTCAGTGAGTTTCATCGGTTACACCCCGCTTGGCTGGAAAAATGTAAACACGGGGGTTTACTGATGGCGCCTTCCCCTCTATGTAAACACCACAGTTTACAAACGCAAGCGCCGCGGCGCAGAGGACAGCACGATGAAATACAAGCAGCTTGGACATTCCGGTCTCTATGTTTCCGAACTGACGCTGGGCACCATGACCTTCGACAACGAAGGCGGCAGCTATGCCGATCTGGTTGGCGCCACCGGTCAGGAGCTCGCCTCCCGGATGGTCGATCTGGCGATCGAGGCGGGCATCAACATCTTCGACACCGCCAATGTCTACAGCTCGGGCGTCTCGGAAGAGATGCTGGGCGTGGCGCTGGGGTCGCGCCGTCAGGACACTCTCATTGCCACCAAGCTCTACAACACCATGACCACCGGCCCGAACGATCTGGGCACCAGCCGGCTGGCCATCATGCGCGAGGTCGAGGGCAGCCTGAAGCGGCTGGGCACCGATTACATCGACCTCTACCAGGTGCATAATTTCGACGTCACCACGCCGCTGGAAGAGACGTTGCGCGCGCTCGATGACCTCGTGCGGCAGGGCAAGGTGCGCTACATCGGCCTGTCGAATTTTGCCGGCTGGCAGATTGCCAAGGCGGACGGTGTGGCGCGGCGTCTGGGCACCGAGCGCTTTGTCTCGGCGCAGTCCTACTACAGCCTCGTCGGCCGCGAGCTCGAGCGCGAGATCCTCCCCGCCGTGCGCGACCTCGGTCTTGGCACCTTTATCTGGAGCCCGCTGGCCAGCGGTTTCCTGAGCGGCAAATACACCCGCGAGGCCGAAGGCTCCGGCCGCCGCGTCGCCTTTGATTTCCCGCCGGTTGCCAAGGAGCAAGGCTTCGACATCATCGAGACGCTGGCGCAGATCGCCGAGGAAAAGGACGCCTCGGTGGCGCAGATCGCCCTGGCCTGGCTGCTGCACAAGCCCGGCGTCACCAGCGTCATCGTCGGCGCCCGCAAGGAAGCGCAGCTGGTCGACAACCTGAAAGCCGCCGACATCAGCTTGAGCGAAGCGGAGATGGCGCAGCTCGACGAGGTCAGCGCGCTCAAGCCCGAATACCCCGGCTACCTGCCGGTCTGGCGGCGCGGAGACACGCTGTTCAGCCAGCTTCACGACTGAAGCAAAGACAGCGCGCCCGGATCATACCCGGCCCCCCCTCCATAGACCCATACCAAGGATCAGACAGATGGCTGACACGACTTTCGGACCCAGGGGCTGGACGCCCGCACGCCTCGGCAATCTTGCCGGCAAGACCTATATCATCACCGGCGCCAATGCCGGCGCGGGCTTTCAGGCCGCGCGCATCCTTCTGGGCAAGGGCGCCGAGGTGGTGATGCTGAACCGCAGCGCCGAGAAATCCGCCGCCGCCGTGAAGGAACTGAAACAGGAATTCGGCGCTGATGCGCCCGTGCGCTTCATCCGAATGGACCTGGCCAAGCAGGCCTCGGTCCGCGAAGCCGCCGAAGAGGTGCTGAAAACCACGCCGCGCATCGACGCGTTGATCTGCAACGCCGCAATCGCCCAAGTGCCGACCCGCAAGCTGACTCCTGACGGGTTCGAGAGCCAGCTTGGGACCAACCACTACGGCCACTTCACGCTCTGCGGCATGCTCTTTGACCGGATCGCCGAGACCAAGGGCCGGATCGTCGTCGTCGCCAGCCTCGGCTACAACATGGGGCTGAAGACCATCCGCTTCGACGACATGAACTGGGACGAGGGCTACGGCGCCAACACCGCCTATTCGCAGAGCAAGCTGGCGCAGATGATGTTTGCCTATGAGCTTCAGGACAGGCTGGAAGCGGCCGGACGCAGGGGCGTGAAGGTCTTCGTCTGCCACCCCGGCTCGTCCGCGACCTCGCTGATCTCGACCAGTGGCAGCCGGACCATGCGGTTCATCTGGTGGCTGATGACCAAGACGCCGATGGTTCAGACCGCCGAACAGGGGGCCTATCCGGAGGTGATGTGCGCCACCGAAGAGGCGCTGACCGAGCAGCGCGCGCTCTATGGCCCGACCGGCACCCGCGAGTTCGTCGGTCCGGTCGGCCGCGGCACGCTGAACGCGCATGCCTACGATAAGCCGGTCATGGCCCGGCTCTGGGAGCGGTCGGAAAAGGACACCGGCTTCACCTGGCAGCTGTAACGTGATGCCCGGGGCTGGGCCGAGACAATCGGACCCTGCCATCCCTTTAACCGAAAGGTAACCCCATGGACATCGTCAAGACCGCTTCCGACTGGGCACGGTTCGAAATGCTCTCCAACGTTGCGTTCCTGACCTTCGGACTGGCATTCGGGCTGGCAGGTCTCGGCTTCCGGCAGCTTGCCACGACCGACCTGGCACGGGCCTTCACGGTCCCGATGCTGGGGGCGGGCGGGCTGTTGCTGATCCTCGGCGTGGGCCTGTTCTTCCCCGCACAGTCCCGGCTGGCGGGCGTCCCGGCGGCCTTTGGCGAAGACGCTGCCGGTTTCATCGCCACCGAGATCACCCGCGCCGACAAGGTGCTGAACGACTACCGCATCGCGGTCTTCAGGGTCTTCCCGGCGATCATCGCCCTCTGCGCTCTGGCGCTCCCCTTCCTCGACGGGCCCTATTGGCGCGCCAGCCTGATCACCGCTATCGCCTTGTTCACGGTTCTTATCCTCATCGACAGCACCGCCAACGCCCGGCTTCAGGACTACAGGCAGCAGCTGTCGATGGCAGAGGGATCAACGTGATCACTGGCGTCCGCGCCGGAGTGTCGAGAGTGCCCCAGCAGGGCACGGAATCTTCTCAGCTCAGCTGTGCAATTCGTGACGGCAGCATGCCGGTCAGCATATCGGCGGACAACACATGACCAAACGTATTCTAATCTTTGGCGCGACCGGCACCGTTGGGTCGGGTGCCCTTCTTGAATGTCTCGATCACCCGGAGATCATGGAAGTGATCTGCATTCTGCGCCGTTCGAGCGGCCGCACCCACCCCAAGCTACGCGAGATCCTGCACAGCGATTTCGAGGATTTCTCGACCATTGCGAGGGAGTTCGCCGCAATCGATGCCTGTTTCTGGGCCTTGGGATCGCCAAGTTCTGGACATACCGCGGAGGAGTTCACCCGGATCGAGCATTGCTTTGTGTCCGCCGCGGTCAAGGCGCTCTACGACCAAAGCCGCCAGTGCCGATTTGTCTTCGTCTCTGGTCCGGGCGCGGACAGGTCCGAGACGTCCCGCCAACTGTGGGCGCGGATCAAGGGACGCGCCGAGAATACCGTGGTGAGAACTGGCTTCAGGCAGGTCGTGGTGTTCCAGCCGGGGGCCATCGCTACCCGTCGGGGTCTCCGGCACAGCGTTCCGCTATACGGCCTGGTGGCGAAACTGGCGCCGCTCATGCGCCCGTTTGGCATGGGCACATCGACCCAAGAGATCGGGCGGGCCTTTGTGGCGGTGGCGATTGGTCGTGCCGCCGTTGACCCGCAGGGAGTGGCATTGAACTCCGCGGCGATCAACGCCCTTGCCCGCTTGGCAATGTGATCTCAAGGAAGCGAGCATACATTGCGTCTGCAAGAAGCAAGTGATGACACACCGAATGTCCGCTCGAAGATGGCGCGCTGCTATCTCTTGCACGCGCAGCGAACTTCCGCTTCCCGCCCTTCCTCCAAGAGGTCTTCTTAGCTGCAGCGGGAACTGTGCGTCTGCAGCGAACGGCAGGAAGGTCCGCGCTGCGGTCATTCGGCAGTCGCAAGACTGTGAGCTCGTCCCCATTTTTTTCGCGTACGCAGCGAATGGCCGGTTCGGTGTGCGAACTGCGCGTCGCGATGGCTGCGTGAATGGCCGGTGAGGGTCGAGTGTGCCGCCTTTTTCTAGATCAAGGTTGCCAAATAGCTGAGTGTGAATGGGTGTTATGAAAAAGCGATGCAGCGGCTGCTCTCGCAAAAACGCCGACGAGGTGGGATCGTAGATGACGCCAGGATACCCGGGCACAATACGGCTTGGAGCGGGGCCATCAAGACAACTGAACGGCAGCCAGCGCCCAAGACCAGCATCCCGCTGCAGGACCTCGAGGCGCATCGTGGGGACGCTACTTCCCGCCGTCTGGGAAAGGCTGTGAAAACCGGCGACGGGTCGAATGGACGTGGCCTATTGAGCGTGATGAACCGTGAACGTTGGTCGTCACGCAGGGGTCTTCTCGGTCTGCCCGGCAGGGTATCAAGGGGCGTTGCGTCGGATGCAGACACAATGCACCCCGATTTTTGGGGTGCAATCCAGTCGTCCCGCCATCATGGCGAGTGCTACTCAAGCCTGGTTCAGTAGCTTGTTGTATTTCGATAGGAACAGATCCTCGCCCTTCATCTTGCGGGTCACGAAATCACCCGCGGTGAACAGGCTGAGGAAGGAATTGCCGCGCTTCGGGCCGAGCGGCACGAGGATCGGCGCCTTGGGGCCCCAGGGCTTGTAGGATTTCAACTCTTCGAGCGGTTTGCCCGCCATCAGGCCTTTCAGGGTGGACTTGAGCCAGGGCAGCTGGCGGCTGGTGGCGACAATGGTCATGCCGTCGCCCGCGTCGGACACGTCTCCGGCGGCAAAGACGTTGGGCAGCGAAGAGGGGCGTAGCCAGGGGTCCACATTGATGCGGTTCGCGGTGCTTTTCTGCGTGTCGGGCAGGGTTTCGAGAAGAGAGGAATTGGCGCGGGAGCCGAGGACGGGGAAGATCAGGTCGAAGTCATGCTCGGACCCGTCCGACAGCGTCAGGCTGCCGGCGTAGGGCTCGGTCAGGTTTTGCAGGTTCTCTGCGCGTTTGCCGAGCACGAGGGTCACGCCGACGTCGCGCAGCTTGCTCGCCAGTGCGTCGCCCAACTTGTCCGGCATGGTGGGAAACAGGCGGTCGGTGTCCGAAATCAGCGTGATCTTCTTGTCCGGCATGGCATGGGCAATCTCGCCCGCCAGTTCGGTGCCGACGGCCCCGGCGCCGACAATGCCGATGGTGCGGGCGGCTTTGACCTGCTGGTAAATGTGCTGATTGGCCTGGCGCAGCCCCTCGATGTCAGAGCCCACCGGCTTGAACGGCATGGCATTGGACGAGCCGGTGGCGACGACGATGTAATCCGCCTCGACCTTTTGGCCGTCATCCAGCGTCACGCCGGTCGCGTCGATGCCGGTGGCGTGGGCACGCAATACGCGGCCGTTTGTGAGCAGGCGGTCGTAAGAGATCAGGGCGCGGTCCGTCAGCGAGGGATCGACCACGGCGCGGATCATCGCGGGCGCATGGACGAAGTGGCTGCGCGGCTCGATCAGGGTGACGTCGGCGGTGTCGTCGAGGGACTTGGCGAGATCGGCGCCGATGTAGCCGCCGCCGACAATGGCGATGCGTTTGGACATGGGGATGGTTCCTTTTGGGGCGGCCAGGCGGCGGAGGGTCCGCGACGCAGGCCGGTGCTTGTTCGGGGTGACGGGGAGGGACCACGGATGCGGTCCCTCCGTTCTGGGTCAGGCGCTCTCGGGTTGATAGGTGATCTGTCCGTATTTGCCGGCGCGAAACTCGCGGAAGGCCTCGGTCAGCTCGGTATCACTGTTCATCACGAAGGGGCCGCGCATCGCCACCGGCTCGTCGATAGGGGCACCGCCGAAGAGCAGAAGGTCGAGCGGCTCGGCGCCCGGGTTGGTGATCTTGATTTCCAAGCCGTCTTTGCCCAGCACGAAAGAACGCTGCGCGGCGATCTCCGTTCCGCTAACGATGCCGCCTTGCGTGGGCAGGAAGCCCGCGACGGGCAGGCCATCGGGCAGGGTCACACGGGCCGAGCCCATGGGTTCGATGCGGACATGCCAGATGAATTCCTTCGCGAAAGCCGGGATCGGCGCGGCCTCGTCCTCGTATCCGCCCAGAAGCACCTTGAGATGGGCGCGGCCACCCGGCAGCGGTACGACCGGCAAATCCTCGGCCGAGACGGGTCTGTACTCGGCAGGCTCGGCCTTGTTGCGCGCGGGCAGGTTGATCCAGAACTGGAAGCTGTGCAGCCTGCCGCCGTGGGTCCGCAGGTCTGCGGGGATCATCTCGTCATGCACGATGCCGTTGCCGGCCTTCATCCATTGCACGCCGCCCGCTGTAACGGTGCTGTTCCCGCCGGTGCTGTCGGCATGGGTCAACGCGCCTTCGAGGACGTAGGTGAAGGTGGCGATACCACGGTGCGGATGCGCGAAAGACCCGTCGGGATCGGGAAGCTCGCCCGGGGCGATGTCCCTTGGCGGCATGTGGTCGAGGAGCATGATCGGCCCCACGAATTGCACCGCCGCATTGGGCAGGGCGCGGCCGATGGTAAAGGGGCCAACCTGGTCGGGCTGGACGCCGTGCTGTGATTTGACCTGTTTCATCGGATACCTCCGTTTGCTGATCCAGAGGTAGGGTCTCCGACGCGCTATTGAAATTTATATTTCCTGCGCATCTATATTAGCGATGCTTATCAGGTGGGGATGCAGATGAAACTGGACCAGTTGAAGGTGCTGCGCGCCGTGGTCGAAACCGGGACGGTCAAACTGGCAGCCGAGAGCCTCAATCGGACCCAGCCTGCGGTGAGCCAGGCTCTGAAGGCGCTGGAGTTCCAGACCGGCACTGAGCTGTTTGACCGCTCGGGTTACCGGCTCGAGCTGACGCCGGTGGGGCGGCGGGTCTATCTGCAATCGCTGCGGGTGCTGGCCGAGGCCGAGGACCTGACCCAGCTGATCCGGCATTTCGAGAAAGGGCAGGAAGAGACGATCACCCTCGCCATCGACGCCGCCGCCGATCCGAACCTTTTGACGCCGGTGCTTAGCGGCCTGCAGACCCGCTTTCCCGACACCCGTCTCGTGCTGCGCGCAGAGGTCCTGTCCGGCGCGATCGGGGCGGTGCAATCCGGCGAGGCCGTGCTCGCCCTGGCGCCGGCGATCCCGGTTATGCTGGAAGAGGCGGGCTTCGACTACAGCCCGCTGGCCGGGTCGGTGATGCGCAACGTCGCCGCGCCGTCGCTGCTTGAGGCGATGGAGGGCGCGCTTACTCTGGCCGAGCTTCGGCGGTTTCACCAGATCATCGCGCGCGACAGTGGGCAGGCCGCCGGCCTTTTTGACCGCGAGCTGGGCGTCCAGAAGGGGCAGCGGCGGTGGTACGTCGGCGATCTGCACATGAAGAAGCAGCTGCTGATGGCGGGGTTGGGCTGGGGCCGCCTGCCCGAGCACATGATCGCCGAAGAGCTGGCGCAGGATCGCTTGCGCGAGATCGTCCTGCCTCACACCCACCTCAGCTTTGACATAGAGGTCTATGTCTTTCGCCAGCGCGGGGCGGGCAGGGGGCCTGTGGCCGCGCATCTGTGGGAGGCCTTCGCCGCAGCACCCCGGTAGCGGACCGCCGCCGCACAGCCTTCCCATCTGCAATTTTTGTCGGACACTAACCGAGAAAGGCTTGACCGACCGCCAGGTTGTAATTAATGTCGGACACTAATGCAGGAATATGGGAGATTCCTGCAGGCAGGGAGGATGCACTGTGCGGCAAAACGGCAATCCATTACTCGAGGTGCGGGATCTTACCATCAGGTTCGGCGGTGTTGTCGCCCTCAACGAGATTTCACTCGAAATCCACGAGCAGGAAATCCTCGGGCTGATCGGCCCCAACGGTGCGGGCAAGACGACGCTGTTCAATTGCCTCAGCCGTCTCTACCGCCAGAGCTCCGGCGATATCCTCGTCAGGGGCGAGAGCATCACTCCGCTGGGCGCGGAGGATATGGCCGCCCGCGGCATCGGGCGCACCTTTCAGAACATCGCGCTGTTCGAGACGATGACGGTCTACGAGAACGTGTTGACCGGCGCGCAATTCGCGATGAACGGTGGCCTCGCGGCAGACATTCTCAACGGCGCAAGTGTGCGCCGGGAACGGGCCGAGACGCGCGAGCGGATCATGCATCTGCTGTCGCTGCTCGACCTGGCGGACATTGCCGATCACACCATCGCTGATCAGAACTTTGCCGTGCGCAAGCGGATCGAGTTCGCGCGGGCGCTGGCTGCGAAACCGAGCCTGCTGATGCTCGATGAGCCGGCCGGCGGGCTGAACCGCGAAGAGGTGCGGCATCTGGAAGACCTGATCCGGCAGGTGCGCGACGAGTTCAAGGTCGCGGTGCTGCTGGTCGAACATCACCTGAACCTCGTCATGAAGGTCTCCGACCGCGTTGTGGCGATGGATTTCGGCCAGAAGATCGCCGACGGGTTGCCGCATGAAGTGCGGGCGCATCCGCAGGTCCTGCGGGCCTATCTCGGGGAGGAAGCAGCATGAAACATGCGCTGGAACTCAACAACGTCACGGCCTCCTACGGCCACGGCAGCATCCTGCACGGCATCGACCTTGCGGTGCCGGAGGGTGGCGTCACGGCGCTTCTTGGCGCGAACGGCGCGGGCAAGACCACCACGCTGCGCGCCATCTGCGGCATGATCGAAACCCATGGCGAGGTGCGGCTGTTCGGCGAGGAAATCACCGGCAAGAGCCCCGAGGCCATCGCACGGATGGGCGTGGCCCATGTGCCAGACGGGCGCGGCACCTTCACCAGCCTGACGGTGATGGACAACCTGCGGCTCGGGGCTTTCACCGCGAAAAAGCGCGGCAACTTTCAGCGCTCGCTCGACCGGGTGTTCGACTATTTTCCCCGGTTGAAAGAGCGCGTGGGTCAGCACGCCGGCACGCTTTCCGGCGGCGAGCAGCAGATGCTGGCGATTGGCCGGGCGCTGATGGCCGAACCGCGGTTGATCCTGCTGGACGAGCCCTCGATCGGGCTGGCGCCGGTGATCGTGAAGCAACTCTTCGAGATCCTCGACCAGATTGCGCGCGATGCGGGGGTCTCGATGCTGCTGGTCGAGCAGAATTCGAACCTCGCGCTGAAACTGGCCTCGAACGCGGCGCTGCTGGAGGTGGGCAACCTCGTGGCGCGGGGCACCGCCGAGGAGCTTTCGCAGAACCAGGAGATCGCACGGGCCTATCTGGGCGATGTCGCGGCAGAGGGGGCAGGGGCATGACCTTTTTTCTCGAACAACTCATCATCGGCCTGTCGTCTGGCGGTATCTACGCGATTATGGCGCTGGCATTGGTGATGATCTACAAATCCACCGGCCACGTGAACCTGGCGCAGGGCGAGATGGCGGTGTTTTCCACCTTCATCGCCTGGACGCTGGTGCAGATGGGCGTGCCGATCTGGCCTTCGATCTTACTGACGGTGGCCGTGTCTTTCGTCGGCGCCATCGTGCTGGAGCGCGTCGTCGTCCGGCCCTTTGCCAAGGCCGACGACCTTGTGGTCGTGGCGGTCTTCGTGGGGCTGTTTCTCAGCATCCACAGCCTTGCCGGCGCGATCTGGAACTACGAGGTCAAACCCTTCCCCAGCGCCTTTTCCGACGGCTCGATCAGCCTGATGGACGACCTGTCGATCCGGGCGCATACCTTGGGGTCGCTGCTGACCACCGTGGCGGTGCTGACGGCGGTGTGGTTCTTTTTTCGCTACACCCGCCTCGGCCTCGCGCTGCGGGCCGCTGCGGACAATCATGAAAGCAGCCGTCTGGTGGGGATCAACGTGTCGGTCATGCTGGCGCTTGGCTGGGGGCTGGCGGCGGGGATCGGCGCGGTGGCGGGCGTGATGATCGCGCCGGTGACCTTCCTCGATCCCGGCATGGGCCTCGCGCCGCTGATCTTTGCCCTTGCAGGCGCGCTTCTGGGCGGCATCACCAGCCCCTTCGGGGCCGCCTTGGGCGGGCTGATCGTCGGCGTGCTGGAGGCGATGGTCTCGGCCTATGTCCCCTATGGCATCGAGTTTCGCGAGTTGATCGCGCTGATGCTGATCCTGTCGGTTCTGCTGGTGCGGCCCGCGGGTCTCTTTGGTGAAATCGTGACGCGGAGGGTGTGAAATGACCATGGAGAGCACAGACATGACCCAGGCCCTGAGCGCCCTCCGTAGCCGCAAGGTCTCGCTTCCTCTGGCGCGGTTCGGATACGGCGCCGCGGCTCTGGCCCTGCTGGCCGCGACCGGGGTACTGGAAGGCTACGAGCTGTTCCTCGCGTCCTCGATCCTGTCCTATGCCATCGCCGCGATGGGGTTGAACGTGCTGATGGGCTACAACGGGCAGATCTCGCTGGGCCACGGCGCGTTCTTTGCGATCGGCGCCTATGCGGCCGCGATCTGCATCGACCGGTTTGCCGTGCCCTTCGCCCTGACACCGGTGATCGCCGGTGTCGTCGGCATGGGAGCAGGCTGGCTGATCGGCAAGCCGGCGCTTCGGCTGGAGGGCGTCTACCTTGCGCTGGCCACCTTCGGGCTGGCGATTGCCACGCCGACGGTTCTGCGCTCGGACCTCTTTGCAGAGTGGACCGGCGGCGTGCAGGGGCTGTTCCTGCTGATCAACCCCGCGCCCGAATGGGCCGGGCTGGACCTTGACCAGTCGATCTACCTCGCAGTCGTGGGCTATTTCCTGCTTTTTGCCTTTCTCACCCTGCGGCTGGTGCGCGGGCTCAATGGCAAGGCCTGGATCGCCACGCGCGACAACCCGATTGCCGCCCGCGCCATGGGCTTTGACGTCACCCGCGCCAAGACCCGCGCCTTTGTCTTCTCGGTACTGGCCTGCTCGGTCGGAGGTGCGCTTCAGGCGGTTGCCGTGCAATTCGTGGCACCTGACAGCTTTCCGTTTTTCCTGTCGATCTCGCTGTTCACCGCCGTCGTCGTGGGCGGGCTCTGCTCGCCGCTGGTCGGCCCGCTGCTGGGCGCGGTCTTCATCGTCATGGTGCCCAACGTGACCGAAGAGATCTGGCAAGGCGGAAGCTGGGCTGTCTATGGCGGCGTCATCATCGCGATCATGGCGATCCAGCCGCGCGGACTGGCCGGGATGCTCGGCTGGGTCAAGGGCAAGCTCACCACGCACACCAACAGATAACAGCAGACAGGGAGGAACCGACCATGCTGAAATCAACCACTGCCCTCGTTTTGGGCCTCACCCTCGCCAACGGCGCAATGGCGGCCAATTATGACAAGGGCGCCTCGGACGACGAGATCAAGTTCGGAACCATCGTGCCGCTCAGCGGCCCGGCCTCGGCCTATGGCTCGACCGGCACCTGCATCGCGGCCTATTTCGACATGGTCAACGACAAGGGCGGCATCAACGGCCGCAAGGTCAGCGTCTCGGTGCAGGACGACGTCTACAACCCGGCCAAGATGCTGGAGCAGGCCCGGCGGCTGGTCGAGCGCGAAGGCGTGCTGTTCATCGCGGGCAACATCGGAACGCCGACGAATTCGGCCATCCACCGCTACATGAACCAGCGCAAGGTGCCGCATCTGTTCCTGACCACAGGCGCGTCGAAATGGGACGACCCCGAGAACTATCCCTGGACCATGCCCTATATCCCCAGCTACGCGGCGGAGGGGCGGATCTATGCCAAGTACATCAAGGAGAACATGCCCGACGCCAAGATCGGCATTCTCTACCAGAACGACGACTTCGGCCGCGACTACATGGATGCCTTCATCGACCAGTTGGGCGATGAGAGCATGGTGGTCTCGGCCGTCAGCTACGACACCTCGGCGGCCACGGTCGACAGCCAGATGTCGACCCTGAAGGAAAGCGGCGCGAATGTGTTCTTCAACGTCGCCTCGCCCAAGTTCGCGGCACAGGCGATCCGGCGGGCAGGCGAGATCGGTTGGGATGCGACGCAATTCCTTGTCTCGGTGTCAAACGCCAAATCGGCGGTGCTGGAGCCCGCGGGGCTGGATCATTCCACCGACATCATCTCGACCCAGTACCTGAAGGAGCCGACCAACCCCGCCTATGCCGAGGATGCGGACGTGCAGGCATGGCAGGCCTTCAAGGCCGATTATTTCCCCAAGGCCTCGGAGGGCAATTGGTGGGACTGGTCGTGCTATTCCACCGCCTACACCATCGAGCATGTGCTGACGCAGGCGGGCGATGAACTGACGCGGGAAAACCTGATGCGGGTGGCCTCCAATCTCGAGGGTTTCGAGGCACCGATGCTGCTGCCCGGGATCACGGTGAATACCGCCGAGGATGATTTCGCGCCGATTGAGGCGATGTCGCTGATGAAATTCGATGGCGGCAACTGGGCATTGTTCGGCGACGTGATCGCCGTCGACTGATATGCCCGTCCGGCAGCGCGCCCTTGCTCCCCGGGTGCGCTGCCACTTTGATTGGAGAGGCCGATGACCCGAATTGCGCTCACCCCCATGGAGGCCGTGATCCACGGCACCCCCGCCGCGCAGGCCGTGGCGACCGAGGCCGAGCGGCTTGGCGCGCGGCGCGTCTTCGTCATGGCCAGCGGCACGCTTTGTCGCGAGACCGACGAAGTCGAGAAACTGAAGTCTGCCCTGGGCGCGCGCTGCGCCGGAGTCTTTGACCGGATGGGCGCGCATGTGCCGCGCGGCGATGTGATTGAGGCGACCGCTGCGGCGCAGGAGGTCAGGGCCGATCTCATCGTCACCATCGGTGGCGGTTCCCCCACTGACGGGGCCAAGGCGGTGGCGCTCTGCCTCGCCAATGACGTCTCGACCGTTCAGGACATCGACCGGTTGCTTGCCGGCGAGGTCGCGGCCCCTGCTGTGCCGCAAATCTCCATCCCCACGACGCTCTCTGCCGGAGAGTTCAGCGCCATCGCCGGCGTCACCAACGAGGCCACGGGCACCAAAGAGATGCTGCGCCATCCGGGTCTGATGCCGCGTGTGGTGATCCTCGATGCCGAGGTCGCGCGACACACGCCCGAATGGTTGTTCCTGTCCACCGGCGTGCGCGCCATCGACCATTGCGTCGAGGGCATCTGTTCGCAGGAGGCCAACCCCTTCGGCGACGCTCAGGCGCTGAACGGATTGCGGCTGTTGGCGGACGGGCTGACGCGCATCAAGGGGGACGCTTCTGATTTGCAGGCCCGGCAGGACTGTCTGCTGGGGGCCTGGCTGTCGATGGGGCCTCTGACCAGCGGCGTACCAATGGGGGCGAGCCACGGGATCGGCTATGTGCTGGGCGCCAGATACGGCATCCCGCACGGCCACACGTCTTGTCTCATGCTGCCTGCGGTGATGGCGTGGAATGCCTCCGTCAACGCGGACCGCCAGGCGTTGGTGGCCGAGGCGCTGGGGGATGCGTCAGAGCCCGCCTCAAACCTCCTGCACCAGCTGATTGCAAGCCTCGGTCAGCCACGTGGCCTGCTCGCCAACGGTATCTCGCGGGATGTTTTCTCCGATATCGCAGAGGCCGCGCTTCACACCCCTTGGGTGCCGAAGAACCCGCGCCCGATTGCCGGCGCGGACGATGTGATGCAAATCCTCGAACTGGCGGCCTGAGCCTCAAGCCTCCCGCGCCTTCGGAAAGACCGCCGGATCGGTGATATCGAGGCTGGCCAGTTCATATCCCTTGCGGAAGTCGTTGAGGTGCTTGATCATCCAGGCCTTCGCCTCGTCCGCGTCACCCCACTTGATCGCGTGAAGGATCTTCTCATGCGCGGTCAGCAGGCGTTCGCTGGCGTTGAGGCTGGTCATCACCGTCTGGAACGACGGGTAGAACAGGTCGCTGATCGGCAGCCTCAGCGACTGGATCACCCGGTTGTTGGCGGCCAGAGCGATCAATTCGTGAAACTCGATATCCAGTTTGACCAAGGCGTCGGGGTCGTCCATCGCCGCTCTGGTCCGGGTGATATTGTCTTCCAACGCTGCCAGATTTTCAGCATTGCGCCTGTTCGCCGCGGCCTCGGCCGCCACCGGGTCGAGCGCGCGGATCGCCTCCCAGATCTCTTCGAAGGTGACGCCGTTCATCACCAAGGGCGTCACCAGCCGGCGCGACAGCTCTTCGGTATCCGGGCGGGACACGAAAAGCTTGCGCTTGCCTTCTTCACGGTAGAGCAGGCCCTGCTGTTCCAGCGACCGGATCGCCTCGCGCACGGTCGAGCGGTGGATGCCATTCTCACTGGCCAGCGCGGTTTCGGCGGGCATGCGGGCCCCGGGCTGCAATTCGCCGGAGAGGATCTTCTGTTGCAGGGCAAGCGCCAGCTGCCGGAACACGGGCAGATCGGCAGTGGTGTCGAGGTCGAGTTTCATGGGCAACTTTCACGATAAACTACGCCACGTCAGCTTACATGCTGACCGACGCTAATGCGAGACATTTTCCGGATTATGAAATATCGTCGGACACAGTAGGAGTCTGTCGGCTCTCCGCCCGATACCGCGCCGGAGAGGTCCCGGCCCATCTCTGGAAGGCCCGGAAAAAGGCGCTCGGCTCGGCATATCCCAAGAAATCGGCCACATCGGCAACCGGCATGTTGGTCGCGGCCAGAAGGTACTGGGCCTTGGCTGCGCGCAATTCGGACGTCAGTTTGCGAAAGCTCTCGCCCTGATCCTTGAACTGCCGTCGCAAGGTGCTGGGTGACATGCGGAACTGCCGGGCGAGACTGTCGAAGTTCGGCCAGTCCCGCGGCGACTTGCGTGACAGCAGCGCGCGCACCTGCCCGGTCACGTCGTCCATGCCGCGATAGCCCACAAGCAGGTTGCCGGGCGCCTGTTTCAGGTAGCGCTTCAGGGCGGCCTCGCTGCGGTTGACCGGCAGGGTCAGGTGCGCGGCGTCAATCACCACCTGCGTTTCCGGCGCGTCGAACTGAACTTGCGTGCCGAACAGGCGCGAATAGGCCTCGGCCCCCTCGGGCGCGGCGCAGCGAAAGGCCACCTGCACCAAGGGCAATCGCCGCCGCGCCAGCCAGCAGAGCGGTCCCAACAACACGATCAGAAGCGTGCGATAGGCAAAGGCCGAAGCGGGCGGTCCGTCGTCGGTAAAGGCGATGATGGCCTGCGCGTTTCGGACCGTGACGGTCCCATGCGGGGCACCAACCATCACGCCCAAGGCCCAAAGCGCGCGCTCCAGCGCCTTGCCGAGGGTCGGCGCGCCGCGGATGGCATGGCACATCAGCGCAAAGCTGCCCGGC
Source organism: Litorisediminivivens sp. KMU-197 (assembly GCF_056858395.1). Lineage (NCBI taxonomy): Bacteria > Pseudomonadati > Pseudomonadota > Alphaproteobacteria > Rhodobacterales > Paracoccaceae > Litorisediminivivens > Litorisediminivivens sp. KMU-197. Next base: position 10,518 of record NZ_JBXEQG010000006.1, on the reverse strand, counting down.
CGCATCGGATGCGCGGTCATGCCCAGCATTTCACCCTGCAACTCCTGAGCGAGCGCGAACCAGAATTCCCCGTATTGCGCCAGCGTCATCGGCCCGTCCGGCGCAATCCGATGAGCAATCGGCGTGGCATCGAGACCGGCGCGGCGGGCGCAGTCGAAGGCTTCGTCGATGAAGACCGGAGAGACCGGTGCCGTGAGGTCTGACATGGCTTTCATATGGCATTTTCGGTCATAAAATGGAACGGAAATGTCATTGTTTGCCATGCGGACACGCTCTATCGATCTGAGCCAAGCCACTGAGGGAGGACGGCATGGACATTACAGGCAAGACGATACTGGTCACCGGCGCGAGCTCCGGTCTAGGCGCGGGGGTCGTGACCCGGCTCATCGCTGGCGGGGCGAATGTGGTCGGGCTCGACATCAACATTGACGGTGCATCAGAGGATGACCGCAAGGTGATGGCCAAGGCCGATGTGACCTCCGCTGATCAGGTAGCAGAGGCCATCGAGACCGCGAAAACCCGCTTCGGCGGCCTGCATGGGCTGGTGAATTGCGCCGGCGTCGCACCCGGCGAAAAGATCGTAGGTCGCGACGGGCCGCATGATCTCGACAGCTTCGCACGTGCAGTCTCGATCAACCTTGTCGGCACCTTCAATACCATGCGGCTCGCGGCCAAGGCCATCGCAGTGGCCGAGCCGGGGCCGGACGGAGAGCGCGGGGTGATCGTCAACACCGCCTCAGTTGCGGCCTTCGACGGCCAGATCGGGCAGGCGGCCTATGCGGCGTCCAAGGGCGGCGTGGTCAGCCTGACATTGCCTGCGGCGCGGGAATTGGCGCGGTCGGGCATCCGCGTGATGGCCATCGCGCCGGGTATTTTCGAGACGCCGATGATGGCCGGTCTGCCGCAGGAGGTGCAGGACTCGCTGGGCGCCAAGGTGCCGTTCCCGCCGCGTCTCGGGAAGGCCGAGGAGTTTGCCGACCTGGTTGCCGCGATCTTTGCCAACCCGATGCTGAACGGCGAGGTGATCCGGCTGGACGGCGCGCTGCGTATGACCGCGAAATAGGGGCTGACCATGCAACATGTTCGAATTTTCGACGCGGTTCGCACGCCGCGCGGCAAAGGCAAGGCCTCGGTCGGCGCGCTGGCGGAACTCAGCCCGGTGGAGCTGGCCACTGTTCCGCTTAAAGCCTTGAAGGAACGGTCGAACCTCGACACCTCGGCCATCGGCGACGTAGTGCTCGGCTGCGTCGATCCGGTGGCCGATCAGGGCGGCGACATTGCGCGCACGGCGGCCCTGGAGGCGGGCTATGATGAGGCGGTTCCCGGCGTCCAGATCAACCGCTTTTGCGCCTCGGGGCTGGAAGCCTGCGCCATCGCGGCGGGCAAGGTGGCCAGCGGCGAGGTCGGCTTGGCCGTGGCCGGCGGGGTCGAGATGATGAGCCGGGTTCCGATGCTGTCGTCGGGCATGCCGGTGTTGGCCGATCCCGGCATCGCCATCCCGCGCAAGTCGGTTCCGCAGGGCATCTCGGCCGACCTGATTGCCACGCTGCGGGGATACAGCCGCGACGACGTGGACGCCCTGGCGGTGGAAAGCCAGCGGCGCGCCGGCCGCGCGTGGGAGGAGGGGCGCTTTGCCCCCTCCATCGTGCCGGTCAAGGACCGCAACGGTCTGACCGTGCTCGACCGCGACGAGGCGATCCGGCCGAGGGCGGACATGCAGTCCCTGGGCGCGCTGAACCCCTCCTTTGAGCGCTACGCGAAGAAAATGGAATATGACGCTGTTGCGGAACAGAAATACCCCGAGATTGGCGCCCTGAAATACGTCCACCATGCCGGCAATTCCTCGCAGATCGTCGATGGCGCGGCTGCGGTTCTTCTGGGGTCTGAGAAAGCTGGCAAGGATAACGGCCTGACGCCCCGCGCCCGCATCCTCGGGCTGGCCTCGGTGGGGTCCGAGCCGACGATCATGCTGACCGGGCCCAAGGCCGCCTGCGACCGGGCGCTGAATCAGGCCGGGCTGGGCTACGCCGACATCGACCTGTGGGAGTTGAACGAAGCCTTTGCCTCGGTGGTTCTCTATTTTCAGGAGGAAACCGGCGTCAGTCCGGACCGGATGAACGTCAACGGCGGGGCCATCGCCATGGGCCATCCGCTGGGGGCCACGGGCGCCATGATCCTGGGCACGCTGCTCGACGAGTTGGAGCGCGCGGACAAGCAATTCGGCTGCGCCACGCTTTGCGCCGCGACGGGACAGGCGATCGCCATGGTGATCGAACGGATGGAGGGAGAAAGCGCATGAGCCAGATCATCACCCTGGGCATCGACGGCCATGGCATTGCAGAGCTGTGCTGGGACGATCCGGACCGCAAGGTCAACGTGTTTTCCACTGAGGCCATCTCGGAATGGGTGGGCTTTGTGGACCAGGTGGCCTCGGACCCAAGTGTTCGCGGCGTGCTGATCACCTCCGGCAAGGCCTCGTTTCATGCCGGCGCAGATCTGCGCATGGTCGGCGGTTTCTTCGACATGTCGGCCGAGGATCTCTGGTCCGTCATGGCCCGCGTCAAGGACAGCCTTTACCGACTGGAGACCTGTGGCAAGCCGGTGGCCGCAGCGATCAACGGGCATTGTCTGGGCGGCGGTTTCGAGATGGCGCTGGCGGCACATGCCAGGTTCGCCGTGGACGATCCGGCGATCAAGCTCGGCCTGCCTGAGGCCGGGCTCGGGCTGATGCCGGGCTTCGGTGGCACTCAGCGTCTGGCGCGGTTGGCGCCATGGCAGCGGGTGACGGCGGACATGTTGCAGGGGGTGACCTACGACGTGGCGGAAGCGCGATCTTTGCGGTTGCTGACCGATGATGTCCCTGCAGGTGCCTTGCGCGATGCCGCCCGCCGGTGGCTGCTGGACAATCCCGCAGCCGAACAGCCGTGGATGGCGCGGGGTTATCGTGGGCCATCCGCCCCGGAGATCGAGCGGTACTTCCACGCGCTGAACGCCGGGTTGACCCGCGATGGTGTGGCCGACCGACCCGAGCAAAGGTTGATTGCCGAAGCCATTTATCACGGGCTGCAAATGCCGATCGAGCCGGCGCTGCGGCTGGAGGTGCGCCGGTTCATCGAACTGACCCGCAACTCCTCGGTCAGGCAGACCTTGCAGGCGCGCTTCTTCGGCGAAGCCGCATGACGCGTCATTCTATTATTGTCGGACACTAATGTGCGTGATAGCGTTCATGGCAATCGCAGGTTCGGAGGAGAAAACACATGCTTGAAGGCAAGATCGCGGTGGTGACCGGCGCGTCGTCGGGGCTGGGCTATCAGTTTGCCCTGACGCTGGCCGGGCAGGGCGCCGCCGTCGCTGTGGCCGCGCGCAGCGCCGACAAGCTTCACGATCTGGTGGCGCGGATCACGGCAGAGGGCGGCAAGGCGCAGGCCTTCGGTTTCGATGCCGCGGACCCCGCCGCACCCGATGCGCTGATCGCCGCCGTGTCCGAGCAGATGGGGACGCCCGACATTCTGGTCAACAACGCCGGCATCAGCAGGCCCGCCCGCGCCCACAAGGCGACGCTTGAGGATTTCGAGCAGACCATGGCGGTCAACGTCCGTGCGCCCTGGCGGCTGTCGCAGCTCTGCGCCGAGCGCTGGATCGACGAGGGCCGCGAGGGGTGCATCGTCAACGTCTCCTCGATGCTGTCGACGCGGGTCGCCAAAGGGGTGTCGCTCTATACCATGTCGAAGGCCGCGATCCGGAATCTGACCGCTGGTCACGCGCTGGAATGGGGCCAGCACGGCATCCGCGTCAACGCGCTCTGTCCGGGCTATATCCGCACCTCGATCAACGATGAATTCTGGGACACCGACCAAGGCAAGTCCGAGCTCGCGAAGCTGCCGCGCCGCCGTGTGGGCGAGCCGAAGGATCTCGACAGCGCGCTGCTGTTTCTCGTCGATCCGCGCAGTCATTTCGTCAATGGCGAAGCGCTGACGGTCGACGACGCGCAGAGCTGGGCGATCTGATGAGAGAGCGAAAACCGCGCGCCCTCGAGGGGCTGAAGGTCGTCTCGATGGCTGAGCAATATCCCGGGCCATTCTGTACGCTGACCCTGTCGGACATGGGCGCCGATGTGATCCAGGTGGAGCGGCCGGGCGGCGATCCCTCGCGGTTTCTGCCGTCGTTCTACGAAGGGCTGAACCGAAACAAGCGCTCGGTGGCTCTGGACGCGCGCGACCCGGCGCAGAAGAAGGAACTAATGCGGCTCATCGAGCAGGCCGACGTGTTTCTCGAAGGCTTTCGGCCGGGCAAGCTGGCGAAGCTTGGGCTTGGCTACGACGACCTGAGCGCGGTGAACCCGCGGTTGATCTACGTGTCGATATCGGGCTTCGGCCAGAGCGGTCCCTACCGGATGCGCCCCGCGCATGATCTGACCTTCCAGGGGATCGGCGGCGCTTTGGGCGAGCGCATCAGCGGGGCGGTGAGTGGTCTGCCTCCGGCGGTATTGCTGGGCGACAGCGTCTCGGCGCTCTATGCGCTGACCGGCGTGCTGTCGGCCTTGCTGGCCCGCGAGCGGACCGGGCAGGGCACCCATGTCGACATCGCCATGAGCGACGCGGTTCTGGCCTTGCAGACACCCTTCATTGCCGCCGATGCCGCTGAGGACGCCAGCCTGCCGCAGCGCGATCCGGGCTATGCGCTCTACGAGACCGCCGACGGCCGCTGGCTGACCACCTCGGTGGCGCATGAAGATGCCTATTGGGATCAACTGTGCCGCGATGTGGGGATGACGGAGGGTGTGGGTCTGACCCGTCCCGAGCGTGTGGCCCGGCGCGATGAGCTCGTCGCGAAGATCGCCGCACGCATCCGGGACAAGCCTTTCGCGCATTGGGAGGCGCTGTTCGAGGCCTCGGGGCAGATGTGGGGGCCTGCGCTGCGGCGTGAGGAGCTCGCAGAGGACCCGCAGTTCCGGACGCGCGGGCTGTTTGACGAGGTCACGCGGCAGGATGGGATAGTGCAACCCGTGTTGCGCCAGCCGGTGAAGTTCTCGGCCTATGACAATGCACCGCTGCGGCGGGCGCCGGGGGTCGGGGAACACCAGGGCGAAGGCTTCGACTGAGCGCGGAAGGTTGCCAGAGGCGATCCCGCGCCCCGGACTTGATCCGGGGCCTCTCGCTCGGCTGACCAGGAGGTCCCGGCGCGAGGCCGGGATGGTTGCGCAAAGGACGTCAGGCTGTGTGTCAGTCGTGAAACCGTGCGTAGTCCTCGACGCCGAGGCGCCCGGTCTTGAACCGGTTCGCCGGATCGGACGGGTCGGCGTGGCCCAGCGCCATGCCGCAGATCACCGTGCGATCGTCGGGTAGGGCCAACACCTCGCGGATGGTCTGATGATAGGCCGCGAAGGCCTGTTGCGGACAGGTGTCCAGCCCGAAACCCCGCGCCGCGATCATGATGCTTTGCAGGAACATGCCGGTGTCGAGCCAGCTTCCAATCGGCAGGTCCCGGTCGATGCTGAAAATCAGCCCCACCGGCGCGTCGAAGAACAGAAAATTCCGCCTGAGCTGCGCGCGCATCCGCGCCGTGTCTCCCCGCGCAATGCCGAGGGTGGAATAGAGGCCCCAGCCGGTTTCCCGCCGCCGTGCCAGGTAGGGCTCGCGCAACGGGGCCGGGTAGTACTGATAGGTTTCCTCGCCCGCATCACCGGCGTCGAACCGCGCGGTGATCGCGGTGGTCAACCTGTCCAGCGCAGGTCCCGTCACCACGTCCACGTGCCAGGGCTGGATGTTGGAGCCGCTGGGCGCGCGCCCGGCGATTTCCAGGATGCGCCAGAGGGTCTCGCGCGGGACCGGCTCGGGCAGGAAGGCCCTGACCGAGCGACGCGAGGTGATGGCTTCGGCTGCGGTGCGCGCCTCTGGCCGATCGAGGCAGTTCATGCCGGCTGCCCCGCGAACTCCTGCTGCTTCAACAAGCGCCGCTGGATCTTGCCGGTGGGCGTCTTGGGCAATGCGTCGACAAAGGCAATCCGGCGCGGGTACTTGTAGGGCGCGGTCAGGGCCTTGGTGAAATCCTGCAATTCCTTGGCGAGCGCGTCGCTCGGGGTATGTCCGGACTTCAGGATGATGAAGGCCTTCACCACCTCGCCGCGGGTCTCGCAGGGGCTGGCGACGGCGGCGCATTCCAGCACGGCCTCGTGCTCCATCAAGGCATTCTCCACCTCCATCGGCCCGATGCGGTAGCCCGACGAATTGATCACGTCGTCGTCGCGTCCGCCGAAGAACAGGTAGCCGTCGGCATCCATGCTGGCGGTGTCGCCGGTCAGGAACCAGGTCACGCCATCGACGGTCTGGTAGCTCTCGGCGGTCTTGTCGGGGTTGTTCCAGTAGCCCAGCATCAACTGCGGGTGCGGGCAGCGGATCGCCAATTGACCGGGCGTGCCGGCAGGGGCTTGACGCCCGTCCTCACCCAGGATCGCGGCCTCGGTGCCCGGCAACGGCTTGCCCATCGCGCCGGGCTTCACCTCCATCTGCGGATAGTTGAGCACGGTCATCAGCGTCTCGGTCTGGCCGTAGCCGTCGAGCAGCAGCGCGCCGGTCTTGTCCGACCACGCCCTGACGATCTCGGGATTCACCGACTCGCCTGCCGAGACCGACAGCCGCAGCGCCGAAAGGTCATGGCCCGAAGTATCCACCTGCACCAGCTGCCGGATCTCGGTGGCGGCGGCGCAGTAGACGCTGACCTTGTAACGCTCGAGCAGCTCCAGCCGCCTTTCAAGGTCGAACGGACCGTCATAGAACAGTACCGTCGCGCCGCAGCTCCAGGGGCCGTAGAGGATCGACGTGCCGGCCTTCGACCAGCCGGTGTCGGCGGTACACCACATCACGTCCTGCTCGGTCAGCGACAGCCAGTACCAGGCCGAGACCCGCCAGGAAAACAGCGCCCGGCTGGCGTGCAGCACGCCCTTTGGCAGGCCGGTCGAGCCGGAGGTGTAGAACATGATCGCCGGGTCTTCGGCCTCGACCCGGACCGGAGTGAAATCGGCACTGTGCCGCGCCATTTCGGTCTCGAAGTCATCCCAGCCCTCTGCCGCTCCGACGGAGAGCCGGACCTTGGCGCCGCTGGCAATCTTGTGCGTCTCCGCAGCGGTTGTCACCACCGCCACCGCGCCGGAATGCTCCATGCGATAGGTCACATCTTTCTCGGTCAGCATGGTCACACAAGGGATCGGGATGGCCCCGATCTTGTTGCAACCGACCATGGCGATCTGCCACTCGGGGATGCGTGGCAGCATGATCAGCACGCGGTCGCCTTTCCGCACGCCCTTGGCGGTCAGGTAATTGGCGAAGCGGTTTGTCAGGTCGCGGATGTCGGCATAGGTGAAACGCCGCTCTTCGCCCGCGTCGTTGACCCAGATCAGCGCCATGCGCTCGGGGTCTTCCGCCCAGGCATCCACCACGTCGCCGCCGTAGTTGAACGTCTCCGGCACCTGCCATTCGAAGCGCGCGCAGGCGGCCTCGTAGCTCGTCATCTCAACACGTTGCATGCTTGCTCCTCCCCTGAAGCGGTTCAACCCTTCATGATCCGGCGCGAGATCGCCCATTTGTGAACCTCGGACGGCCCGTCATAGATGCGGAAGGCCCGGGTCTCGCGGAAGATCTGCTCGACCACCGTATCGCCGGTCACGCCCATGCCGCCCAGCACCTGCACGCAACGGTCGGCCACGCGGAACAGCGCCTCGGACACCGCCGTCTTGACCATCGAGCTTTCGTGGCGCCCGTGTTCGCCCTTGTCGAGCAGGGCGCAGGCCCACCAGATCATCAGCCGGCTCTGTTGCAGTTCCATCTCGTTTTCGGCCAGCATGGCGCCGATCTCGCCGTGCCGCCCGATGGGCTTGCCGAAGGCCTCGCGCTTGCGAGCGTAATCCAGTGCAACCCCCTGCGCCCGCATCGCGCCGCCGAGCCAGCGCATGCAATGGGTCAGCCGTGCCGGGGCCAGCCGGACCTGTACGTAGCGAAAGCCTTCGCCAACCTCGCCCAGCACGTTCTCGGCCGGGACGCGCAGATTGTCGAAGGTCACCTCCCAGTGGCCGCCGGTAAAGGAGCTGTCGAGCGTATCAAGCTGCCGTGTCAGGCTGATGCCGTCGGCGTCCATGTCCGAGATCAGCATGGTCGGGCCGCCGGGCCTGTCGCCATCGGCCTCCACGTCGCAGAAGATGATGGTAAAGCCCGCGCCCTGCGCCCCGGTGATCAGCCATTTGACGCCGCTGACCACGAAATCTTCGCCGTCATAACGGGCCTTGGTTTTCAACTCGGAGGGATCGGCGCCGGCCCCCCAAGGCTCGGTCATCGAGAAGCAGGAGCGGAATTCACCGGCCGCGAAGGGCTTCAGCCAGCGCTGTTTCTGAGCCTCGGTCGCGACCTTGTCGAGCAGGTTCATGTTGCCCTCGTCGGGCGCGGCACAATGCATCGCAATAGACCCGAGCGGGGACAACCCGCAAGCCTCGAAGGCAATCGCCATGCTGACGTGATCCAGCCCCAGACCGCCCCATTCCTGCGGCACATGCGGCGCGAACAGCCCCGCCTCACGGGCCAGAGCGTTCAGCTCGATCCGCAGTTCCTCGGTGGGGCCGTGGGAGGTGTTGCGCGGGTCTTTCTCATAGGGAACGATCTGCTCCATGACAAAGCTCTCGATCCGCTGGCGCAGCGCATCCTGTTCAGGGGTGGGCTCGAAAGAGATCATGGGCAGTCCTTTTCAGTAATAGTCACCGCGGGCGACCTGCAGGCCGAAGCTCAGCAGGCCCCGGGAAAGGTCGTCGAAGCGGGCGAAGTCCGGGTCATCGGTGCCGCCGCTCTCGTAGCGGCGGTAGAGCTGCTGAAACACGACGGCGAGGCGTAATGTGGCCAGCGCGCGGTAATAGGTGAAATCGGTCAGTCTGCGTCCGCTCGCCTCGGCATAAAGCGTCGCGGCCTCTTCGCGAGTGGGAAAGCCGTGGCGTGCCGTGGGCATCTGGCGCAACTGGTGCATCGCCTCAGGATCTCCGGCCTCGGTCCAGTAACTGAGCAAGACCGCGAGGTCATAAAGCGGATCGCCCAGCGTGCCCATATCCCAATCGATCAGGGTCCGAGGTTCAAGGGTGTCCGGATCGAGGATGATATTGTCGAGTTTGAAGTCATTGTGAATCAGGGTGGGCGCACGCGAAGTTTCGGGCGGGTGGGCATCCAGCCAGTCTAGCAGCGCGGTCAGGTCCTCCGGCGCATTGTCCCAGGCCAGCCGTGCGCGCTTGCTCCAGCCGCGTTGGGTGCGTTCCACGAAGCCGTCGGGCCGCCCAAGGTTGCCGAGGCCGCAGGCTTCGGCGTCAACCGCGTGCAGTTCGGACAGCACATGGGTGATCCTGCGGCCGAGGGCGGCGCCAATCTGCTCGCTGGCTCGCCAATTCCCAATAGTGTCCGACGGTATTGACTCACCGATAACCAAGCCCGGGCGATATTCCATCATTAGAAACGGTGCGCCGACGACCGACAGATCATCGCAAAACAGCGCGGCCTTCGGGACTAACGGCATCACCGGGTGGAGGCTTGAAAGGATACGGTATTCGCGGGCCATATCGTTGGCCCCAGGTGGGACCGGACCGGGCGGAGGACGCCTCAATACAAGGGGTCCGCCTTCAGTTTGAAGGAGGAAGTTCATGTTTCCATAGCCGGCGGCGAATTTCTGAGGGGCGGCGCCCGGGTTCAGAACGATCCCGTGACGCATGAGGTACGCCTGCAAACGATCCTGGTCCAAGCCCGGAACGCTTTTCGGAGAAGTCCTTTGCTGTCGACTTGAGGTGGTGACCATCATTCTGCCCTTTAGTGTCCGACAGTAATTGTTATACACACGGGTTGGGGTGGTTGCAAAAGAAATTTTGACGGTCATTATGGCAAGAGGATTGCAGGGCCGGCTTGGCTTTACCTCGGCCGTGGCGCTGATTGCTACGCTAGCCTCAAGCCCCGTCATGGTCTGCCTCGCGAATTGCAAGGCGGGTACAATGCACTCGGTGTCCTCTGCATGACGCAGATTCGAGCTGACCAGCAGGCTGTGACCAAGGATTCTGAGTCGCGCGATTTTGCGAGTGCAACTTAAACATGAATTTGACTATCATCTAACAGTTTTGAGTATAGTTTTGACGCGACGTCATAATGTGCGCGCGCAACTTTTTTTGCTTGCGAGGATGTCATGCAGAGGCCTGTCATCCTCATAGCATGCTTGAAATTCCCGCATGCGAAAAAATTTTGCAGTGTCGGTTTTCGCAAGCTCCGTCACTTGAACCCCTTCAAAACATGGGGTTACGCGCAGCTTCGAACACGCGCGTTCATTCTGAAACATTCAATGATCCCCCCGGCGGAGTGCATGCCTTCGGTCGGGGCGGTGACCTCATGGTAAGATGAACGATACACCTACACTTCTCGTCCAAGAACTCCTTGATCGATGCATCCTTGCGTTTCGCGCGGCTCTCAAGGGTCCCGATCCCGATGGCAAAGACCAAGATGCTCCGAGCTT
>NZ_JBXEQG010000005.1:0-278932 GCF_056858395.1 Litorisediminivivens sp. KMU-197 | reverse complement strand
GCCGGTCATGAGGTCCCGGATCGGGTCCGGGACTGCGTCAGACACCATTGCCCGCCAGTGCGCATCGCGCTAGAGGGCGGACATGCCCAGATACGCGCTTAAGGTGGAATACGACGGGGCCGGGTTCGCCGGCTGGCAGCGGCAGGCCGATCAGCCCTCGGTGCAGGGGGCCATCGAGGCCGCGCTGGCCAAGCTGGAGCCGCGCGAGCACACCATCGCCGCCGCCGGGCGCACCGATGCCGGGGTCCACGCGCGCGGGCAGGTGGCCCATTGCGACATGGCGAAGGCGTGGGATCCGTTCCGCCTGTCCGAAGCGCTGAACCATCATCTGAAACCGGCACGTGTGGCGATCCGCGACTGCGCGGCGGTGCCGGACGATTGGCACGCGCGGTTTTCGGCCAACGAACGCCGCTACCTGTTCCGTCTGCTCAGCCGCCGCGCGCCCTGCACGCTGGAGGCAGGACAGGTCTGGCGGGTGAACCACGCGCTCGATCTTGAAGCCATGCGGGACGGGGCGCAGCACCTCATCGGCCATCATGACTTTACCACCTTCCGCTCGTCGATCTGTCAGGCGGCCTCGCCGGTCAAAACGCTGGACAGGCTCGACATTGTCGAAGTCGAGACCCCCGGCGGCACCGAGTTCCAATTCCGCCTTGCCGCGCGGTCCTTCCTGCACAACCAAGTGCGCAGTTTCGTCGGCACGCTGGAACGCGTGGGATCGGGCGCCTGGGCCCCGGACCGCGTGAGGCAGGCGTTGGAGGCGCGCGACCGGGCGGCCTGCGGTCCGGTCTGTCCGCCGCAGGGGCTCTACCTGATGGGCGTGGGCTATCCGGACGACCCTTTCGCCTGACGCAGCGGAATGCGCTTGCAAGGCAGGGTGATCCGACCTATCAGCGCGCCATGACAGCCGCGACCCATATCCGACGAGACTTCTGATCTCCCTTCGCGCCGTGCCGCCGGCGCCGCTTTCGCCTGTCCGATCCCATCGCAACTTGACTTGAGACCGTGCCCTTGGCACCAATCGGCCTTCTTTCCAGAGGATGCATCCATGATCCCTTCCGTCCTGCCGACCTACAACCGGGCAAAACTGCATTTCGTCAAGGGCGAGGGCAGTTGGCTGACCGAAGAGGACGGGCGCCGATTTCTCGATCTTGGCAGCGGCATCGCGGTCAATGCCCTGGGCCATGCGCATCCGGCGCTGGTCAAGGCGTTGAACGAGCAGGCGCATGCGCTGTGGCATGTGTCCAACCTCTACGAGATTCCCCAGCAGGAGGCGCTGGCCAGGAAACTGGTGGCGCACAGCTTTGCCGATACGGTGTTCTTCACCAACTCGGGCACTGAATCCTGCGAGTTGGCGGTCAAGATGGCGCGGAAGTACCATCATGACAGCGGCACCCCCGAAAAGACCGACATCCTGACCTTCGACGGCTGCTTCCACGGGCGCTCCTCGGCGGCGATCGCCGCCTCGGGGTCCGAAAAGATGGTCAAGGGTTTCGGCCCGGTCCTGCCCGGCTTCGTACACTTGCCGTGGGACGATCTTGCGGCGGTGGAGGCGGCGATCACCGAAACCACCGGCGCGATCCTGATTGAGCCGATCCAGGGCGAGGGCGGTATCCGCGCGGCCTCGGACACCCACCTGAAGGCGCTGCGCCGGCTTTGCGACGACAACGGCCTGCTGCTGATCTTTGACGAGGTGCAATGCGGCATGGGGCGCACCGGACGGCTGTTCGCACACGAATGGTCCGGCGTCACGCCCGACATCATGATGGTCGCCAAGGGCATCGGCGGCGGCTTTCCCTTGGGCGCTGTTTTAGCCACGGAAGAGGCCGCAAAGGGCATGGTCGTCGGCACCCACGGATCGACCTACGGCGGCAACCCGCTGGCCTGCGCGGTGGGCTGCGCGGTGATCGATCATGTCTCGGCCCCGGCATTTCTTGACGGGGTGAACCGCAAGGCAGGGATGCTGCGCCAGAAGCTGGAAGGGCTGGTGGCTGACCACCCTGACACCTTCGAAAGCGTGCGAGGGCAGGGCCTGATGATCGGCCTCAAATGCGTGAAACCCGCCGCGGACGTGGTCAAGGCGGGCTATGACGCGCAGGTCATCACCGTGCCCGCCGCGGACAACGTGGTGCGCCTGCTGCCACCGCTCACCCTCACCGAGGACGATATTGCCGAGGCCCTCAGGCGTCTCGACACGGCCGCAAGGGCGCTCGACGCCTCCTGATCTTCATCTTGCCCCTAAACTCCGGGGGTGCGGGGGCTGGCCCCCGCGAAAGCCCGCAAGAAAGTGCTTCGCCATGAACCATTTCCTCGACATCCACAAAACCGACGCAACCGAGTTGCGGACCATCATCGACAGCGCCCGCACCATGAAGAACGCGCGCAATGGCCGCCCGCGTGGCGCGGCGGACGACGACCAGCCGCTTGCCGGTCACATGGTGGCGCTGATCTTCGAGAAGCCCTCGACCCGGACCCGGGTGTCCTTCGACGTCGGCGTGCGGCAGATGGGCGGGCAGACGATGGTGCTGTCGGGGCAGGACATGCAGCTCGGTCATGGCGAGACGATTGCCGATACCGCCCGCGTGCTCAGCCGCTACGTCGACCTGATCATGATCCGCACCTTCGACGAGAGTGTGCTGATCGAGATGGCCGAATATGCGGACGTTCCGGTGATCAACGGCCTGACCGACCGCACCCATCCCTGCCAGATCATGGCCGACGTGCTGACCTACGAAGAACACCGCGGCCCGATCAAGGGCAAGAAGGTGGTCTGGGCGGGCGACGGCAACAACGTCTGCGCCAGCTTCCTGCATGCGGCCGGGCAGTTCGGCTTCGACATGGTGTTCACCGGTCCGCCGCAGCTTGACCCCGAGGCCGAGTTCATCGGGCTGGCCCGCAAGCAGGGGGTCAGCGTCCAGATAGAGCGCGATGCCGCGCTGGCGGTGAAGGATGCCGACCTCGTGGTCACCGACACATGGGTCTCGATGCACGACAGCCAGTCCTCGAAGGAGCGGCGCCACAACATGCTGCGGCCCTACCAGGTCAACGACGCGCTGATGGCCCACGCCAAGCCGGATGCGCTGTTCATGCACTGCCTGCCGGCCCACCGCGAGGAAGAGGCGACCTCGTCGGTGATGGACGGCAAGCACTCTGTTGTGTTTGACGAGGCGGAAAACCGTCTGCATGCGCAGAAGGCCGTCATGCGGTGGTGTCTCGGGGTCTGATTGGCGGCGGCGCGGCTCAGAGGTTGCGCAGAAGCTTGCGGAGTCCGGGCTCATCCACCATCTCGGCGGCCTCGCGCGGGGTGACCCATTTGCGCACGCGCTGATCAGCCTCGGGGAAGGTGTCGGCAAGATCGGCGACGCGGATCTTGTAGACCTGCGCCTCAACCCGCACGGCGAGGCCGTCGTCCAGCCCCTTGAGGTACTCGAACCTGCCGATGGCGCGTGACTTCACCTTGTCCGGCCGCACGCCGGCCTCTTCCCAGGCTTCCTGCGCGGCAGAGCCCGCGCCGTCCAGACCCGGCATCGGCCAGCCCTTTGGCAGGACCCAGCGTCCGGTGTCACGGCTGGTGATCAGAAGGATGCGGCGTTTGCGACCCGAGCCCTGATAGCAGAGCGCGGCGACCTGCTGTTTCGGATCGGGTTGGATCAGCTTCGGGCGCGCCGGACGCGCTGCGGTTTCGGTGGCACTCGTCATGTAAACCTGCTCTTTTCTTGACGTCTTTTTGGCGTTGTCGCTTTTTCGTATCTCGCAAGTATATACAATTCATTGCCGGGATGCCAGTGCCCCTGCGTCAGATGGTGGTCATTGCGCGCGAAATGGCCGACCGTGGCGGGAATCGGCAGCTTGCAGCGGAGGCGGACATGGCGGCGCAGATCGGGATTTACGGATTGGGCACGATGGGCAGCGCGCTGGCGCTGAACATGGCCGACAATGGCGTGCAAGTCGCGGTGTCGAACCGGTCGCCCGAGGCGGTGCCGGCGTTCTTGGCAGAGGCCGGAGCGCTGGCCGACCGGATCGACGGATACGACACGCTCGAGACGCTGATCGCGGCGCTGCCCACCCCGCGCACCATCCTGTTCATGATCCCCTCGACCGGGCCGATGGATCAGATGATGGACCACGTGATCCCCTTGCTTGCCCCCGGTGATACGGTGATCGACGCCGGTAATGCCGATTTCCATGCCACGCGGGCGCGCGCGGCCCGTCTGGCGATGCATGACTTGCATTTCGTCGGCATGGGCGTGTCGGGCGGCGAAGAGGGCGCGCGGCATGGGCCGTCGATGATGGTTGGCGGCAGCGATCACAGTTGGACACAACTGAAGCCGGTGGCCGAGGCGATCGCCGCACGGCATGACGGCGCGCCCTGCGTGGCGCACCTGGGCCCGGACGGGGCGGGCCATTTCGTCAAGATGGTGCACAACGGCATCGAATATGCCGACATGCAGGCGATTGCCGAGGTCTACGGACTGCTGCGGTCCGGGGCAGGCGAGGCACCGGAGGCGATCGGCGCCCGGTTCGCGGCATGGAACGCCGGGCCGCTGCGCAGTTTCCTGATCGAGATCTCGGCCAAGGTGCTGGCCACGCAGGACACCGATGGCACGCCGATGATCGACAAGATCGTCGACAGCGCGGGTCAGAAAGGCACCGGGCGCTGGACGGTGATCGAGGCGCTGAAGCTGGGCCAGTCCGCCAACACCATAGAGGCCGCGGTCGGCGCGCGCATCTGGTCGTCGCAGCGGGCTCGGCGGGCCGCGGGCGCGGCGCTGCTGGACCGGCCGACGCGACTCGGGACGCCGTCGGACAGCGATCTCGAACAGGCGCTGCTGGCCGCACGCATCCTTGGGCATTCGCAGGGCTTTGACATCATGCAGGCGGCCTCGGCAGAGTATGGCTGGGACCTGAAGATGGGGGTTATCGCGCGCATCTGGCGCGCCGGCTGCATCATCCGCTCGGCGCTGCTCGACGTGATCTCCGAAGCCTATGCAGGCGAGGTGCCTGAAGGCGCGCTGATGCTGTCCGCGCCGATGCGGGACAGGCTTGAGACGGCGGTGCCGGCCTTGCGCCGCGTGGTCGGGGCCGCGGTGGCGGCGGGCCATCCGGTGCCGGTGATGTCAGCAGCGCTGGCGTGGTACGATTCCATGCGCCAGGAACGTGGCTCGGCGGCAATGATCCAGGCGCAGCGGGATTTCTTCGGGCGGCACGGTTTCGAAAGGGTTGATGCGACGGGCAAGCACAACGCGGATTGGGCGCGGTAGAAGGACGTTCGTGACACGGCGGGCGTCACACCTGGGGATGCGCCCGTAGCCTCGCTGCCGGCGCTCAGCGCAGGCCGCGCGCCTTGCGTTCGCGGCGTACCCGGAACACCTCTTCCCGTGGTGTCCACTGGTAGCGCAGGTCGTTGCGCGTCAGTGACCAGAACAGCACGCCGCCCTGCCGCCACGGATCGAGCACGATGCCATCGTATAGCGAATCTCCGCGTCGGCTGATGATCACCGTCGAATGTTCGAGCAGCAGGTTGTCCCAGTTGGACACCGCGCGGTGCAGTTGCAGGGTCTGGAACCGCTCCTGCTTGAGGCGGCGTTCCAGATCGTCGGCCCAGTGATAGCACAGCCCGCGCGGCTTCAGGCCGAGGTTGACCTTGGAATTGTGGGTCAGCGGGTGATCTTCGATCCGGTATTCCTGCGCCAGCTTGAAGGTCTGGGAATAGGCGACACTGGAGGCGGTGTAGGCCTCGGCCTCCGACACGCCGGGACCGAGCGCGCGGATCACCTGAGCCAGACGCATGACCTCGTCCTCGGTGCCCGGACGCGGGCGCATCTCTGGCGTTGCGGCACAGCCGGTCAGGACCAGCGCGGGCGCGGCCAACAGAAAGGTGCGGCGGGAGAGTGAGGACATGGGCGGCCTGCTGAAAGGGTGTTGTCCCGAAGTTCTACGCGACTGGCCTGCGGTGTCGAGACCCCGACAGCGCCAGATGCGCAAGATGTTGCGGAACCGCCCGCGCAAGACGTTATCTTCGTGGCTGGTGCGCGCAGCACGCACCATTGAACTCCGTCAGGGCTGACACGCGACGTTGGCCAGCGGCTCGGGGAGCGTGTCGGCCTAGTCCCGTTTCAGGAGAATCTCGATCAGAAGCGCCTTGCGACACGCAGGGTCACGCGCACTGAAGGTGGGACCAGTTCACGAAGATCACTTGGGTCAGATCAGCGTCTTCCACATAGCTCACGCTCTCGACCCGCAGGATATCTTCGGGGTTGGTGCCGGTGTGGCGCTCGGTATCAACGCCGGCCTGCTTCAGCATTGGAATCTCCGGCAGAACGTTCCAGTCCGACACGAAAGCGACAAAGCTGTCGAGGTCAGCGAAGGTGGCCGTTTCGAAGTCATGGTCCAGTGTTTCGAAAGGGACCGTTGTCCGGACGTGTTCGATCAAATCAGTCGGCAGGTTCCAATACCCGTACCGGATCGGGGCGCCTGCATCACCCTCAGCCAGCGCCGCACAGCCGACTGCGGCCAGAAGACAGGGTAAACTGTCGTTCGAAGCACGGCCGCCACCACAGCTCGATAATCTCGCCGACGCCCTCAGGCGCGCCGCGACGCCCGGCTCACAGCATCGCCGGCACCACCTGGTCCGGCGGCCGGTGACCGTCCTCAAAGGTCTTGATGTTAAGCAGGACCTTCTCGCCCATCTCGACGCGGCCCTCCAGCGTAGCCGAGCCCATATGCGGCAAGAGCGCGACGTTAGGCAGGTCGCGTAGTTCCGGGCTGACCGTCGCGCCGTGTTCGTAGACGTCGAGGCCCGCGCCAGCAATTTCGCCCGCCTGCAACATCCGGGTCATGGCGTTTTCGTCGATCACCTCGCCGCGCGAGGTGTTGACGATCACCGCGTCGGGTTTCAGCAGCTTCAGCCGCCGCGCGTTCATCAGGTGGAAGGTAGAGGGCGTGTGCGGGCAGTTGACCGAGATCACGTCCATCCGCGCCACCATCTGATCGAGGCTTTCCCAGTAGGTGGCCTCAAACTGCTCTTCCACCTCGGTCCGGAGCCTGCGGCGGTTGTGGTAGTGAACCTGCATCCCGAAGGCCATGGCGCGCCGCGCCACCGCCTGGCCAATGCGGCCCATGCCGAGGATGCCCAGCCTGCGTCCGCCGACCCTGCCGCCCAGCATCGCGGTGGGCGACCAGCCGGTCCATTCACCGGCCTGCATCTTCGACAGCCCTTCCGGAATGCGCCGCGTCACGGCGAGGATCAGCGCCATGGTCATGTCGGCGGTGTCCTCAGCTGTGACGCCCGGGGTGTTGGAGACCAGCACGCCGCGGCTGCGGGCAGTTTCGACGTCGATGTGATCGACGCCCGCGCCGTAGTTGGCGATCAGCTTGAGCCGCTCGCCCGCGCCAGAAATCAGGCCCGCGTCCACCGTATCGGCCAGTGTCGGCACCAGCACGTCGGCCTCGGACATG
Organism: Litorisediminivivens sp. KMU-197; assembly: GCF_056858395.1. NCBI lineage: Bacteria > Pseudomonadati > Pseudomonadota > Alphaproteobacteria > Rhodobacterales > Paracoccaceae > Litorisediminivivens > Litorisediminivivens sp. KMU-197. The sequence goes on along the minus strand of NZ_JBXEQG010000005.1, from coordinate 271,474 downwards.
GCGGCGGCCAGTTCCTGTCGGCTCATCGGCGTGTCGTCGTCGCGCAGGCGTACGTCGAACAGCTCTTTCATCCGGGTCTCGACCACCTCGGGCAAGCGTCGCGTCACGACAACACTCAGGCGTTTTGATGGCATAAGCTCCCGGCTCCTTCTTCCCTTGGGGGCGTGGTTGCTGGCACAGTGCCGCAGAGCACGCGGAGGCACAAGAACCCCGCGGCAGATAAACGATTGGCAGGCGATTTGACAGGCATGAGCGAGCGACGACGTCGGGGCATATTGGGTGCAATTGTCCTGACTTTCTGGGCATCTACCGCGGCTTTCGCACAGGACAGGGGACCAGTGACCAACCTGCCGCTGCCGCGATTCGTGTCGCTCAAGGCGGCCGAGGGCAACGTGCGGCGGGGCCCGTCGCTGAGCCACCGCATCGACTGGGTGTTCAAGCGCCGCGACATGCCGCTGGAGATCACCGCCGAATACGGCCACTGGCGCCGCGTGCGCGACCGCGAGGGCGCAGGTGGCTGGGTGCATTACGCACTGCTCTCGGGCGCGCGGACGGTGATCGTCGAGCAGGACATGCTGACCTTGCACGTGCGCCCGGATGAGCGGACGACGGTTGCGGCCAAGCTGGAGCGCGGGGTGATCGCGCGGCTGGGTGACTGCGGGCCGGAGTGGTGCCGGCTGACGTCCGGAGGCTACAAGGGCTGGGCGCAGAAAACCGCGCTTTGGGGCGTGCGCCCGGACGAGATCAGGGAATGAGCCGAGGTTGAGAGAATGGGCTCTGCCCCTCGGTTTGCGGCCTCACCCCGGGATATTTCCAGCCAGAAGAAGGACAGGACCGGGGCCCTGAGCGTCTCTGACGTGACTTCCCCCGGGGGGCGCGATTGTCAGTGCGCCGGGCGGATGAACGTGTCGCTGCGCAGCTCCGCAAAGGCCTGCATCAGTTCCTCGCGGGTGTTCATTACGATCGGCCCGTGCCACGCCACCGGCTCCTGGATCGGGGCGCCGGAAATCAGCAGGAAGCGGATCCCTTCAGGACCGGCCTGCACCGTCACCTCGTCGCCGGTGCCGAAACGGATCAGCGTGCGGTTGCCCGACATGTCGCGGATGTTGACCTCCTGACCGCCGACCTCCTTCTCGAGCAGAACGCCCTGCGGCCCGGAGGCATCGGCGAAGGCGCCGGAACCTTCGAAGACATAGGCGAAGGCGCGACGGTAGGTGTCGACCTTGAAGGTCTTCTTCACCCCCGCGGGTACGAAGACATCAAGGTACTGCGGGTCGGAAGCGATCCCGTCCACCGGGCCTCGTTTGCCCCAGAACTCGCCGGTGATGACCTTCACCCGGGTGCCGTCATCGTCAATCACTTCGGGAATGTCGGTGCCCTGAATGTCCTGATAGCGCGGGGCGGTCATCTTCAGCGACGAGGGCAGGTTGGCCCAGAGTTGAAAGCCATGCATCTGCCCGGTGGCGTTGCCCTTGGGCATCTCTTGGTGAAGGATGCCCGACCCGGCGGTCATCCATTGCACCGATCCCGCGCCCAGCGTGCCGGAATTGCCGAGGCTGTCGCCATGCTCGACCTCGCCGGTCAGGACATAGGTGATGGTCTCGATGCCGCGGTGCGGGTGCCAGGGGAAGCCGGCCTGATAATCGTCGGGGCGCTCGCCCCGAAAGTCGTCGAACAACAGGAACGGGTCCAGTTCGGACGGATCCTGAAAGCCGAAGGCGCGGTGCAGATGCACGCCGGCGCCCTCGATGGCAGGCTGCGCGCGGCGGGTCTCAAGCGTGGGTCTGAGGGACATGGGTGTCTCCTTTCCTCATATGTTGCAGCCGAGATAAGCGCTGGCGTCAAACCCGGCAATGTCGCGCCGCGAACCGTGACTGTGCGTTTTTTCACAGGACGCGGGCGAACCATCGACGGACAGGCTGTGCCGTCACGGCGGGCCTCGCGCTCGGCGGCGAAGCGCGCTAAGCAGCGGGCGGGATGAGCACAGGGAGCATCAGATGAGCGAGACCGTGGCGGAACTCAGGGCGACGGGTATGCGGCGCTGGATCGGTGTGGGCACGATGGTCGGGCTGGGCGCGCTTCTGCTCTGGCTGGCCCTGTCGCAGCGGTTCGACCATGTCGGATGGCAGGTGCTGCTGATCGTGCTGGCAGGCGGTGCACTTTACGCGGCGATGCGCATGCAGCAGGCCACTGCCGAACATCTGGTGCTGACCGAGGAGGGACTTTACGACAACCACGGTTACCTGCTGGCGTCCTACGACAACATCCGCACGGTCGAGCGGGGGATGCTGGCGTTGAAGCCCTCGAACGGGTTCATGATCGTCACCCAGACGCCGTTGAAGGCACGGTGGCGGCCCGGGCTCTACTGGGTCTTCGGACGGCGGATCGGCGTGGGCGGGATGACCTCTGGCGCGGATGCGAAGTTTGTCGCCGACATGATGAACATGCAGATGGCGCAGGGGCGCGGCGATCTCTGACGCCACACAGGCGGAACATTCGAACTTCAGAATGCGTTGTAGGGACAGAGGGGTTGTCTAAGGCCCCCGGCACACTTTCGAGGAGACCCGACATGAAGACCGAAGACACCGACACCGGCACGCTCGAAACCTGGACCCCCGAGGAGGTTGCCGAGGCGCACAAGGACGGCCGCATCGTGCTTGTCGACGTGCGCACGCCGGCGGAATTTTCCTTCGAGCGGATCGATGGTGCGCTGCTGTCGCCAATGCAGGCTTTCGATCCGGCGCACATGCCGGGGCAGGGCGAGAAACAGCTGGTGTTTCATTGTGGCTCGGGGGCGCGTTCGCGCAAGGTGGCCGAGAAGTGTCTCGCCGCCGGGGTCGGCAAGATCGCCCACATGGAGGGTGGCTTCGGCGCATGGAAACAGGCCGGGCTGGCCTATACCGGCACTGACATGGCCAGCGGCGCGCCCAAGGAAATGCGCAAGTCCGACTGACCGATCACACACAGAACAGGCCGGACATATCTGTCCGGCCTGCCGCTGGCCAACATCCGGCCTGACGCTTGAGCTTGTTGGGGGTTAGCTCGCCTGCCAGACAAGTTGCGGCGCAAACCGAGGACGCGTGAATACGCGGGCCTCCATCGTGAAGTCGCTGAGACCGAGGTTCAGCGGCCAGACGTAATCCAGATAGGTATCGACGAGGATGATCTGCTCGCCGTGCATCATGGTCGGCAGTGTCGCATGGCCCAAGGCCACGTCGGCCGAGGTCAGCGCCGCGGCATGCGGTCCGCGCACCTCGCTCCATTCCACCGCGTACTGATCGCCCACGGCGTCATAGGACACCACGGTCACGCGCAGGGTATTCTCGGCCGGCTCGGATTCGGTGAGGAAGTTCATTAGCGACTTGATGCTGTCGACATAGGCCGGCGTGACATAGTCCGTCTCGCGCGAGAACATGTCGCCGATGGTGTAGCTGGCCTTTTCGCCCAGGCTGTCGGTCCGGTAGGCATCGTAGAACATGATTGAGGTCACGATGCAGATCAGCAGGAACGGCAGGAAGATGATCGCCTCGATGTTGGTATTGCCGCGCGAGCTTTGCGCGAATTGACGCGAATACCGGGCAAGATTGCGAAGATTTTTAACGGTCATGACTGTTACCTCGGTTCCTGGACGAATGCGGTCGACGTCACCATGGCGATGTCACCGTTGCCGTCCTTTTGCATGGCTTCGATCCACCAGGTCATCGGAAAGATCGGCGAGACCTTGGCGCAGGCGCGCATCACCATCAGTTCGTTGTTGCCGCCGTTCGAGAAGCTGCGCACCGGCGTCACCGGCAACGAGGCGTCGAGACAATCGACGGTGGAGGGCAGGGCCTGCCAGCTGCGCGGATCGCGCTGCACCATCTCGAGGCGCAGGTTGGCCTTGCAGTTGGGCAGGATCGCCGCGCGGTCGCAGATCATGTCCTTGATCTGATCGTGCTGCGGCGCGTTGCCGGTGCCGAGCCGGATGTCACGCACCACCTGGTCGAGACTACGCTCCAGCATGGTGGCGCGGGCCGAATAGGCGGCGATTTCGGTGGCCAGCATCAGCACCATGAGGATGACCGGCATCCAGATGACGAAGGAAATGGTTTCGACCGAGCCCGCCTCGTTGCGGCAGAAACGGCGCAGCATGTGTGTCACGCGAATGCTCATTGGGTCAGCCTCAGTTGGGTGATGGTGCGGGCGATGGAATTGAAGGCCTGGGTGATCTCGATACCCTGCACGTCGAAGTAATGTGCAGGTGACGAGGCGCAGTTCTGCATCGCGTCCAGTCCGCGCTGCGGGGCCTCGAACCCGATGGTGAAGACCAGCACTCCGGCGTCCTTGGCCCCCTGACAGATAGATGCCAGCCGACCGTCGGCGTGATCAGGCCCGACGATGCCCTCATAGGCATAGTAGGCATTGGAATAGACCGCGTAGGGAACCTGGCCGTCCTCATAGGGTGTCCGGAAAAACCGGTAGGCCAGCGCACGGGTGCCGAAGCGGGCGTAGGCCTCGACATTGGTCATCTGCCGCGCGTTCAGATCGCCGTCCGGGGTGTTGCGGTACTTCTGCGAGTGACTGTCATTCTTGAAGCGATCCCAGTACCAGACATCGCTTGCGGTGCCGGCCTGATCGACGATGCGCGACGAGAAGCGGTCGTTGGACGGGTCGGTATCGCCACGGTCGTCGATCCAGATCGCGGAAAGTCCTGTCTGGCGGTCGGCCTTCAGGTCGTATTCGGTGGTGTTGGCGCCATCGGTCATCAGCACGACGATCTTCAGCGTCGTCGGATCGGTGTAGGCGACCGGGCGGCCATTGGCGGCCGGGGCAATGTGGCCGTCGAAGATCATGTCACCGACCAGCGACTGCGCCGAAGGGTCAAGCAGTGCGGTGCCCCACTTCATGCCCAGATCGATGGCGGTGTTGCCCTCGGCGCCCAGCGCACTGATGCTGTCCTTCAGTTCGGTCGCATCGCTGGAATGCACGATCATCGCCCCGTAGGTGTCATCCGGGCACCAGGGACGGACGATCTCGGTGGTGTTCTCGCTGGTGGTCCAGAGGTCGAAATGGCTCAGACGGTCCAGTTCGGCCGTGCGCGAGATGCCCAGCGTGTTGAAGGCGCTGTCGGGGAAGACCGCGCAGCTGGAATAATTGTGCTCGGCCGAAAGGTTGAAATACTGCGACACCACCGGCCCGAGGCTGACGGTCGCATTGTAGCTAACCAGCGATACGGTGGTCAGGCTGGGCGCGCCGGCCGGCTGGATCACGGCATCGACGAATTCCCGCGCGGCGGAGCGGAGGTTCTCGATCTTGTTGTTCGATCCCATCGACCCCGAGCGGTCGAGGATCAGCGAAATCTCCACGTTGCCCATCTGTTCGGCGGCCTGTCCGGCTGCCGGGGCGACCATGGTGTCGATGCCCACAAGCCCCAGAAACAACGGGTCGGAATCCTCTTGCGCGGTGGCGGTCACCACGCGGTAGCCGAGACCCTGATCGACCGAGGTGCTTGTCAGCGTGCCGGCCACGCCGGACTTGGCGAAATAGTCCTGAACCACCGCATTGGGGTCGAGGTCTTGTTCGAGGTCGGCCGCGGCAAGGATCGCCCGATCGAGCGTTGCCTGCAGCTTGGCGCGCTTCATTTCGTTGCGCATCAGGTCCACGCCCAGTCCGGTGAACGCGATGATGGCGACCAGCACAATCAGAACCATGATGGTGATCGAACCGGTCTCTTCCGTCCTGAATGTCTTGATCTTCGCTGCCGGTCCGTCCCCCGAGGACGGCAGCGTCTGGCGATGGTGCCAATTCATAATCGTATCCTCACCTTGATCTCCGGAATTAATCTTTCCGGCGCCCGTCAGGCAGTAACCCCTTACCCACGCGAGGCAGTCTTCGCGCCGCAATGTTATGTGCCACAATGACGGCCAAAATGAGGCAACCCATTGGCAAATATACGTTTTTTGTCTCTGTTTCAGGTTTATTGAAAACTTTAGCAGCCCATTGTCATGGACATTGCAACAATCCGAAGCAAATTGGGCAAAGTTAATGCGATTGCATGGCGCCTTGACGGCGTCGGCACCCACAATTGCGGCACAAGCATCGGAGCCTGTGTGAAAAAGCGGTCCCGTCGCGGGGAGAAAACTCTCGCTTGCATTAACTTTGCCGTCATAGGGTTGGGTGCAAAAAAGCCCAAACGGGTGGCGAGTCGCGCGCCCGGCAATCAACGGAGGAGACACTTATGCAGCCTGCCAATGAGCCGACATTCCGCGAAAGCGTAGACCTGATGTTCAACCGCGCGGTGTCGTTGATGGACCTGCCGCCGGGCCTTGAGGAAAAGATCAGGGTCTGCAACGCCACCTATACGGTGCGTTTCGGCGTGCGCCTGCGCGGGCGCATCCAGACCTTCGTCGGGTATCGCTCGGTTCATTCTGAACATATGGAGCCAGTCAAGGGCGGCATCCGCTATTCCAACGCCGTCAATCAGGACGAGGTCGAGGCGCTTGCGGCGCTGATGACCTATAAGTGTGCGCTGGTCGAAGCGCCGTTTGGCGGGTCCAAGGGCGGGCTCTGCATAGATCCGCGCCAGTACGACGAACATGAACTTGAGCTGATCACCCGCCGCTTCGCCTATGAACTGGCCAAGCGCGACCTGATCCATCCAAGCCAGAACGTGCCTGCCCCCGACATGGGCACCAGCGAACGCGAGATGGCCTGGATCGCCGATCAATACGCGCGCATGAACACCACCGACATCAATTCCCGCGCCTGCGTGACCGGAAAGCCGCTGAACGCCGGCGGCATCGCAGGCCGGGTCGAGGCGACGGGCAGGGGGGTGCAATATGCCCTGCGCGAATTCTTCCGCGAACCGGGCGACGTGGCGAAGGCGAACCTGACTGGCTCTCTCGATGGCAAGCGGGTGATCGTGCAGGGCCTGGGTAACGTGGGGTATCACGCGGCCAAGTTCCTTCAGGAGGAAGACGGCTGCCAGATCATCGGCATCATCGAACGCGACGGCGCGCTATTCAACGAAGACGGTCTGAACGTGCAGAGTGTTTACGAGTGGATCGTCAAGCATGGCGGCATCACCGGCTACCCGGACGCGGCATTCTACGCCGAGGGCGCCGCGGTGATGGAAGAGGATTGCGACATCCTCATCCCCGCCGCGCTTGAGGGCGTGATCAACATGTCCAATGCCGAGCGCATCAAGGCGCCGCTGATCATCGAGGCCGCGAACGGCCCGATCACCGCTGGCGGCGACGACGTGCTGCGCAAGAAGGGCACGGTCATCATTCCGGACATGTACGCCAACGCCGGTGGTGTGACGGTGTCCTACTTCGAGTGGGTCAAGAACCTCAGCCACATCCGCTTTGGCCGGATGCAGCGCCGCCAGGAAGAAGCGCGCCATGAGCTGATCGTGAAAGAGCTGGAGCGCCTGAGCGATCACCTCGGCGAGAAATGGTCGATGACGCCGCACTTCAAGGAGCGTTACCTGCGCGGCGCCGATGAACTAGAACTGGTGCGTTCGGGGCTTGATGATACCATGCGCATCGCCTTCCAATCGATGCGTGCCGTCTGGCACGATCGCGAGGACGTCGATGACCTGCGCACGGCGGCCTACCTTGTCGCGATCGGCAAGGTCGCGGCCAGCTACCGCGCCAAGGGTCTATAGCGCCCGTCGCCTTGACTGTTAGGGTCTAAGGCAACGGTGCCGCATCCTTCGAGGTGCGGCACTGTCACGAGACTGCCCTGAAATTCCCCGGAATATCCTTTCGCACCAATGCGATAGCCAAAATCGCACTCGATCGCCCTGCCATTAACTTTCCTTATTTCGGTGTGAAAAACCTATTTTCCGCCTCTTTTCCGCCCTGTCACGGCAAGATTTCCCCCGCATTCATGAACATTGCGCAGATGGATGTTCTGTGTCCGAAGAGGAAATAAGAAATGACTGGGAATATTGGTAGATCCAAGGCCGGTCTTCAGCGCTTCTGGCGGTCCGAAGACGGCAACAGCACCATCGTCTGCATTTACTTGAGCCTGGCGATCCTGCTGGTAACAGGTGGCGCGATCGACGTGATGCGCTATGAATCCATCCGCACCAAGATGCAGCACGTGCTCGACCGGGCCGTGCTGGCCGCTGCTGACCTCGATCAGGAGGCGGCGCCTGACAGCGTTGCCCGCGATTACGCCACCAAGGCCGGGCTCGGCAATTCGCTGACCGGGGTGACGGTAGACGAGGGTCTCAACTACCGGACGGTTTCGGCCACCGGCAGGACCGACGTCGATACGCTGTTCATGCGCCTGACCGGCATCGACACGCTGTCGGCCCCCGCGCTCAGCACGGCGGAAGAAAAGATCGCCAACGTCGAGATTTCGATGGTGCTCGATATTTCCGGTTCCATGCGCGAAAACAACCGCATGACGAACCTCAAGCCTGCTGCCAAGGCCTTCGTCGACAAGGTGATGACCGAAGACAGCAACGGTGTCACCACGCTGAACCTCGTGCCTTACGCCGGCCAGGTCAATCCGGGCGAATACATGTTTGCCTACCTGCGCGGCGAACGTCCGAAGATCAACGAGAACAACGGCTGGGGCAACGGCGATCAGGACGCGCCCGGCGGTTCGCTGTGCAACAACAACGCCGAAAATGCCTACGAAGGGTCGACTGATCCTTCCTGCACCGACGGCACCGCGACCCCGTCAAGCGGTTTCTTCACCCCCTGGACGCAGGCGATCTCGAACATGGTGTTCTATTTCGACGTCGATGATGACGGCAACTACGATGGCCGCACCGACATTGCCCACAAGATCGAGGCTTTCCCGGAAAACGCACCGCGCGATGCCGACGACTTCTACAAGGGCGCCGTCGCCTACATCATGAACGACGATCCGAACCTGACCGACCCGAACCAGTTCCTCGGGGCGTCCATCAAGGGCGGCAGCCAGAAAAACCAGTACTTCCAGGTCAAAGGTGACGTGAACGGTGCCGACAGCGACCTTGGACCGACCAAGAACACCGGCAAGATCCCCGGCAACACCTACAGCTACGGGCAGATCGACTATGCAGCCTGGGAAGCCTCTTACGTTGCGCCGCAGGGCTCGACCGAAACCGACCCTGCCACCAACGAAAAGCGCGGCAACCAGAAGGTCAACATGACCTCGTCCTGCATCGAGGTCTACGATGCGGAGTTCGGCAATACCGCGCTTCCGACCTCGGAAGACTACGTGCCGCACTTCATGTACTGGCCGATCGCCGAGGAAGTTATGGATTGGGGCTGGTGCCCCGAGGACGACACCTCGATCCAGTACTACTCGGATGACGCGCTGGCCCTGAAGACCTTCATCGACAACATCCGCATGCATGACGGAACCGGCGCGCAATACGGCATGAAGTACGCCCTGTCGCTGCTTGATCCGGTCACACGGCCTGCGGTCAGCCAGATGATCAAGGACGGTGTCGTGGCGCAGCGTTTCGAAGGCCGGCCCATCTCTTGGGAAGACCCCGAGACCGAGAAGTTCATCCTGCTGATGTCCGACGGAATTGTCACCGATCAGTACCGCCCGACAAACCCGACGGCTGCTGAGAATGGCGAGACCGAGCTGATAGTTCAGGGTCCGACGAGCTACACGACCTTCTCGTCGCAAAGCAACAACGTGGCAAACCTGCAGATGCAGTGCGATCTCGCCAAGTCGAAGGGTGTGAAGATCTTCACCGTCGCCTACGAGACAAACGACGACGCCGCGAACGTGCTGCACCAGTGTGCCTCTTCGGACAACCACTTCTTCCGCACCAGTGGCACCGAAATCGCTGACGTCTTCGATGTCATCGCCCGTCAAATCAACAACCTGAGGCTGATCCAATGATGCGCTTTCCGACCCTCAAAGCGGCCCGCTTCTGCAAGGACGAAAGCGGTGTCGCCACGATAGACTTCGTGATCGTGATGACCTTCTTCATCGGCATCCTCGCCGCCAGCGTCGAACTGGGGACCCTCAATCTCCGCCATGCGATGCTTGAGCGCGGGCTCGACACCACGGTGCGCGAAGTGCGCCTGTCGACTGGCGAAGTGCCCGACTATCCCGAAATCCGCAGGCTGGTCTGCGCCCGGGCCTCGATCATCGTGAATTGCGAACAGAACCTGCAGCTCGAGATGAAAGTGGTCAGCCCGCGCGACTTCCAGCCGATCCCGGCCAACGCGGATTGCCGCAGCGCCGAGGAGGACCCGGCACCGGTGCGCCAGTTCGACAACGGCGTCGACAACGACGTGATGCTGATGCGCGCCTGTCTCAAGTTCAAGCCGTTCTTCCCGACCACCGGGATCGGTTCGGCACTGACCAAGGACAGCAATGGCTACATCGCGATCGCCGCGACGTCCGCCTTCGTCCAGGAACCGAGGTAATCGACATGATCCGTAGAACCCTGACCCAACTGCGCGGCTTCCTGCGCGACACACGCGGCAACGCATCGATCGAGATCGCCATCTTCGGCCCGATGCTGCTGTTCATGCTGGCTTCTGCCTATGTCTACTTCGACGCCTACCGGCAGAAGACGGTCAACACCAACGCGGCCTATACCATCTCGGACGCCTTCTCGCGGCAGACCGATGCCATCGACCCGCTCTATATGGACGGCATGCACGCGATGCTCGAGTTCCTGACCGACACCGATGTGCAGACCGGCTTGCGCGTCACCGTTGCCCGCTGGGACGAGACCGACATGCAGTACTACACCGACTGGTCGGAAACCCGGGGTCCGCTGTATCCGCTGACCAACCGCGATCTGAACACCACGCTGGTCGACAACCTGCCGACGCTGCTGCACAACGAGCGGGTGATCGTGGTCGAGACATCGTCGACCTACAAACCGCCGATGAACATTCCCGGCCTCGGTGAGCAGGAGCTTTACAACTTCGCCTTCACCCGGCCGCGGTTTGCCCCGCAACTGGTCTGGTCGTCGGGCGGTGGCGCCGGCGCCTGAGCCAGCGCTGACCCGACACTCATCGACAGACAAGGGCGCCCGAGTGGCGCCCTTTCCGCGTGTAAGCCCGATTCCGCCGATCACGTCGACGTGGCCCGACAGGGGCTGGAGCCTGCCGCTGTGATGGCCTACCCAATCCCCAAAAGACAGGAGTTTCAAACATGCGTCTCATTCTGGCAACCAGCCTCTGCCTTCTGCCGGCCGCCTCTTTCGCGGCCAATCCCGACTGCGCGGTCTTCGGCGAAATCGTCGACAAGATCGTCGCCGAACGTCGCGAGGGAGCCAAGGTCAATGCCTCGATGGAAACGGTCGCCAAGGATTACACCGGCGACGACGCCCGCTTCGTGCCGACGATCCCGTATCTCGCCGAATGGGTCTACACCTTGCCCAAGGACGACCTGAAGGCCGAGCCCGCCGCCGCCTTCGTGGCGCAGTGCAACGCGCAGTAAAGCGCCGATCTGTCACCGGTCCGGACTCGACTCTGACTGCGTCCGGGCCGATATACTGGGGCCATGAGTCTGCCCCCCGGTTTTCTTGACGAGCTTCGCACCCGCACCTCGCTGAGCGATGTGGTGGGCCGCAAGGTCATGTGGGATGCCCGCAAGTCGAATCAGGGCAAGGGCGACATGTGGGCGCCATGCCCCTTCCACCACGAGAAATCCGCCTCGTTCCACGTCGACGACCGCAAGGGTTTCTACCATTGCTTCGGCTGCAATGTGTCCGGCGACGCAATCACCTTCGTACGCGAGACCGAGAACCTGGGCTTCATGGAAGCCGTGCAGGTCCTCGCTGAAGAGGCCGGCATGACCATGCCCGCCCGTGATCCCCGCGCGCAGGAAAAGGCCGACCGGCGCACCCTGCTGGTTCAGGTGATGGAGCAAGCCGTGCAGCACTACCGCCTGCAATTGCGCACAGGCGCGGCCCAGGCGGCGCGCGACTATCTCGACCGGCGGGGGCTGAAGCCCGAGACGCTGGAGCGGTTCGAAATCGGCTTCGCGCCCGAGGGCTGGCAGGGGCTGTGGGATCACCTGCGCGGCAAGGACGTCCCCGAGGACCTGATCTTCGCCGCCGGCCTTGCCAAGCCCAGCCAAAAGGGCGGGCGCGCCTATGACGTCTTTCGCAACCGCATCATGTTTCCGATCCGCGATGCCCGTGGCAAGGCGATCGCCTTCGGCGGCCGTGCGATGGACCCCAATGACAACGCGAAGTACCTGAACTCGCCCGAGACCGAGCTGTTCGACAAGGGCCGAAACCTCTACAACCACGGCCCCGCGCGGGACGCCGCAGGCCGGGGCCAGCCGCTTCTGGTGGCCGAGGGCTACATGGACGTCATTGCGCTGAGTGAAGCCGGGTTCGGTGCCTCCGTCGCGCCCTTGGGCACCGCCGTCACCGAGGACCAGTTGCGGCTGATGTGGCGGATCTCGGACGAGCCGATTATTGCGCTGGACGGCGATACCGCGGGCCTGCGCGCCGCGCACCGGGTCATCGACCTCGCGCTGCCTCTGCTGGAGGCGGGCAAGTCGCTGCGCTTCGCGCTGATGCCGGAAGGGCAGGACCCCGACGACCTGCTGCGCGCCAAGGGAGCCAAGGCGGTGCAGGCGGTGCTCGATCAGGCCTTGCCGATGGTGCAGCTGCTGTGGCGGCGCGAAACCGAAGGCAAGGTGCTCGACAGCCCCGAGCGCAAGGCCGCGCTCGACAAGGCGCTTCGTGCCAAGATCGCGATGATCCAGGATCCGTCCATCCGCAGCCACTACGGGCAGGAAATCAAGGACCTCCGATGGCAGCTGTTCAACGCCGGCCGCCGCCAGCCGCAGGGCAACCGTCCGCCTTGGAAGCCCGGCCAGAAGCGCTGGAACGCGCCCGAGCCTGCGCGGCCCGGCACCAAGTCTTCGCTCCTGGCTTCGGCCGACGACGCGGGCTTCATCGGCATTCGCGAAGCGGTGATTCTTGCCGCGGCCCTTCAAACCCCTGAGGTGGTCGAGGAATTCGCCCATGTGCTGGAGAATCTCGACTGCGCCGATCCCGACCACGCCCTGCTGCGCAACCTGATACTCCGCCACGCGGGGCGCGGTGCTGAGCGGCTACGCGCCGAGATCGACCATTCTCTCGGACCTGAGGCCCTTGAAAACCTGCTTGGCCTGCGCCATGTGGCAATCATTCCCTGTGTCCGCAAACCGGGCGATATCGACCTGGCACGTATGACGCTTGCCGAGGAATTCGCAAAACTTAACGCGCACAAGGGATTGCAGGCCGAGATTGAAGAGGCCGCCGAGGACCTGACGGACGTCGCCGACGAAGCGGTGACCTGGCGTCTGGGGCAGGCCGCCGAGGCGCGCAATCGCGCTGCATCCGGCACGCAGGAGGACACGACCGAGTATGAGACCGGAGCCAATGGCGCGCGAATCAATCGTGACGAACGTAACGCCCTCGACGCGTTGCTCGGCCGGATCAGCTATGGAAAAGGACGAAAATGACGCGGTTTGTTGAGGAATTTTAAGAGACAAGCCGTTAGACCACTGCACGAATCGCTGAGATTCGGTAATGATTCGAAATCGCGAATCACCGCCGCGCCTCGAACAAGCGCCTGAACAGGAGCCCCGCATGGCCGCCAAAGACAATGACGATCAGAAAACGGACGAGAGCAGCGACGACGCATCGCTCGACCTGAGCCAGACGGCGGTCAAGAAGATGATCGCCGAGGCGCGCGAGCGCGGCTACATCACCTACGACCAGCTCAACAACGTATTGCCCCCCGATCAGGTCAGTTCCGACCAGATCGAGGACGTGATGTCGATGCTGTCGGAAATGGGCATTCAGGTCACCGAGGACGACGAGGAAGCCGAAGAGGACGACAACAAGGGCGGCACCGACCTTGTCGAGACCAAGAAGCCGGGCGAGGTGGCGCTGTCCTCGGGCTCTGCCGAAAAGCTCGACCGCACCGATGACCCGGTGCGCATGTACCTGCGCGAGATGGGCAGCGTCGAGCTGCTTAGCCGCGAGGGCGAGATCGCGATTGCCAAGCGCATCGAGGCCGGCCGAAACACAATGATCGCCGGGCTTTGCGAAAGCCCGCTGACGTTCCAGGCGATCACCATCTGGCGCGACGAACTTCTGACCGAAGACATTCTGCTGCGCGACGTCATCGATCTGGAAACCACCTTCGGCAACCAGATGGACGAAGAGGTCGGCGTCGGCACCCCGGTGGTCGAGGCCGCCAATGTGTCCTCTGCGCCGAAAGAAGACAGCCCCGAGCTTGACGCCGACGGCAACCCCATCGTCAAGGAAGACGACGAGGACGAGGACGAGCAGGCCAATATGTCGCTTGCGGCGATGGAAGCCGCGCTCAAGCCGCAGGTTCTGGAAACGCTCGACCGCATTGCGGACGATTACATCCACCTCAGCGAAATGCAGGACAGCCGGATTTCGGCCACGCTGAACGAGGACAATTCGTTCTCCACGCAGGACGAGGAAACCTACCAGCAGCTGCGCTCGGAAATCGTTGAGCTGGTCAACGGTCTGCACCTGCACACCAACCGGATCGAAGCGCTGATCGACCAGCTCTACGGCATCAACCGCCGCATCATGGCGATCGACAGCTCGATCGTGAAGCTGGCCGATCAGGCGCGCATCAACCGCCGCGAGTTCGTCGATGCCTATCGTGGGGCTGAGCTTGACCCGACCTGGCTGGACCGCATGGGCGAAAAGCAGGGCCGGGGCTGGCAGATGTTCATCGAACGCTCCGCCGACAAGGTCGAGGAACTGCGCACCGAGATGGCGCAGGTCGGTCAGTATGTCGGTCTGGATATCCCCGAATTCCGCCGCATCGTCGGACAGGTGCAGAAGGGCGAGAAGGAAGCGCGGCAGGCCAAGAAGGAAATGGTCGAGGCCAACCTGCGGCTGGTGATCTCCATCGCCAAGAAATACACCAACCGCGGCCTGCAATTCCTTGATCTCATTCAGGAAGGCAACATCGGCCTGATGAAGGCCGTCGACAAGTTCGAATACCGCCGCGGCTACAAGTTCTCGACCTATGCGACCTGGTGGATCCGTCAGGCGATCACCCGTTCCATCGCCGATCAGGCGCGCACCATCCGCATCCCGGTGCACATGATCGAAACGATCAACAAGCTGGTGCGCACCGGCCGCCAGATGCTGCACGAGATCGGCCGCGAGCCGACGCCAGAGGAACTGGCCGAGAAGCTGCAGATGCCGTTGGAAAAGGTCCGCAAGGTGATGAAGATCGCCAAGGAGCCGATCAGCCTCGAAACCCCCATCGGCGACGAGGAAGACAGCCAACTCGGCGATTTCATCGAGGACAAGAACGCCGTCCTGCCGCTCGACAGCGCCATTCAGGAGAACCTGAAGGAAACGACCACGCGCGTGCTGTCGTCGCTGACCCCGCGCGAGGAACGGGTGCTGCGGATGCGGTTTGGCATCGGCATGAACACCGATCACACGCTAGAGGAAGTGGGCCAGCAGTTCAGCGTGACCCGGGAACGCATCCGGCAGATCGAGGCGAAGGCGCTGCGCAAGCTCAAGCATCCCAGCCGCTCGCGCAAGCTGCGCTCGTTCCTGGATCAGTGACACGAAGGGGCGGCCTATGGGCCGCTCTCTGCTTGTGACAGGCCAAGCCAAAGCAGGAGACGCATGTCATGTCGTTTTTCAAGAAACTCTTCGGCGGCGGCCGCAACGAGGGGGCCGATACCGGGGCCTCGGCCAGTGAGCCCGAGGATTACAAGGGCTTCCTGATCCATGCCGCGCCGGTCAAGCAGTCCGGTGGCTATCGAATCGGAGCCCGTATCGAAAAGGAAATCGGCGGCGAACTGCGCAGCCATGACCTGATCCGAGCCGATGTCATCAACGACATGGCCGAGGCCGAGAAGATGTCGCTACTGAAGGCGCGGCAGGTGATCGACGAGCAGGGCGAAGCGCTGTTCCGCTGAGTTGGCCTTAAACTGGTCGCAACCCATACTCGCATCGACCCGCACCCCCCGTCGCTACGGGGGGCAGATATGGTGCACGGACGCAAATAGCCGGGCAGATATCTGCAATTGACGACGAAATATTGCCGTCGTTAGGAACCGATTAACTCATCTGGCGTTACCCTTTTGAATACAAAAAGGAGACTGCCATGATCCGCCTGATCCCCGTTGCCATCGCCGCAAGCGTCACCGCTGCAGGTGTGTTCGCCGCAACGGATGCGAGCTGGGACACCTCTGCCCCTGCCGTGATCGAGATCGAGGTTGACGCCGACGAACTGGCCAGCTGCGAACAGACCCTTCGTAACCTTGCCGGCCAACCGGTTGTCACCGATGCGGGCACCCCGGTGATCTTCCACGACACGTCCGACCTGCCGACTGTGGTTTGCGTCACGCATTGATCGGACCGGTTTTTTAGAGAGTTCACGATCGTTTGTGAGTAGAGAGGCCGTCCTTCGGGGCGGCCTTTCGCTTGCTGGCAGGGCTGTCGAAATCGCTATTTCGTCGCCCGGCAGTAGCGCGGGCCGCGCCCAAGCGAAATCGGACTGACCGCCTTTGCATTCGGTGCTAGCATCCCCGCGAAGTGGAGACTCCGATGCGTATTCTCAAGCGCCTGGTCATCGGCCTGTTGCTGGCTGTCGTCGTGTTTGTCGCCGCGGCCTATCTTCTTCCGCAGGAGGTCTCGGTAAGGCGGGCGGTGGTCATCGACGCACCGGTGGAAGAGGTCTTTCCGCATCTGAATTCCATGCAGGCCACCGAGGCATGGTCCCCATGGCTTGAGCGCGACCCCGATGTCCGGCTCAGCTATTCCGGTCCCGAAGCCGGCGTCGGCAACCGGCTGGAATGGCAATCGGATGACCCGCAGGTGGGCAACGGCACGCAGGAGATCATCATTTCCGAACAGAACCGCCGCGTGGTTACCGTGCTGAACTTTGATGGCATGGGCACGGCGCAGGCTGAGTTCCTGCTGACCGGCGACGTTGACGGAACCGAGGTCGTCTGGGGCCTTGTCACCGATGCCGGAATGAACCCGATCGCGCGCTGGATGGGGCTGATGATGGACAAGTGGGTCGGCGCGGATTACGAAAAGGGGCTCAACAACCTGAAGACCCTCGTCGAAAGCTGAGGCCGCCCTGTGCAAACCACATTCACCATCGAAACCAACGGCCCCGGGCTATACGAATTCACCCGCGAATTGGAAGGCTGGGTCGACAGCAAGGGCGGTCTCTGGACCGGGCTGCTGACGCTGCTGATCCGCCACACCTCGGCCAGCCTGCTGATCCAGGAAAACGCTGCGCCCGAGGTGCAAACCGACCTGATGGCCTTTTTCAACCGGTTGGTGCCGCCGGCCGACGACCCCTCGATGGCGTTCCTCGAACACACCGCCGAGGGCGCCGATGACATGCCGGCGCATATCAAGGCGGCCTTGATGCCGGTGTCGCTGTCGATCCCGGTCGTCAACGGCAGGCTTCGGCTGGGCACCTGGCAGGGGGTCTATGTGGTCGAACACCGTGCCGACGCGCACAGCCGTCAGGTGGCGGCGCACCTGTCCTGACCCCGGCCGGGCAGGGCGGGTTTCCCCCACTTGGCAGCGGCACGGGTTTTGCTACCCTCTGAGCGATGACATGCCAACAACAGGGCGCCTCGATGCCGGACAAGCCTTATAACGCCAACCAGTCGATGTTGCTGATCGTGCTTGCGGCGGGGTTGGTGGCGGTGGGCGGTGCCGTTTGGCTCTATGCCACCGATCCGGCCCGCGATGGCACAAGCTGCCTCGGCGCGACGGGGAACAAGGCCGCCTGTCGCTTCATCGGCGCCCCGCTTGAGGTGTCCGGCGCCCCGGTCTTCGTTCCCGACCGCTCGCAGGCGCTGTTTCCCACGCGGCATGAGATCACCTTCATCGATGCGCATGGCGACACATGGGTGGCGCCGCCGCAGACCCTGACGGACGGCGCCTCGATCCCGGCGATCTTCTCGGCGATGATGGGCGACCGGCAGAGCCGGGAATACCTGCTGGCCGCCGCGCTGCACGATGCTTATTGCGGCATCGGCAACGAGGACCTGTCGACCTATCACACCCGCCCGTGGCACGCCGTGCACCGCATGTTCTACGAGGCCCTTCTGGTCAACGGCACACCTCCCCGCAAGGCCAAGGTGATGTATGCCGCCGTTTTCCTTGGCGGACCGCGCTGGAACGATCCCGATCGCTCGCTCGCCCACGTGCCTGAAGAGGTGTTGGTGCAAGAGCTCGAATGGTGCCTGCGCTGGATGGAGCAGGTGGACCCCACGCCGGGCGAGATCGAGGCCTGGATGACCCGGCGGGAAGAGGCGGTGCAGAAGGGCGTGCAGACCGAGCCGGATTGGGACGCGCTGTTTGCGGACCGGGCCTGAGGGCGCACCCCGATTGCGGCTGTCCGACCCATCGGCCACACAATATCGGTGCGCGATTTATCCTCTACCCAAATGAAGGCGGTGCTTCTATACTTTGTGTACACTGGGCAAAAAGACCCATGATTGAGGCGGAACAGAGAACAAGGGGAACGGCCGATGCGCTGCCCGTTTTGCGGAAATATCGACACACAGGTCAAGGATTCACGCCCTGCAGAGGATCATGTTTCGATCCGGCGGCGCCGCTTTTGCCCGGCCTGCGGCGGCCGGTTCACCACCTATGAACGGGTGCAATTGCGTGATCTGGTGGTCATCAAGTCGAACGGCCGGCGCGAGGATTTCGACCGCGACAAGCTGGAACGTTCGATCCGCATCGCGCTTCAGAAACGCCCGGTCGAGCCGGAGCGGATGGACCAGATGATCTCGGGCATCGTGCGGCGGCTGGAAAGCATGGGCGAGACCGACATCAACTCCAAACAGATTGGCGAGATCGTGATGGAAAGCCTGGCCCGGATCGACACCGTGGCCTACGTGCGCTTTGCCAGCGTCTACAAGAACTTCCAGGCGGCCGACGATTTCGACAAGTTCGTCAGCGAGTTGCGCCCGCACACGCCGACCGAAAGCTAGGCCGCGGCCTCGGGAATGTCCGATCCAGACACCCGCCACATGGCGCATGCCCTGCGGCTCGGCCGCCGCGGGCAGGGTCATTGCTGGCCCAATCCGGCCGTCGGCTGCGTCATCGTGGCTGAGGGCGGCATCGTCGGACGCGGCTGGACGCAACCCGGCGGCCGCCCCCACGCCGAGACCGAAGCGCTGGCACAGGCCGGCGCCGCCGCCCGCGGCGCGACCGCCTACGTCACGCTCGAACCCTGTGCCCACCACGGCCAGACCCCGCCCTGCGCCGAGGCGCTGATCGCCGCAGGGATTGCTCGGGTGGTGTCTCCCTTGCAGGATACGGACCCCCGTGTCTCGGGCCGCGGTTTCGACATGCTGAGAAGGGCCGGGATCGACGTGACGACCGGAGTGCTGGCGGACGAGGCCGCTCGCGATCACGCCGGTTTTTTCCTGCGGCAGGGTGCGCATCGCCCCTTCGTGACCCTGAAACTGGCCAATTCGCTTGATGGGCGCATCGCCACCGCGACCGGCGAAAGCCAATGGATCACCGCCGCCCCCGCACGGCGCGAGGTTCACGCGCAACGCGCCCGCCATGACGCGGTGATGGTCGGCGGCGGAACCGCGCGGGCAGACGACCCGTCGCTCACGGTGCGGGGCATGGGCATGACCCGTCAGCCGGTGCGGGTGGTGATCTCGCGTCGCCTTGACCTGCCGCTCACCGGGGCGCTGGCGCGGACGGCGGGGGAGGTGCCGGTCTGGCTCTGCCATGGCCCGGATGCCGACCTCGACCTGTGCGCCGCCTGGGAAGGGCTGGGTGCCCGACTGATCCCATGCACGCTGGCAGGTCGGCAGCTCGACATGCGATCTGTGTTGCGTGGCTTGGCCGAAGCCGGCCTGACCCGGGTGTTCTGCGAAGGTGGCGGCCAGCTGGCGGCCTCTCTGCTCACCGCCGGGCTGGTCGACGAACTGATCTGTTTCACCGCCGGCCTCGTGCTTGGCGCCGAGGGCCAGCCGGCCACCGGGGCGCTGGGCCTTGAGCGTCTGGCAGAGGCCCCCCGTCTGAAACTGGCCGAAGTCCGCGCCGTCGGCCCCGACATCCTTCACATCTGGCGCCGCACGTCCTGAGGCGGGCTGATCCGACGACGGATCGGCCACCGTTCAGTGACTGCCCGGTTCCCTACCGCCAGAGATGGGCCTGGCTGGCGAACAGCCCCTGCAGTTTCGCCAGAAGACGGTTGCCCGCGCCCGGGCCGGGCAGCGTGCCGTCCGCCAGTCTCCGCACCACCACCTCGGGCGGACACGGCAG
The DNA here is from genome assembly GCF_056858395.1 of Litorisediminivivens sp. KMU-197. Lineage (NCBI taxonomy): Bacteria > Pseudomonadati > Pseudomonadota > Alphaproteobacteria > Rhodobacterales > Paracoccaceae > Litorisediminivivens > Litorisediminivivens sp. KMU-197. The sequence goes on along the minus strand of NZ_JBXEQG010000005.1, from coordinate 251,235 downwards.
ACCGGTCAGTGGATCGAAATATCGCGGATAGGCAATCAGCGCCGCATGCACCATTGCGTCCAGCGTGACCTGCGCCTTGCGCCGCGGCGGCACCTCGCCCCGGTCCCGCGTCCGCCCCCAGCCGGCATAGAAGGGGACGCCCAGGGTTGTCACCTGAACCCCGCGCAGCAGCGCCTCGAACCCCAGCAGAGAGGTCATGGTCCAGACCTCCTGCACATGGTCCAGCAGCGCCACCGGATCGGCGCGTTCAAGCACCCTGTCGGCAATCTCACCTGCGTCCGGCACTGTCCCCTGCCGCAACCCGGCCTCGACATCCGGATGCGGCTTGTAGAGGATCACCGCCTCCGGATTGGCCTGCCGCGCTGCCAGCAGAAGCGCGCGATTTGTCCGCACCTCGGTGCAGCCCGTCAGGATCGAGGCATCGTCCTCAACCTGTCCCGGAACGAGTATCCTGTGTCCTTCCGGCAGGTCCGGCAGGTCCGGCATGTCGCCTGCAAGGTTATACTTGCTCAGCCGCGCCTTCAGGATTGCCCGACGCAGCCGGTAGGCGCGCTGCAGCTGATCCGGCCTGAGGTCCGGGCTGGCATTCAGCAGCCGCTCCAGCCGGCTTTCATGGCGCGGGTCGTAGTAAATGCCCAGATCGTCCGCCACCAGCGACAGCGGCGATACGAGATCCGCCCCCAGCCCGCGCGAGCGCAGGAAACCATCTTCCACGCGCACGGTCGACCGGTCCAGATCGCCCGCCTTGCCGGCCCAGACCATGCGCCTGCGCCCCTCGGCCCCGGCCCGCGACCGGGCCCTGCCGATATCATCCTCGAAGATCAAGGCCCGCTCGCGTCCGAAGACCTTCTGCAGTGGTCTGCGTTTCCACAGCCGCATGCCTGACGCCACCCAGCCGCGATGATCGTCGCGCCATGCGCGCGTCTGCGCCTCGAAGGCGTCCAGCGCCGCTTCGATCCCGCACAGCCGGTCCGTGAAGGGATCGTACCACTTCGGATAAAGCACCATGGCGGCTGCGAAAAGCTGGTTGCGCGTCAGCTTGCGTTCGCGCCGGGGCACCGGGGTCTCATCCGCCGTCAGCCCCCAGCCGGCATAGAATGGCTGGCCGAAAAGGCGTGGCTTGTGGCCTGCGAAAATGGCTTCAAAGCCCATCTGAGACGACACCGTGTAGACGCCCACCGCGCCCTCGAACAACCGCCATGGCGACACCGGACCGGTCAGCAGCTCGACCCGGTCAGAGGCGTCCTCGGGACCGTAGTATCCGGGACGCAGGCCTTGCGCCGTCTCGGGGTGCGTCTTGATCACCACGCGGCAGCCCGGATGTTCTTCCTGCGCGAAGACCAGCATCTCCTGAAACAGCGCCCGGGTTCCGCGCGAGGCCGTGACCGAGGCATCGCCCCGTGTCTGGTCGATCACCAGCACATAGCCGGGGGCGGGGGCAGGGGCCTTGGCGTCAAACCCGGAATACTTGGTCAGATGCGCCGCCCGGATGCGCGCGATCGCGTCCGAGGCGCGGGTCAGCAGGCCGGCGTCGTCCAGCGGTGCCGAGCCCAGCATCCGCTCGAGGTCCGAGACCCGGTCGGCATCGAAATGCACCCCGCCGTGGTCGATCATCAAGCCGAGCGGTGGCTCGCCTTTCGCCCGCCCCGGATGCAGCGAACGCAGAAACGCGTCCTCGATCCGCACCAGCCCGGCGCCCTGCCGCTCGGCCATCTTCTCGCCCCGGTGCGCGGTGGGGCTTTGACCCCAGACACCGACCAGATCGTCCGTGCCGGGCAGGCCGAGCCGCACCCGATAGCCCGACAGTTCGAGGATACGTCGCACCCGCCGCTGGGTCAGGAAACCGCCATTGTAGACGTAAAGACGCCGGGGCGCATGGTCCCCGGCGTCCTGACTGTCATCCACGCGGCTCAGCCGCCCAGGCCGGTCCCGCCACCCAGCGTGGCAAGGGTGTCGGCGGTCCCGGTCACCGTGGTCAGTGCGCCCAGCGATCCGGTGACGGCGGCGATGGTCTTGTTCCACTGGGTCAGCGGCGCCTCGGTCACATAGAGCAGGTCGCCGTCGCGGATCACGAAGTCGCGGGCCATGAACAGCCCGTTGGGCTCGGTCAGGTCGAGCACATAGACCATGCGCTGCGCGCCGGTCAGGTCGTCGCGGCCCAGCACGATCTCGGCGATCTCTTCAGGTTCGTTGCGAAACACGAAGACGCCGGTCGGATCGGCCGAGGTCGACAGAAGCCCGCCGACCTGCGCAATGGCCTCGACGGCCGAGATGGTCTGGGATTCGAACGGCACGCGGGCCTGCGCGCCGGTGGCGCCAAGAGCCACGAAGGCGCGGCTGTCTTCTTCGACGAGGATCTTGTCGCCGCCACGCAGCGCGATGTCCATCGACGGGTTTTCATAGAGGTCCTGGAACCAGATCTCGCCAGTGTGGCTGCCGCGGGTCACGGTGATCTGTGCGATTTCGGGCTCGACCGTCACGCCGCCGGCCCGCGCCAGCATCGACGACAGGGTGCGGGTGGGGCGTTCGATGGCATACACACCCTGGCCGCCGACCGACCCGATGATCGACACGGTGGAACCGTCGCCCGCCTCGCGCCGGATCTCGACCTGCGGGTCGGGGGTCTGCTCTTCCAGCTTGCGGGTGATGATGCGGCGCACCGCCTCGGTGGTGTTTCCGGCGGCGCGAATGCGGCCCGCATAAGGTACGAAGATGAAGCCGGACCCGTCCACCTGCACCTCTTCGAGGATCGTCGAGGACGAGGTTTCAGAGGCCAGCAGCCCGTCGTCGACGTTTTCCCAGACGGTGATGCCAAGCGTGTCGCCGGGGCGGATTACGTCCGAACCGACGACGCCGGCATTGATGAAGTTCTGGGAAAAGCCCAGCGCCGGCACGACGCCGGTGGCGCGGGTCACCCGGTCATTGACCGAGACAACGAAGGCATCGCCTTGCCGTTGCACCGACCCGGCGAAAATCTCGGCCTTGTTCGGGCCCGACCGCGGCAGGCCACACGCGGCCACCATGGATACGGCAAGAAGCAGGGCCACGGAACGGGCCCATCTGCGGGGAGGGTTCGTCACTGCTCGGTCTCCTCGACCTTGTTGTTTTTGCTGCCTCAGCTTTTTCCGGTAATTTACGGGAATCCGTATGAAAAATCCATAGCGTCCAAGGCCGTCTGGCAGAGCGCCGCCGGGCGTGGCGCTTTGGGCACAGATGGCGGGGATTGTGGTGCTGGGGCGAGGAAGGGCTTGCGGGTGCGGGCAAGCTGAAACGGCGGCGGTTCAGTGCAATGCCGTCCAGGTCCTGCACCGGGACGCAGATACACAGGATCTCAGGTTACCACCCGCAGCTGCTGCCGGGGCGCCGCCGTGCCCGACGCGAACCCGTCATAGGGATCGTCCGGCGACAGCATCATGTCGACCACCAGCCGCATCAACTGCCGCCGGCCCTTTGCGGAATAGAAGCCGCCGGCGACCTGCGAGGTTTCCAGCAGGTAGCGGCGATAATCCTTGTAGGCGCGGTTGTCGGGGCGCTGCGGGGCCTCGAAGAACTCTTTCAGCGGCTGCATCGAGACGAATTCGGGCTTGGCATAGACCGCCCGGCCGAAGACCCTCAGCGGAATGCCCCGCCACAGCACCTGCTGACCGGCGGTGGAATTCACCGTCACCGCCGTGCGCGCGTCGTTCAGAAGCGGTGCCAGCTTGCCGCCGCGCACGTAATGCACCCGGTCCGTGACGCCGTATTTCCGTGCCAGCCGCTTCAGCTCGCGGCGGATGTTCGTGCGGCCGTTCTCCAGCGGGTGCGCCTTGAACACAAGGTGATGGTGCCCCGGTGCGCCCTGCGCGAAACCCTCAACCACCAGCTCAAGAAACTCGGCCATCCGTTTGAAGGGCGAATGTTCGAGGAACGAGGCATCGTGCTCAAGCTGCAGCAGGCAGAGGTGATAGGGATAGCCACCATGCCGGATGCCGAAGGTCGCCGCGGCCCGGTCCAGCGCGTGCAACGGCATCATCGTCAACCGTTTGAGATATAGCAGGAATTCCATCGTCACCGGCAATTCGCGATGGGCCCGGAAATGCCGGTAGTCGCCGTTTCGGAACATGATGAACCAATGATAGAGCGCGCCATAGAACACGTGCTGCCGCGTGTCGCCCCAATGCCCGGGGGGCAGCGGGGCCTCCATGTCCGACAGTTGCAGCGCCTGCTGCATCTGGTCCACGCTCATCTCCATCAGCCGCGAGTGCCCGTTCGATCCGTCGCGTTCGTAGGTGACCCAATAGGGGCGCATGTAGCCTTCCTCGAAGACATGCACCGTCAGGCCCCTTTCGCGGGCGATCCCGACCGCCTGGGCATGGACCGCGCGGGTGTCACCATAAAGCACGATGTCGGTGACCTGTTTGTCCTCTGTCAGGCGGGTGAAGGCCTCGGGCCACGCCTCGGGGGTGCCGGTATAGGGGATATAGCTCTGCGGGTCGAACCAGAAGGCCCGGTCGCCGGCGTTGAAGCCGACGCGCCAGACTTCTGCCCCGGTCATCCGCAGCATTTTGCCCAGCCGGTTGAAGAAGGGGCCATGCGGTCCCTGCAGGAACAGAAAGCTCCTTTTCTCTCCGGCGGCGTTGCCCATCAGGCGGATTTCCCTCATATGGTCTGAATACCCTGATTACCCCATGTTTCCGACGAAAATATGGCTGAAAAGGGCGGCAGCGGCGAGGGAAAAGCATGTTCACCGGAATTGTCACCGATATTGGCCGGATCGCTAAGCTCGAGCATCGTGGCGACCTGCGCGCGCGGCTCGAGACAAGCTATGACACCGGCAGCATCGAGATTGGCGCCTCCATCGCCTGTGACGGCGTCTGCCTGACGGTGGTGGCCAAGGGCCCGGAATGGTTCGACGTCGATATTTCGGCCGAGTCCCTGTCGAAAACCAACCTCGGCACATGGGCCGAGGGCCGTGGCGTGAACCTCGAGCGCGCACTCAAGGTCGGTGATGAACTCGGCGGCCACATCGTCTCTGGTCACGTCGACGGGGTGGCCGAGATCGTGTCAATGCAGGATGAGGGCGACAGCACGCGCTTCACCTTTCGCGCACCCGAGGCGCTGGCGAAATACATTGCGCCCAAGGGGTCGGTCACGCTGAACGGCACGTCGCTGACTGTGAACGAGGTCGAGGGCTGCGACTTCGGCGTCAACATCATCCCGCACACCAAGGAGGTCACCACCTGGGGGCGGGCGCAGGCCGGCGAGCGGGTCAACCTCGAGATCGACACCCTGGCGCGCTACGTCGCACGATTGCGCGAATGGGGATGACCCGACGAAATGTTTCGCGCGCGAAACAAACGCCAATATTATCAATTTGTTAACCTTGTGAGCGGGCCGTTCCGGGCACTGCGGGTCGTCGGCAGCGGGGCGGGCCGGGGCGCGTCGTGACCGCCGCCCCTTGCAGGCCCCCAAACCCATGACTAAGACTCTGGTAATTCCGGCGGGGTAAAAAGGCCCCGATGTGCAAAGAGGCAGGGCGAGAATGAAAGATCCGATCGAAACCTATATGAATCTTGTTCCGATGGTGGTCGAACAGACCAGCCGTGGCGAACGGGCCTACGACATCTTCTCGCGCCTGCTGAAAGAGCGGATCATCTTCGTCTCGGGTCCGGTGCACGATGGCATGTCGCAGCTGGTGGTGGCGCAGCTTCTGCACCTCGAGGCCGAGAACCCGTCGAAGGACATCTCGATGTACATCAATTCGCCGGGTGGGGTGGTGACATCCGGCCTGTCGATCTATGATACCATGCAATACATCCGGCCCAAGGTCTCGACCCTGGTGATCGGGCAGGCGGCCTCGATGGGCTCGCTGCTGTTGACCGCGGGTGAAAAGGGCATGCGCTTCTCGCTGCCCAACTCGCGCATCATGGTGCACCAACCCTCGGGCGGCTACCAGGGCCAGGCGACGGATATCATGATCCACGCCGAAGAGACCCTGAAACTGAAGCGGCGGCTGAACGAGATCTACGTCAAGCACACCGGCCAGACCCTGAAAAAGGTGGAACAGGCGCTTGAGCGGGATAACTTCATGTCACCGGGGGACGCCAAAGAATGGGGTCTGATCGACGAGATCGTGGAAAACCGCGGCAAGCAGGGCGCTGACGAGGCATAGACGGCGGGCCGATGCCGGGGGGCGATTTTGCAATTGTCGCTCCCTGACGGCTGCCCTAAGCTGGGCAGCAGGCCCGGGTGTCGCCCAAGCGGCACGGCGAAGAGCAGAGCGAAGGCTGTAAGAGGTGAGAAATGGCGACGACAACCGGCGGTGACAGCAAGAACACCCTTTACTGCAGCTTCTGCGGCAAAAGCCAGCACGAGGTCCGCAAGCTCATTGCCGGCCCGACCGTGTTCATCTGCGATGAATGTGTCGAGCTCTGCATGGATATCATCCGCGAGGAAACCAAATCGGCGGGCCTGAAGTCATCTGACGGGGTGCCCACGCCGAAAGAGATCTGCCAGGTGCTGGACGATTACGTGATTGGCCAGGCGGTGGCGAAGCGCGTCCTTTCGGTCGCGGTGCACAACCACTACAAGCGGCTCAATCATGCCGCGAAGTCCGGCGACATCGAGCTGCAGAAATCGAACATCCTGCTGATCGGCCCCACCGGCTGTGGCAAGACGCTGCTGGCGCAGACGCTGGCGCGCATCCTCGATGTGCCCTTCACCATGGCGGACGCCACCACCCTGACCGAAGCCGGCTATGTCGGCGAGGACGTCGAGAACATCATCCTCAAGCTGCTGCAAAGCTCGGAATACAACGTCGAGCGCGCGCAGCGCGGCATCGTCTACATCGACGAGGTCGACAAGATCACCCGCAAGTCGGAAAACCCGTCGATCACCCGCGACGTTTCGGGCGAGGGCGTGCAGCAGGCGCTGCTGAAGCTGATGGAGGGCACCGTGGCCTCCGTGCCGCCGCAGGGCGGGCGCAAGCATCCGCAGCAGGAGTTCCTGCAGGTGGACACCACCAACATCCTGTTCATCTGCGGCGGAGCCTTCGCCGGTCTGGACAAGATCATCGCGCAGCGCGGCAAGGGCAGCGCCATGGGCTTCGGTGCTGATGTGCGCGACAACGATGACCGTGGCGTCGGCGAGGTGTTCAAGGACCTCGAGCCGGAAGACCTGCTGAAGTTCGGGCTGATCCCGGAATTCGTCGGTCGTCTGCCGGTGCTGGCAACGCTGGAAGACCTCGACGAGGACGCGCTGGTCACCATTCTGACCCTGCCAAAGAATGCTCTGGTCAAGCAGTACCAGCGCCTGTTCGAGCTGGAAGATACCAAGCTGACCTTCACTGAAGAAGCCCTGACCGCCATCGCCAAACGCGCCATCGAGCGCAAGACCGGCGCGCGGGGCCTGCGCTCGATCCTCGAGGACATCCTGCTCGACACGATGTTCGAACTGCCGGGGATGGAGAACGTCGACGAGGTGGTCGTCAACGAAGAGGCTGCGACCTCGGCTGCCGCACCGCTGATGATCTATTCGGACAGCCCCGAAAAGGCCTCGGCCACCGCGGGGTGAGCCAAGGGCCGGGCTGAAGCCCGGCCTACGGCGGCGCGCTGGCCATGAGGTCCCGGATCAGGTCCGGGACAGCGTGGGAGACAGCCGCAGACCACTGGACCTTTCACCCGGCTTGAGCCATACGTGAGCAGAACAATTCGGAGGCTTCCATGGGTATCCTGAACTCGCTCTTGCGCGCCGTGACGTGGTGGAACGGATCGACGTTGAACACCCAGCTTTACACCAGCCGCAAGGGCGTCAAGGTGGGCGAGGATGACCAGGGCAACGTCTATTACCAGACCGCCGACGGCAAGCGCCGCTGGGTCATGTTCAACGGCGATGTCGAGGCCAGCCGGGTGAACGCCGACTGGCACGGCTGGCTGCATCACACCTTCAAGGAACCGCCGACCGAACGCGCCCTGGTGCACAAGGCCTGGGAAAAGCCGCATCAGGAGAATCTGACCGGCACGCCCCTGGCCTATGCGCCTGCGGGCTCTTTGCGCCGCGCCGAACCGGCCGAGCGCAAGGACTACGAGGCCTGGTCGCCGGAATAACCCTTTGGACGTCACCAACGGATTTGCCATGAAACTCGCGGCTTTCGCCTGCCTGCTTTGTACCACCGTACCTGCCATGGCGCAGGAGGCTGCCTCGGTCGGGCAGGGCGCGGTATTGCGCGGGCTCGACAAGGTCTCGGGCGCGGTGGTCGACTTTGACATGGCCAACGGCGGCGAGGTCCAGCTTGGCACCCTGCGCATCGACATGACCGAATGCCGCTATCCCGAAGGCAACCCGGCAAGCGACGCCTTTGCGTTTCTCAACATCTGGGAAAAGGGGGATGACCGCCCGCTGTTTTCCGGCTGGATGATCGCCTCGTCGCCCGCGCTGAACGCGTTGGACCATTCGCGCTATGACGTCTGGGTCATCCGCTGCAGGACCGAGTGAGCATCCGCCAGTTCCGGCGCGGTGAAAGAGGCCGGCAGGGCCAGCGCCGCCCGCAATTGCCTGCGATAGGCCGCTCGCGGGATCTCGATCGCGCCGAGTGAGGCCAGGTGATCGGTGATGAACTGCGTGTCGAACAGTGTGAAGCCGCCGAGGTTCAGCCTGTCCACCATGTAGGCCAACGCCATTTTCGACGCATCGGTCCGGCGCGAGAACATGGATTCGCCGCAGAACGCGCCGCCGAGTGCAAGCCCGTAGACCCCGCCAATCAGCGTCTCGCCATCCCAGATTTCCAGAGAATGCGCATGCCCCAGCTCATGCAGCCGGTGAAACACGTCGGTAATCAAAGGGTTGATCCAGGTATCCGGCCGGTCGGCGCAGGCGCCCATCACTTGGGTAAAGGCGGTGTTGATCCGCATCTGGTGCGGCACCCGCCGCAGGCTGCGCGCCAGCGAACGCGAGATGTGAAACCGGTCCAGCGGGATGATGCCCCGGCGCCGTGGCTCGACCCAGAACACCTCCGGGTCGTCCCGATGTTCTGCCATCGGAAAGATGCCCGAGCCATAGGCCCGCATGACCAGTTCCGGGTCGAGTGGCGCACCCGGGTCCTTCACGGGCTTACCCGAAGGTGCGCGCCAGCCACTTTTCCAGCCAGTGAATGTTGTAGGTGCCGGTCTGGATGTCGTCTTCCTGCAGGAGGTCGCGGAACAGCGGGATCGTGGTGTCCACGCCGTCGACGATCAACTCACCCAGCGCCCGGTTGAGCCGCGCCAGCGCCTCGTTCCGGTCGCGTCCGTGCACGATCAGCTTGCCGATCAGGCTGTCGTAATAGGGTGGGATCGAATAGCCGTCATAAAGCGCCGAATCCATCCGCACGCCCAGCCCGCCGGGGGCATGATACTGGGTGATCTTGCCGGGGCAGGGCGAGAAATTGGGCAGCTTCTCGGCGTTGATCCGGACCTCGATGGCGTGGCCGTTGATCTCCAGGTCGTCTTGGGTGAAGGACATCGGCAGGCCTTCAGCAACGCGAATCTGTTCCCGCACGAGGTCGACGCCGAAGATGCCTTCGGTCACCGGGTGTTCGACCTGAAGTCGGGTGTTCATTTCAATGAAATAAAACTCGCCGTCCTCATAAAGGAATTCGATGGTGCCGGCGCCGATGTAGTTGATGTTGGCCATGGCGTCGGCGCAGGTCTTGCCGATGCGGGCACGTTCCTCGGGGCTGATCGAAGGGCCGGGGGCCTCTTCGAAGACCTTCTGGTGACGCCGCTGGAGCGAGCAGTCGCGCTCGGCCAGATGCACCGCCTGTCCCTTGCCGTCGCCGAAGACCTGGATTTCGATATGCCGCGGTTTTTGCAGGTATTTCTCGATATAGACTTCGTCATTGCCGAAGTTCGACTTGCCCTCGGCACGGGCTGTCATGAAGGCGCGCTCCATCTCGGCTGAGGAATTGGCCACCTTCATGCCCTTGCCACCACCGCCGGCGGTGGCCTTGATGATCACTGGATAGCCCATCTCCTCGCCCAGCTTCTTTGCGGTGGCAAGGTCGGGCACGCCACCCTCAGATCCGGGGACGCAAGGCACGCCAAGCTTGATCATCGTCTCCTTGGCAGTGATCTTGTCGCCCATGATGCGGATGTGTTCTGCAGTCGGGCCGATGAAGGTCAGCCCGTGGTCCTCGATCACCTGCACGAAGTTGGCATTTTCCGACAGGAAGCCATAGCCGGGGTGAATCGCCTGCGCCCCGGTGACTTCGCAAGCGGCGATGATCGACGGGATCGACAGATAGCTTTTCGGCGACGGCGGCGGGCCGATGCAGATGGATTCGTCGGCCATGCGCACATGCATGGCATCGCTGTCGGCGGTCGAGTGCACCGCGACGCTGGCAATGCCCATTTCGCGGCAGGCGCGGATCACGCGCAGCGCAATCTCGCCGCGGTTGGCAATCAGGATTTTATCGAACATGGCGCGCCCCTTATTCGAGGATCACGAGCGGGGTGCCGAATTCCACCGGGTCGCCGTCGCCCACGAGGATGCGGGTGATCTTGCCGGCGCGGGGGGCGGGGATGTGGTTCATGGTCTTCATCGCCTCAACGATGAGCAGGGTATCGCCCTCGGCCACGCTGTCGCCGACGCTGATGAAGCTCGGTGCGCCCGGTTCGCCCTGCATGTAGACGGTGCCCACCATGGGCGAGGCCACGGCGCCGGGATGATCGGCGGGGTCGTCGCTCGGTGCGGCCGCGGCCGGTGCCGGGGCGGCGGGGGCGGCTGCCGGCGCGGGGGCTGGCGCGGCGTGGGTCATCTGGATCGGCGCCGCCGGCGCCGTGGCGCGGCTGACACGAACGTTCAGGCTGTCATCAGGGGCATAGTCGCGCTTGACCTGCAGTTCGGTCAGGTCGTTGTCGTGCAAAAGCTTGGCGAGGGCCTCGATGAAGGCGACGTCGGCTTCGTGCTTGGTTTTGCTCATGTTCTTTTCACCCGTTCTATAGCGGTGCGCGAAGCGGCCTCACGCCATCGCGTATAGCACACGCTTATAGGGCAGGGGGAACGCGGTGAAAAGCGGTCATGCCCGCAATTGCGGAGGCTACCGGACGCCCGGAAACCGCAAAGGGCCGCGAAACGGGCGTCAGAGCGCCCGGCGGGTCTGTGAATGGCCCGGTCACGCCGTGAGGCTGACCTCCTGGCCCTGGAACGCGGTGTCGTCTGACGGCGGGCCGTAGGCAATGGCAGGCGTCATCGGCTTGCCAACCGCGGGCTCCCGGTCCTCTTGCGCGGGGACCGTGGGGTCGTCCGCAACAGCCACGGTCGCGGCGACTTCGTCTTCGGGCGCTCTGGCGCCGGACACCTCTGCCGCGCTCTGCTGGTCCAGTTCGGCCTGCTCTTCGGCCCGCTCCTTCTGCTGCTCCTCCAACATCGAGTTGATGCGGATCTGCAGGATCGTCGGCGGCGCCGTGGCCTTGCCGTCTGCGCCCTTCGGAAAAGGTGATTGCTGGCCGGAGGGCGTATCGCTCTGCGACTGCGCGGTGGCAGCGCCCTCTTTCGGGGCGTTGATGCGATTCTCGGGGTTTTGCCGTGCCACGTCCTGCGGCAGACCGGCCGGGTGGCCGGTGGTTTGTGGTGCCATGAGCGGCGGTACGGCTGTGAACATGATCCTCAGCTCCGGATTGGTCGTTCGTCTACATCTCGGTCATCAATGCGGTCTAAAGAATGGTGAAGACGGATTAATGCGGCGTTAATGCCCAAGTCCTCAGCGTGCGCAAAGTGCGTACAATTGCCGGCAATCGGCACAAGAAACCCGCGGCCGGGGCTGTCCGGCACGCGGGTGTGCACGCGATCGGGTCAGATCGCGAGGTACTCGGCGCGCAGTTCTTCGTTCTCCAGCACTTCCGACGCGGTGCCGTCAAACACGATGCCGCCGGTGTCCAGGATCACCGCCCGGTCCGCCAGTTCCAGCGCGCGCACCGCGTTCTGCTCAACCAGGATCGTGGTCATGCCCTGCGTCTTGATGTGCATCAGGGTCTTCTCGATCTCGTCCACGATCACGGGAGCGAGGCCCTCGTAGGGCTCGTCCAGCAGCAGCACCTTGATGTCACGCGCCAGCGCGCGGGCAATCGCCAGCATCTGCTGTTCGCCACCCGAGAGCGTCACGCCCTCCTGCTTGCGGCGCTCGCCCAGGCGCGGGAACAGGTCATAGAGCCGGTCAAGCGACCAGCCGATCGGCGGCGCGATCTGCGCCAGCTGCAGGTTTTCCTCGACGGTGAGGCCGGGGATGATGCGGCGGTCTTCGGGCACAAGTCCAAGGCCAGCCGCAGAGGCCTCGTGGCTGGCCATCATGTGCAGCGGCTGGTGATCGAGCCAGATTTCGCCCTGCGTCACCAGCGGTGACCCGATTCGCGCGATCGAGCGCAGGGTCGAGGTCTTGCCCGCGCCGTTGCGGCCCAGAAGCGCGAGGATCTCGCCCTCGTGGACGTTGAAGGAGATCCCCTGCACGATATAGCTTTCGCCGTAATAGGCGTGCATGTCCCAGACCGAGAGGAAGGCGGGCGCGGTTTCGGCCCGGTTGGCGTTCTTCGAGAAGTCGGGTTTGACGTTCATTTCGCTCTCCCGTCCCGGGTCTGGCCCGGGACCTCATGGCGGTGGAAGCCCCGGTATCGACGTCCGGGACACAAGTGGTGTCAGGCGGCACTTTCGCCCAGATAGGCTTCGCGAACCTTGGGATGCCCCTTGATCCGTTCCGGCGTGTCCTCGACCAGCGGCGTGCCCTGCGCCAGCACGGTGATCCTGTCGGCGAGCGAAAACACCACGTGCATGTCGTGCTCGATGATGGCGATGGTGATATCGCGCTGCTCCTTGATCTCGCGCAGAAGGTCGATGGTGTTGTTGGTATCGGCACGCGCCATGCCTGCCGTCGGCTCGTCGAGGAGCAGAAGGCGGGGTTGCTGCGACAGGCACATGCCGATTTCGAGACGACGCTTGTCACCGCGTGACATCGACGCCGCGTGCATGTGGCGTTTGTCCGCCATGTTCATCTCTTCCAGCATCGCCTCGGCCTGTTGCAGAACGTCCCTCTGCGCGAAGACGTTGGAGATGGCGTTAAGCTGGAAGGCCCCGTCACGCTTGGCGAAAATCGGGATCATCATGTTCTCGAGGACTGAAAGATCGCCGAAGATCTCGGGCGTCTGGAACACGCGGGAAATGCCCATCTGGCAGATTTCGTAGGGCGTGCGCCCCAGCACCGACTGGCCGTCGAACAGCACCGACCCGGTGTCGGGGATCAGCTTGCCGATCAGGCAGTTCAGCAGGGTGGACTTGCCCGCGCCATTGGGGCCGATGATGGCGTGGCAGGAATTCTCCTGCACGCTCAGGTTAACGTCGCCGAGGGCCTGCAGACCGCCGAAGCGTTTGCCGACGTCTTTGACTTCAAGGATACCCATGTCATTCGCTCCTATTCGGCGGCTTTGCGTTGCTCGGCGGCGTGGCGCTCGGCGTCGGCGGATTTGATGTCACGGCGGCGGAACAGGCGTCCGACGCGCTGGCCGCCCTCGACCAGACCCCCGGGCAGGAAGATCACCACCAGCATGAACATGATGCCCAGCGTCAGGTGCCAGCCCTTGCCGATGAAGGGGTGCAGCAGCGCGACGATGGCGTTTTCCAGCCCGTCGGGCATGAAGGCGAACCAGTTGTGCAGAATGTTGTCGTTGATCTTTGAGAAGATGTTCTCGAAGTACTTGATGAAGCCTGCGCCCAGCACCGGCCCGATCAGTGTGCCGGCCCCGCCGAGGATGGTCATCAGCACCACCTCGCCCGAGGCGGTCCATTGCATCCGCTCGGCCCCCGCCAGCGGGTCCATCGAGGCCATCAGCCCCCCCGCGAGACCGGCGTACATACCCGAGATCACGAAGGCCGCCAGGGTGTAGGGACGGGTGTTCAGCCCGGTGTAGTTCATCCGCTGCTGGTTCGACTTGACCGCGCGCAGCATCATCCCGAAGGGCGAACGGAAAATGCGGATCGCCAGATAGAAGGCCAGCAGCATCACCACCGCGCAGAAGTAGTAGCCGACGTTGAAAGTGAAGCTCCACGGTCCGACCACGAGGTCGGTTGCGGCACGCATGTCCACCCCCGGCAGCAGGTTGGTCAGCGGGATCGACCCGTCCGGCGTGGCGGTGACGCCCAGCAGGCGCGGATCGTCCAGCGTCAGTTGCAGACCGGTTTCGCCATTGGTGATCGGGGTGCCGAAGAACCGGCCGATCAGGTCGGAATAGGCGATGGCGAACATCATCTGCGCGAAGGCCAGCGTCAGGATCGAAAAGTAGATGCCCGACCTGCGAAGCGAGATATAGCCGATCAGCATGGCGAAGAGGCCGGCCACAGCCACCGACAGCGCGATCGCCGGCAGCACGTTCATGCCGACCAGCTTGAACACCCAGACGGCGGCATAGCTGCCCACGCCCAGAAAGGCCGCGTGGCCGAAGCTGAGGTAGCCGGTCAGGCCGAACAGGATGTTGAAGCCGATGGCGAAGATGCCGAAGATCACGAAACGCTGCATCAGATCGGGATAGCCCGCGTTGAACTGCGCCAGCGCCGAATTGGCCGGGAAGGGGTTCAGGATGAAGGGCGCGAACATGGTCAGCACGACCACGATCAGCAACAGGCGAGTGTCTTTCTTGTCCAGTCCGAACATGGGTCAGTCCTCCATCACGCCCTTGCGGCCCATCAGGCCACGGGGTCGTGTGAGCAGAATAAGGATGGCCACCAGATAGATGATGATCTGGTCGATGCCGGGCAGGATGTTCTTGACCTCGTTCATCGAGGCGAAGCTTTCGAGGATGCCGAGCAGGAAGCCCGCCAGCACCGCGCCCGGCAGCGATCCCATTCCGCCGACGACGACCACCACGAAGCTGAGGACGAGGAAATCCATCCCCATGTGATAGTTTGGCGAATTGATCGGCGCGTACATCACCCCGGCAAGGCCGGCGACGGCGGCGGCGACGCCGAACATGATGGTGAAGCGGCGGTCGATGTTGATGCCCAGAAGGCCCACCGTCTCGCGGTCGGCCATGCCGGCGCGGACCACCATTCCGAAGGTGGTGAACTGCAGGAAGGCAAACACCCCGCCGATGATCAGCGCCGAGAAGGCGAAATAGACCAGCCGCCAGTAGGGGTAGATGATGGCGTTGGGGTCGAAGCCCAGCAGTACGCCGAAATCGAACGACCCGCGAAAGGCGTCGGGCGCGCCGGTGGGGATCGGGTTGGCGCCGTAGAAATACTTGATGATCTCCTGCAGCACGATGGCCAGGCCGAAGGTCACGAGGATCTGGTCGGCGTGGGGACGCTTGTAGAAGTGCTTGATCAGCCCGCGCTCCATGATGAAGCCGATGGCGATCATGATCGGGATGGCAAAGACGATGGCCAGCGGCACCGACCAGTCGATGATGGCGGCGCCGGTCTCGGGCCCGAACCACTTCTCGACATAGGGCACCTTGACCGTCAGCGGATTGCCGAGAAAGTCGGTCTGGGTCTCGTCGATGGTCTCGTAGCTCAGCGACAGGATGCGTTGCAGCGTGACGGCGCAGAAGGCGCCGATCATGAACAGCGCGCCGTGGGCGAAGTTGACCACGCCAAGCGTGCCGAAGATCAGCGTCAGCCCCAGCGCGATCAGCGCATAGGCCGAGCCCTTGTCCAGCCCGTTGAGAACTTGAAGAATGATTGCGTCCATTGGTCCACCCCTTGGGGATCAGTGGTGACACGCCCGGACAGCGCTGTCCGGGCGGTAGGGGGAGGATGGGCAAGAATTGCCCATCCTACGGGATGTCTGACCGCTTACGCGCCCGGGTTGCACGATCCCAGCTGGCCGCCGGCGAACATCGGATGATCCGGCTCGTAGGTGACCTGCTCGACCGGGGTCTTCTCGACGATTTCCAGCGTGTCGTAGGCGTTCGACGGGTTCATCGCGCCGCGCACGACAAGCACGTCCTTGAAGCACTGGTGGTCCTCCGCGCGGTAGAGCGTCGGGCCGTTGCCCAGACCGTCGAATTCGAAGCCTTCCAGCGCCTCGACGACACCGCAGGGGTTGAAGGTGCCGGCGCGTTCGCAGGCATCGGCATAGAGCAGCACCTGCGCATAGCAGGTCTGGGCCGAGTTCGACGGCGGCTTGCCGTATTTCTCGCCGAAGGACTTCACGAAGGCCTTGGTGCCCTCATCCGTCAGCTGCCAGTTCCAGTTCATCGAGCCCAGAACGCCCTTGATGTTCTCGCCCGCACCTGCGGCCATCAGCTCGGAGTAAAGCGGCACGACGATCTTGAAGTCGTTGTTGTTGACGACCTTGTCGAGCAGGCCGAACTGGATGGCGTTGGTGAGCGAGTTCACCATGTTGCCGCCGTAGTGGTTCAGCACCAGCACGTCGGCGCCCGAGTTCAGGACCGGCGCGATGTAGGAGGAGAAGTCGGTCGAGGCCAGCGGCGTCAGCACCGTGTTGACGGTTTCCCAGCCCATTGCCTCGGTCGAGGCGACGATGGATTCCTGCTGCGTCCAGCCCCAGTTGTAGTCGGCGGTCAGGTGATAGGCGCGGCGTTCCTTGCCGTATTCCTTGGCCAGCACCGGCGCCAGCGCGGCACCCGACATGTAGGCGTTGAAGAAGTGGCGGAAGCCGTTGGCCTTCTTGTCCTTGCCAGTGGTGTCGTTGGCATGGGTGAGCCCGGCCATGAAGATCACGCCCGCCTCCTGGCAGAGGCCCTGAACGGCCACGGCCACGCCCGAGGACGAGCCGCCGTTAATCATGATCGCACCATCCTTCTCGATCATCGACTTGGCAGAGGCGCGGGCGGCGTCGGACTTGGTTTGAGTGTCGCCGGTGACGTATGCGACCTTCTTGCCGAGGATGCCGTTGCCCTTCAGCGCCTTGGACGAGAAGGTGTTCATGCAGCCGCCGTCGCCTTCGCCGTTCAGGTGCTCGACCGCCAGCTGCTGCGCCAGAAGCTCGTCGGCGCCTTCGTCGGCATAAGGCCCGGTCTGCGGCACGTTGAAGCCCAGCGTCACGGTGTCGCCGGTCGGCGCGTTGGTATAGCCGGAATGGCTGGCCGCGGTCAGGATGGTCGGCAGCGCCAGACCGCCGGCGGTCGCCGCGCCGGTCCTGAGCACCCCACGGCGCGTGAAGTTCGATTTGGACATGAGAATCCTCCCGTTTGTTGTTTACGCGCCTGTCGGGCTCCTCCTTCCCGACGGCACTTGGCACAATTCGTGCAAAGGCAGTATCGCGGCGGAAGCGAAAATTTCGCAACAAGGGCTTTCGGAACAAGGTTTTTTTTGTAAAGAAATGGACTATGCAGAAGCGGAAACTGTAAATAAATTATTCTGCAATGCAGAAGGACATTGAAATTGCCGGATAAAGCCCATGGCGCGTGACACGCTGACAGGATCGCGCATCCGCGAACGCCGCACTGCCCTGGGGATGAAGCAGGCGGAACTCGCCAAAGCGGCGGGAATCTCGGCATCCTACCTCAACCTGATCGAGCACAACCGCCGCAGAATCGGCGGAAAGCTGCTCTTGGCGATCGCGCGCATCCTCAGGGTCGAACCCTCGGCGCTGGTCGCCGGGGCGGAAGAGGCGCTGATCTCGTCCCTGCGCGAAGCGGCGGCCGCCGCCCGCCCCGAACGCAAGCCCGAGCTGGACCGGATCGACGAGTTCGCAGGCCGTTTCCCCGGCTGGGCGGCGCTCTTGGCCGAGAACCGGCGGCGCATCGATGCGTTGGAGCGTACCGTCGAAACCCTGACGGACCGGCTGACCCACGACCCGCACCTGGCGGCATCCTTGCACGACATGCTGTCGACCGTGACCTCGATCCGCTCGACCGCCGGCATCCTGGCCGAGACCGGCGAGATCGAGCCCGAGTGGCAGGACCGCTTCCACCGCAACATCAACGAAGACGCCCGTCGGCTGGCGGAAAGCTCCACCGCGCTGGTGCGCTATCTCGACAGCGCAGACGCGCAGGCCAACCTGACCTCGCCGCAGGAAGAGGTGGAAGCCTTTCTCGAGGAAAACGCCTATCACTTCGCGGCACTGGAAGAGGGCACCGCCAGCGCCGAGGAAATCGTCGAGCGCGCCGCCGCGCTGACCATGGCCGCCTCGCGCAACACGGTGCTGCGTTACCTGAACCGTTATGCCCGCGATGCCGGGCGCATCCCCGCGCGGCCGCTGATGGAATACGTCCAGGCCTATGGTTTCGATCCCGCCGGGCTGGCGCGGGCCTTCGACGCGCCGCTGGGCAGCGCGCTGCACCGGCTGGCCACGCTGCCCGCCGGGGCCGGGCTGGGGCCGCTGGGGCTGGTGATCTGCGACGCCTCGGGCACGCTGCTCTATCGCAAGCCGCTGGATGAATTTCCGCTGCCGCGCTTTGGTGCGGCCTGCGCGCTCTGGCCACTGTTCACCGCGCTGACCCGCCCGGCGCAGCCGGTCTATCGTCTGGTCGAACAATCCACCCGCGAGCCTCGCCGCTTCGAGACCTTCTCGATCGCCGAACTCACCGGCGGCATGCGCTTCGGCGACGTGGCGCGGATCGAGGCGGCGATGCTGTTCCGTCCGGCACCTGGGGCGGCCGACGACACCGCGCACGGCCCGATCCCGGTCGGCGTCACCTGCCGCATCTGCGCCCGCGAAGGGTGCAGCGCGCGGCGCGAACCCTCGGTGCTGAGCGAAGGGTTGTGAGGGTAGCCCCGCATCGCCGTGCCGTGGGGCGGCCCGTCATGCTGAAGGCATGCCTCCGGCATGATGCGGGTCGGCTTCGCCGCCGTTAACCCGTTTGATCGAAGAATCGGATCAAAGCCATTACGGTAAACCCCACTCCAGCCTACACGCTCTTTTCAATTGCGGCCCCATCCCTTATCCCGCTCGCAAGAGTCTCAGGAGGCGTGCAATGCGTTACGACACCCCCGGCCCGGTCGAAGGCGACTGGAGCGACGCGATATCCTCGGTCGAGGAGATCATCGACGAAGCGCGCAATGGCCGCATGTTCATCCTCGTCGATCACGAGGACCGCGAGAACGAAGGCGACCTGGTGATCCCCGCGCAGATGGCCACGCCCGACGCGATCAACTTCATGGTCACGCACGGCCGCGGGCTGGTCTGCCTGACGCTGACCGGCGAACAGGTCGATGCGCTGGGCCTGCCGCCGATGGCGTCGAACAACTCGTCGCGCACCGAGACGCCCTTCACCGTCTCGATCGAGGCCCGCGAAGGTGTCAGCACCGGCATCTCGGCGCATGACCGCGCGCGCACAGTTGCCGTCGCCATCGACCCGCGTTCGACCGAGGCCGACATCGCCTCGCCCGGGCACGTCTTTCCGCTGCGCGCCCGCGACGGCGGCGTGCTGGTCCGCGCCGGCCATACCGAGGCCGCGGTGGACGTCTCGCGGCTGGCGGGCCTCAACCCCTCGGGCGTGATCTGCGAGATCATGAACGAGGACGGCACCATGTCGCGGCTGCCGGAACTGGTGGCCTTTGCCCAGAAGCACGGGCTGAAGATCGGCACCATCTCGGACCTGATCGCCTATCGCCGCCGCCACGACAACCTCGTGCGCGAGACCGCCAACCGGCAGGTCACCTCGGCCTACGGCGGCGACTGGACAATGCGCGTCTTCACCGACCTGACAGAAGGCACCGACCACATCGTGCTGTCGAAGGGCGACATCACCACGCCCGAGCCGGTGCTGGTGCGGACCCATGCGCTGAACGCGCTTGAGGATATCCTCGGCATCGGCGGCGATGGCGAATTGCACAAGGCGATGGAGATCGTCGCGCGCGAGGGCAGGGGCCTTGTCTGCCTGTTCCGCAACCCGCAGGCCCGCGTGCTGCGCGAGGATGAAGAAGAGGGCCCCAAGACGGTGCGCGAAGTCGGCCTCGGCAGCCAGATCCTGTCGACCATGGGGGTCAGCAAGTTGATCCTGCTGACCGATCACGAGGCCACGAAATACGTGGGCCTTGATGCCTATGGGCTGGAAATCGTGGGCACCCGCCCGATCACGGAGCATGACTGATGGCCGAAGCCGAGACCCATTACACCCTGCCGCGCGCAACCTTCGACACGCCGGTCAAGATCCTGATCGTCGTGGCGCCCTATTACAAGGACATCGCCGAACACCTCATTGCCGGCGCCAAGGCCGAGATCGAAGCCTCGGGCGGCACGTGGGACCTGATCGAGGTGCCCGGCGCGCTGGAAGTGCCGACCGCCATCGGCATCGCCGAGCGGATGAGCAACTTTGACGGCTACGTGGCGCTGGGCTGCGTCATTCGCGGTGAGACCACGCATTACGAGACCGTCTGCAATGACAGCTCGCGCGGCATCACCCTGCTGGGGCTTCAGGGGCTGTGCATCGGCAACGCCATCCTGACCGTGGAAAACATGGATCAGGCGGTGGTGCGCGCCGATCCCGATCAGGGAAACAAGGGCGGCGGCGCGGCGGCTGCGGCCTTGCATCTGGTTGCGCTCAGCCGTAAGTGGGGCGCTTCGCGGGACGGCGTCGGCTTTCGTCCCGCCACGGACGAATACCGGATCGCCGGTAACAGCAAGGGCAACCCGACCGCATGAGCGACCAGACCGAAGACAGCGGCCCGGAGGCATCTCCGAAACCCCTGTCGGGCAACCAGAAACGCAAGATGAAATCCGCCGCAAGGCTTTATGCCGTGCAGGCGCTGTTCCAGATGGAACACAGCGGTCAGACCGTGCAGGCAGTGGCGCGTGAGTTCGTCGATCATCGCTTCGGCGCCATCTACGAAGGCGACGAGATGACCGAAGGCGACGTGGACCTGTTCCGCGCGCTGGTGGCGGACGCGGTGAACCATCAGGCCAGGATCGACCAGATGACCGACCGGGCGCTGGTTGCGAAATGGCCGATCGCGCGGATCGACCCGACGCTGCGCGCCTTGTTCCGCGCCGCCGGGGCCGAACTGATCGAAGGCGAGGCGCCGCCGCGCGTCGTGATCAAGGAATTCGTCGACATCGCCGGCGCCTTCTTTCCGGAGGGTCGTGAGCCCAAGTTCGTCAATGCCGTGCTCGATCACATGGCGCGCGAGGCGAAGCCCGAGGCGTTCTGAGCGGTTTGTCGCGAAGTGACGCAGGGTCAAAGTCGTTTCCGTATCGCTTTGGGGTGAACTTCTGTAGACTCGGGATCGGGCAGATTTGCATCGCGGGAGGGGACCTATGCCACAGAACACACAGCCTCGGACCCTCGGGTTCCACATGAAGCATGTGGTGGTCGGTTTTCTGGCAGCGGCGGTGTTTTTGGCGATGGCGCTGGGCTTCAATGTCGCCGGTCTGGCACATAGCGGCGTGATTGCGTTGCTCGGTTTGTGGGTCGTGCTTGGTGTGATCTGTTCCGGCGTGCAATTGGCCGTGGCGCATCTGTTCGTGAACGACGATGATGACGACCGCCCCGGCGGCGGCACACGTGCGCCGGTGACCGAGCTGATGCCGGTCAGGGTGCCAGTGTCGAAACCGCGCCGCCGGCTGTGACGCCGCAGCGTCGGTGCCCGCGGTCCCGGATCAGGTCCGGGACATCATTTCGCGTCTTAAGGTTGGTGGAGAAATCGGCGGGCCCGCAATCGCGACCGTGGGGTTATCTCATTCCCGAGGACCTGTATGAACAGGTGGGCGCCGGGTAACCAGGCCAGGGCCAGGACAGAGCCAGCTCCCTCGGAATTATTTAAGGCCACCGGAATGCAACCGTGCACGTGAAGGGCAGCACCCGCCTTACCGCCAAATAGGGTGTCGGGGACGATGCGGCAAGGGGGGCGTCGGGATTATTCGGCTCCGGCTGGGAAAAGCGCTCGGCAAGGCCGGCGCTCCAATGCGGTTTTCGGAACGGCTTTGCGCGGTGCAGCCTCCGGCAGGTGCCATCCGAGGCACAATGGTTCGGCCCGGACGGCGGCGCAATCTGCGCTAACCTCCGTCCTCCGCCGTGACGAACCCATACCGTTCCAATTCTTCGGGGAGCAGCACGTAGATTTCGTCCGGCGGCGTCGCCAGCGCGTGGCGCATCACCAGCGGGTCGATGCCCATCTCTGAAAGGTACCCCATCACCTCGCCCTGTCCGCGCTGGATATCCTCGACGGCGACGAAGGCGGGCAACAGCGAATTCTCACCGAAGTAGTGCTGGTGCAGGCCAACCGAGGCGTCCGCGTCGATCTCGCGCGAGGTCCCGCCGGCCAGCAGGTAGGGGCAGGCCGAATGACAGTATTCGCCCGCCAGCATCCGGGTGCCGATCCCCGCCTGACGCAGGAACCGACCCAGCGAAAGGGCATCGTGGACCGAGCCGCCCCCGGATTGCAGGATCAGCCGTTGCGGCGCAGGATTGGCGGCCTCGATCTGGCGGATGATGCGCAGGGCATCGCCCTTGGCGATCATGCCCTCCAGCCGCCATTCGGCGCCGGGATCGCGGCTCAGCACCAGCCGGCGCGGCATGTCGCCGGGGTCGCGGGCGGGCTGCACCGCCGGACGATCGCGCATCGGATCGTAGACCCGTCGCTGGTCGCCGGGGCGTACCGGCTGGCTCAGGCGGGGCGTGTCGGTGAACAGCTTCGGCAGGGTCAGCCCGCCGCTCTGGATATCGCCGACCACCAGCAGCACGCCGATGCCCAGCTGGAACATCAGCACCCCGGTAAGGATGCGGGCGACGGAGGCGCCGCCGCTCATGACGATTTGCCCGGCAGCGGGTGGATCTTGCCGGGTTCCTCGATCGTGTCGTCGGCGTCCTTGGCATCAACATCGCGCGGCATCCGCTGCATCGCGACCTCGACATCGCGCACCGCGGCCAGCGCCGCGCGCAACTCCGCCAGGGTCAACGTGTCCTCGACACCCGCGCCTTCGCGCCCGCTGCGGATCGCCGCGTGGGTGATGGCCAGGATGAACACCAGCACCCCCGGCAACAGGTCGATGGCGATCGCCCCCGCCCAGGACGGCACGAAATTGCCGGCATAAAGGATCACCGCATCGGCCGAGGAGATCGGCGCATAGCTGACCTCGGGCGGTGGTGCCAACGCCATGACATCGCGCGCCGCGCTTTCCAGTGTCGCCGCGCGCTGCGCCAGCACGTCGAGAACCGAGGTGATGGTGGCCGCCTGTTCGCCCCGGCTGGCGGCGGTCGATCCATCCAGTTCCGGCAGCACCACCGAGGCCGCGAGGTCCTGCGCGGCGCGTTCGACCAACGGCGCAACCGAGAGCTGGCGCAACTGCGTGATCAGCCCCTGCAACTGCACCGCAAGTTCGGAAAACTCGACCGAGCGCGGCTCGACCGCGCCCTGTTCCACGGTCAGTGCCCGCATCCGGCTGAGCAGGGCATTGCCCTCGGCGAAAGCCTGATCCACCCGTGGTGTCTGCAAGGCGATCTGTTCTTGCAGCGAGGCCAACTCCTCGGCCTTCTGCCTGAGCACCCGAAACACCGCTCCGCGTCCCGCAAGCCCCGACAGCGAGCCCTCGGCCTCTTGCTGCGACAGGTCGTCGAAGCCTTGCCGGGCACGGGCTACGTCACGCTCGAGCGCCTGTCCGGTCAAGGCCACCTCATGCGCGCGCTCCAGCGAGGTCTGGTAGCGGGTGACGGTTTCGGCCAGGTGCTGCTCGACCGCCGCCGATCCCGCCAGCGCAGCAGCGTTCAGCCAGGACGACATTGCCACGATGGCCAGCGATCCCAGCCCCATGGCGGCCAACAGTCCGATGCGCGCCTGTGCCGAGCGCACCGCCGGAAAGAGGCGCATCATGTAGGACCAGAACACGAAGATCCCCACCGAGACTGCCACCGAATAGGCGATCGCGGCGAACACCGACATGGCGCCGTTCTCATCCAGCAGCGACGACACCCCGAGGTAGGTATATATCCCCGAGGCCACGGCCAGCACCCCCAGCGCGGTGCCGGAGAACGTATCGAGCCAGCCGAGATGGCCTTGCAGTTCGCGCGCGTAGCGCACGCCACGGGCCTGTGTTTCGCTCAGCCGTGTGTCGGAATCCATGAAAACCTCTTGCGTTAATGATCTGAAGGTATGCACGCGGGCGCATTTGGCAACGGTCCCGCGCGGGGGGATTGCAAGCGTTCGCGAAATGTTCCAAGTTTGACCCATGATCGAGCCTTCCGTTCTTACCCTTCAGCCCGGGCAGTTGCTGGCCCGGGGCGTTAGCCGTCACATGGCCAGCCTCGGCTTTGTCACGGTCGAGGAATTCACCGTGACCCGCGGACTGCGCGTCGACGTGATGGCACTGGGGCCCAAGGGCGAGCTTTGGGTGGTCGAGTGCAAATCCTCGCGCGTCGATTTCACCTCGGACCGCAAATGGCAGGGCTATCTGGAGTGGTGCGACCGGTATTTCTGGGCGGTAGACGAGGCTTTTCCGACCGACCTGCTGCCGGACGGCACGGGGCTAATGGTGGCCGACCCCTACGATGCAGAGATCCTGCGAATGGGCGCAGAGACGAAATTGGCCCCGGCGCGGCGCAAGAAGATGATCCAGATGTTCGCCACACATGCGGCGCGGCGGTTGCAGGCGCTGCGCGATCCGGGATGGGTTCCCACCGAAGGGCCGTGAGGAATGTTCCCGCACCTGCGCGCGCCGTCAGGCTGCGGGCTTGGCCGCCAGACGCCTGCAAGACCGGGATCGGCGGCACTGTCAGCCGGTGGCAAGGCGGCGCATGAGCGCGCGGCCCAGCGGCGGCAGCGCGGCGCCGAGTTTGAGCATGCGAAGCGCGGTGCCGCGCCGAAGCGGGTTGGTGGTGTTGAGCATCCACCGGCCGCGCTCCGAAAAGCGCAGGATGCGCTTGCCTTCCGGGTGCCGGGCCTCGGTGTAGCCGTTCGTGTCGTCTCCGACGATGCGGCGGGCAAGGTCGGCGGCATCCGCGATCCCGAGGTTCATGCCGCGTCCGCCCACCGGTGAATGGCAATGCGCGGCGTCGCCCGCCAGGAACACCCGGCCTTTCTGGTAGCGCTTCACCTGCCGCACCGAGATCGTGAAACTGCCCTGCCGGCGCAGGCGGCGCACATCCATCGGCACCGGCAGGGCGTCCAGCGCATCCGCGCGCGAGGCGATGATGCGGAAGCGGCTCTCCTCGAGCGGCACCACCACGCAGACATCGCCCTGATCCAGCAGGAAGGCCTGAAACCGCGTCGGGTCGCGCCAGTCCGAGACATCGACATCGGCAATGCCCCACGGCTGTTTCAGGTCGAAACCGGGAAACTTCAGGCCCAGCTCGGCGCGCACCGTGCTGTGCACGCCATCGGCGCCGATCAGGTAATCGGCGCGCAGGGGGCCGTCCGTCGTCTCGACCGTCACGCCGTCGCTGTCTTGGGTGAAGCTCTCGACCGCGACGCCGTAGCGCACGATTTCGCCCATGTGGGTCAGCGCGGTTTCCAGATGTGCCTCGGTCCGGTCCTGCGCCAGCCCCCAAATGCGCGAGCGGTCGTCAAAGCCCAGTGGCAAGCGGGCAATTTCCTGCGTGCGCAAGTGGAAGGTGGCGCCGGTGAAGCCGATCGCCTCGGACAGGATGGCGTCGGCCACGCCGGAGGGCCGAAGGATATCGATCGAGGCCGGCAACAGCCCGACCGCGCGCGACAGGTGCGACGGGCCGGGGCGTTTCTCCAGTGTCGTCACACGCGCGCCGTGCCGCGCCAATTCGACGGCGGCGGTCAGCCCGGTCGGCCCTGCGCCTGAGATCACTACGTGCATCGCTCCCCCCGGAGATGCCTCTGCCGGGTCAGCCTACACCGATTCTGCCTCAGGACCCCGTGCTAGTCTCGGCGGGCACCGGCAATGCCTTGATATATGCGGCAATTGCGGCACGGTCCCCGGCGCTGAGCTGGGCGGTATTCTCGATCACCTTGGCCATGTGGCCGCCTGCGCTGTCAAAGTCGGGGGTGAAACCGGTTTCGAGGTAATAGGCGATGTCGCTCGCGGCCCAAGTGAATGCGTCGGGCGTCAGCGCCGGGATACGGCCGCGCCCCGAAGGATCGGGCGCACCCGCCATCCAGCGTGACCGGTCCAGCCCACCCAGCGCATTGCGGGGCGTGTGGCATTCGGCGCAATGGCCCAGCGCTTCGACAAGATAGCGGCCCCGGGTCAGCTCGGCGCCCAGGTCGTTGCCCTCCATCACCCAGCCGCCGTCAAGGAACAGCGACTTCCAGCCGCCAAGGCTGCGGCGGATGTTGAAGGGAAACCCCACGTCATGCGGCTGCGACGGTTCGGACGAGGCCGGCAGTGTCTGCATGTAGGCCCAGAGGTCGACGACATCGCGCGCGCCCATCCGGGTGTAGGAGGTATAGGGAAAGGCCGGAAAATAATGGCTGCCGTCGGGCGCGGTGCCGTGCAAAAGCGCGTTCGCAAGGTCCGCAAGGTCCCAGTCGCCGATGCCGTGTTCGGGATCGGACGAAATGTTGGGGGCCTTGAAGGTTCCGAAAGGCGACGGAAAGCTCTGGCCGCCGGCCAGAACCAGCTTGTCCTCGCCCTCGGCCTCGGGTGCGGCATGACAGGAGGCGCAGCCAGCGGCATCGAATACCACCTTGCCGCGGTCCGGGTCTCCGCCCGTGACGTTCTTGAAATCGTCCTCCGCCACGGTCTGCGGCGCAGTGACAACCCACGCGATACCGGCGGCCACGAGGACCGCCGGGATCAACAGTTTGACAGCTTTGGCCACGAAACGATCAGCTCGGCGCTGCGCGGTAATCGTCGTGGCAGGCCTTGCAGGACCCGCCGAGCGCACCCATCACCGGCCCCAGCGCGTCCTTGCCATTGCCGGCCTCTGCCGCAGCCTTGTCGGCGGCGGTGCCCATCGCATCCCATTTTTCCTGAAATCCGGCCATGTCCGACCAGATATCCGGCAAGGCGCGTGTTTCGCCCGCGTCCGATCCTTCGGGGAACAGGGTGCCCACATGCACGTTCGACGCCGCCTGAATGGATTCCGCGGCCGAGGTGGCGGCCTCGGCGTCATAGTCGCGCTCACCCTTGGCCATGGCGCCCAGCGTGCCGAGGTTCAGCGCGATGACCCACATGGTGCCCTGCCGGGCCTTGAGGTGGTTCTTGTAATCCTGCGCAACTGCGGCGCTGCCGCCAAGAATGGCCGTGGCGGCCAGGACCGTAACAATCTTTTTCATTTATGACTTCCTGATGTTGGTGGCTTACACGGAGCCTAGTATGCATGGGAGAGATGACAAACATATTCTGCAACCCTGCGGGGTGGGTGCCAATTCATGCACAACGACAACTGGGATGACCTGAAATTCGTGCTCGCGGTGGCCGAGACCGGCTCGGTCAGCGCCGCGGCGCGCGACATGGGTGTCAACCACGCAACGGTCCTGCGCCGCGTGACCGCTTTCGAAGAGGCCCATGGCGCCGAGGTTTTCGAACGGTCGCAAAGCGGCTACCGCCTGCGACCTGATCGCGCAAACGTGATCGAAGCCGCGCGCGAGGCGGCACAAGCCTTGGGCCGGGTCAGCCACCTGCTGCGCGCGAACGGGGCGGGAGAGGGCGACCTGCTGCGGCTGACCTCGACCGACACCTTCTGTTCGACCGTGCTGGCCGAGGGGGCAGGGCGCATCGGTCAGGCCATGGCCCCGCACCGGATCAGCCTGATCTCGTCGAACGCGCGTCTCGACATGGCGCGGATGCAGGCCGACCTCGCGGTGCGGCCCTCGGCCACGCGCCCGAAGGACATGGCCGGCGACGCCGCGGCCGAACTTGGCTTCGGGGCCTATGCCAGCACCCCGGACCAGACCCGTTGGCTTGGCCTCTCCGGTCCCCTGTCGCAATCCCGGCCCGCGCAGTGGATGGTCGACAACGTCAGCCCGGATCAGATCGTCAGCTGTGCCGACAGTTTCGTCGCCCTGCGCGAAATGGCACGGCACGGGCAGGGCATCGCCGTAATCCCGCACCTTCTGGGCGCCCGGGACCCGGGCCTCGTGCCGGTTGTCACCGACCTGCCGGACATGCGCGTCCCGGTCTGGGTGCTCTGTCACCGCGATCTTGCTGGTTCTCTCCGGATGCGTCGATTCATGGCGGTGGTCACGGATGTCCTTCACACGGCACGCGACAGGCTCGCCGGTCCGACGCCTTAACGC
This sequence comes from Litorisediminivivens sp. KMU-197, assembly GCF_056858395.1. Lineage (NCBI taxonomy): Bacteria > Pseudomonadati > Pseudomonadota > Alphaproteobacteria > Rhodobacterales > Paracoccaceae > Litorisediminivivens > Litorisediminivivens sp. KMU-197. Next base: position 223,188 of record NZ_JBXEQG010000005.1, on the reverse strand, counting down.
AGGATGCCGCCGCGCGGGATACGTTCGGCGGTCAGCGCATCGGGCCAGCCGACCCAGCGCTCGATGGCGAAAAGTGCGAGGCAGACGCCGATCACCGCCAGCACCAGCATCACCTTCTTGGCCGATGGCGGGTTGCGTGCCCATCGCGACATGCGCAGGAACCAGTGCATCGGTCAGTCGTCCTCGGGAAAGCGCACCTTGCCGATGTAGGGCAGGTTGCGGTTGCGCTGGGCGTAGTCGATGCCATAGCCGACGACGAATTCGTCGGGGATCGAGAAGCCGACCCAGTCGGCCTTGAAGTCCACTTCGCGCCGGGTGGGCTTGTCGAGCAGCGCGATGCTTTTCAAACGCGCCGGATTTCGGGACCGCAGCAGCGCGGTGACGTGGTGCAGCGTATGCCCGGTGTCGACGATATCCTCGACTACCAGCACGTCACGGCCCTCGATGGCGCCGCGCAGGTCCTTGAGGATGCGCACCTCGCGGCTGCTTTCCATGGTGTCGCCGTAGGAGGACGCCTCGATGAAATCCACCTCCACCGACATGTCCAGCTCGCGCACCAGATCGGCGATGAACACAAAAGACCCGCGCAGCAGCCCCACGACCACCAGTTTCTCGGTGTCCTTGAACTCGCCTCTTATGTCGGTGCAAAGCTCCTCGATCCGGGCGGCGATGGACTTGGCCGAGATCATCTTGTCGATCACGTAAGGACGCTGAGACATGGGGCCCCCCTTGAATTCCTTGCGGTAACGGGCGACATGGGCCCGGCGACGTCATGCCAAATCGGGGGCCTCATGCCAACCCATTCCGAAACACGCCACCTGCCTTACAGTGCCCAGCAGATGTATGATCTGGTGGCCGATGTGGAACGCTACCCCGAGTTTCTGCCATGGAATGCAGCCGCCCGCATCCGGCGGGAAGAGCCGCAGCCTGATGGCTCGGTGCTGATGGAGGCCGACCTCGTGATCTCGTTCAAGGTGTTCCGCGAACGCTTCACCAGCAAAGTGGTGCTCTGGCCCGAGGCCAAGAAGATCGACACCGAATACCTCGACGGTCCGTTCAAGCACATGCGATCGAACTGGGCTTTCACCGACATCCCCGACGGCGGCTGCGAAGTCTATTTCTTCGTCGATTTCGAATTCAAGAACGCCATCCTGCGCCGCATCGCCGGCGTGGTGTTCAACGAGGCCATGCAGCGCATCGTCCGGGCCTTCGAGACGCGCGCCGCAGAGCTTTACGGCTGATCTATCCGCTCGTGGTGACGGCAGAGTATTCGCGGGCTTCCACCGCGTCGACCAGGGTGTTGATCTCCTCGGCGATGATCTCTGGGTGATCCTCCGGCGTGAAGTGCTTGCCCCCTTCGATCCGCCGTAGCGGCGCGCCCAAGTCCTTCGCCAGACGTTCGCCGTACTCGACGGTCTGGAACTCGTCGTCGGCGCCCCAAACCAGCCTCGCCGGAATGTCCAGCGACGGCAGCAGGTCGGCCACCGCAAGCGTGTCCTCCTTGTTGAGTGACTGCGTCTGGCGCACGAAGCCCGCCGCCCCGTCGGTGGTCTCGTAATGCGGCGCGTGGGTCCGCAACGCGGCCTCTTTCGCGTCGTCATCGTCGTGGCCCTTCGAGAACATCAGCTTCATGAACTGCCGAACCGAGCCGTCGGGCGCGTGTTTCAGCACCGGCCCCGCGACGGCGACCGCCTTGACCGCCATCACCGGCCAGCTGTCATAGCAGATCGAGTTTGTCAGCAAGATCCCGCTGACCAGGTCCGGGTGCCGCGCTGCTAGGATTTGCGCAACGCCGCCGCCCAGGTCGTGCCCGGCGACAACCGCGCGACCGATCCGCTGGTCGCGCATCCAGGCCGCCACATACTCAGCTTGCTGAGCCACGGAGATATCGCGCTCGCGGCCTTCGGGGATCGAAGCGCCATAGCCCACCATCTCCCACGCCAGCACGCGCCGATCCTTGATCTTCGGGGCTACCTCTCGCCAAAGGGCGGGGCAGGTTGGAATGCCGTGTATCAGGATCACCGGAGCGCCCTTTCCGGTCTCTTCCCAGCGCATGTCGATGTCGTTGACGCGGACTGTATGGCTTCGCATGGCGTGACCTTTCGTGCTGCGGTTGGCTCTTGGATCAACAGCCGCCTGCGCCCTCTGTTCCGAGAACAGGAGATCACAATAAAAAAGGCCCCCCGAAAAAGGGGACCTTCTTCCTTGAACCGCGGGTCCTGCGGTCTCAGCTCGCGTGGTCGTAGGCCCGCTCACCGTGCACCGCAAGGTCGAGCCCGTTGGTCTCGGTCTCAAGGTCGACCCGGAGCGGCGTGATCGCCTTGACCACGTAGATCAGCACCACGGTCACCACCGCCGTGAACACACCCACGAGCACCAGCGATCCCAGCTGCGCGACAAAGCTGCCGGCACCGAACACCGCGATCATGATGGTGCCGAAGATGCCGCCAACACCGTGTACCGCGAAGACATCCAGCGTGTCGTCGATCTTCAGCGCGTTGCGGATCAGGTTCACTGCCTCCTGGCAGAGTACGCCTGCCACGGCACCGATGATCAGCGCTTCCACCGGACCGACAAAGCCCGAGGCCGGCGTGATCGAGGCGAGGCCCGCGATGGTGCCCGTCACCATGCCCACGAGGCTGGCCTTGCCGAACTTGATCTTCTCCCACAGGGCCCACGTCAGCGACGCCGTCGCAGCCGAAAGATGCGTCACCGTCAGCGCCATCGCCGCGCCGCCGTCGGCCGCAAGTTGCGACCCGCCGTTGAAGCCGAACCAGCCGACCCAGAGCATCGCCGCCCCGATCATCACGAAACCGGGGTTGTGCGGCGGCGTGGTCCGGTTCTTCCGCGGCCCGAGGAACACCGCCAGCAGCAGCGCCGCCAGACCGGCGGTTTCGTGCACCACGATGCCACCGGCGAAATCACGCACGCCCACCTCGCCGAAGATGCCGCCATCGGCCAGCATGCCGCCGCCCCAGACCCAATGGACCACCGGCGCGTAGCACAGCAGCATCCACAGCCCCGAAAACAGCAGCACGAAGCCGAAGCCCACCCGTTCGACATAGGCGCCGACGATCAGTGCCGGGGTGATGATGGCAAATGTCATCTGGAAGGCGAAGAACAGGACTTCCGGCAGGGTGCCTGACAGGTCGTCGGCACTCATCCCCAGCAGCATCAACTTGTCCAGACCGCCCCAGAGCCCGCTGTCGCCACTGCCGAAGGCGATGGAATAGCCCAGGGCGAACCACAGCACGCTCATCAGGCAGGCAATGGCATAGCAATGCATGAAGACGCTCAGCACGTTGCGGGCGCGCACGAGGCCGCCGTAAAACAGTGCAAGTCCGGGCAGCGTCATGAATAGGACCAGCGCCGTGGCGACGATGATCCAGGCGGTATCGGCTCCGTTCATCCCTCGGATTCCTTCTGAAGTGGCATTCCCGAGGGTGAAAGCCCAAGCCGTCTGCAAAAAAAAGCGGCAATTGCCCGGACAGGCGCTTAAAAGCCCGGCATTCCGGGACTGCCTGAAAATTAGGCGTTTCCTGCGGGGTGATGGTCAAATACTACGCAAAGCCTGCAAGAGCAGCTGCAGCGCATGATCCCGCGACGCCACCCGCACCTCCGCCCGGCCAAGGTCGCCGAAGTCCACCGTCTCGCATTCGGTGCCGGTGTCGGTGGCGATGCCGAAGCAGACCCGGCCCACCGGCTTCTCGGCGCTGCCGCCGCCCGGTCCGGCAATCCCGGTGATCGACACCGCCGCATCGGCCTTGGCCGTGCGCAACGCGCCCTCCGCCATCTCCCGCGCCACAGGTTCCGACACCGCACCGTGTTCCTGCAAGGTCTGCGCGCTCACGCCCAGCACCTCCTGCTTGGCGAGGTTCGAATAGGTCACGAAGCCGAAATCGAACACCTCGGACGCGCCCGGCGGATCGGTGATGGCCGCGGCCACCATCCCGCCGGTGCAGCTTTCGGCACAGGTCACCGTCCTGCCCGCGTCACGCGCGGCGGTGATCACATCAAGGCCGAGGCTCATATCAGCACCAGGTGCGCGACAGCAGCCAGCACCGAGACGCCCAGCGCGGCAAAGACCCCCGCAATCACGTCATCCAGCATCACCCCCAGCGGCCCGCCCATACGGTCCGCCCAGCCCACCGGGCCGGGTTTCCAGATGTCGAACAGCCGAAACAGCACGAACGCGGCCAGGATCCCCGGCCACAGCCGCAGGACGTCTGCCCCGGCAAAGGCCGCGCCATAGGACACCGGCCATACCGCGATCCACTGGCCCACTACCTCGTCGATGACGATTTCCGACGGATCGTGATCGGCCTTACCGGCGGTTTCCTGCGCCGTGGCCCAATAGCCCAGGCCAAAGACCATCAGCGCCGCGATCAGCAGCAGCCAAGGCCCGCCCATCAGGTGCAGCACCCAGGCGAAGGGCAGGGCGGCCAGCGACCCCCATGTGCCGGGTGCGGGCCGGATGTAGCCCGAATAGAACCACGTCGCGATAAACCGGGTCATGCCGCCACCAGCAGAACACTGGCTTGCGCCGCGATCCCCTCTTCGCGCCCGGTGAAACCCAGACGCTCCGACGTTGTCGCCTTTACCGACACCCGGTCTTGGCCCACTCCCATGATCCCCGCCAGCGCCGCGCGCATTGCCTCTGCATGCGGTCCCACCTTGGGCTGCTCGCAGATCAGCGTCACATCGGCATTGCCCAGCGTGAACCCCATCTTTCCCGCCAGATCAATCGCGTGGCGCAGGAACACGTGGCTCTCCGCCCCCTTCCACTGCGGGTCGGACGGCGGAAAATGCTGCCCGATATCGCCCTGCGCCAAGGCGCCATAGATCGCATCGGTCAGGGCATGCATACCAACGTCCGCATCTGAGTGCCCCTGCAACCCGCGCCCGTGCGGCACCTTCACGCCGCAGAGCATCACGTGGTCGCCCTCGCAAAACGCATGCACGTCATAGCCATTGCCGATCCGCATGAAGGCTCCTTTCAGGTGTCTTGAGGCGCGGTCGAAATCCGCTGCCGTTGTGATCTTAAGGTTCTGTTCTTCGCCGGGCACGATGGCGACGTCCAGCCCGTATGCGCGCGCCACCTGCACATCGTCCAGCGCCTCGCCTTGATGCGCCCTGTGCGCGGCAAGGATGGCTTCAAACCGAAACCCCTGCGGCGTCTGCGCCCGAAACAGCCCGGCCCGTTCGCGGGTTCCCGCCACCTTGCCCGCCGCGCCGGTCCAGAGCGCATCCGTCAGCGCCAGACCCGGCGCCGCGCCCGCGTGGGCCTGCAAGGCGGCTATCACGTCTTCGATCACCCTCGCCGAGGCACAGGGCCGCGCCACGTCATGGATCAGCACCGCATCAAACCCGGCACCCTCCAGCGCCTCCAGCCCGCGCCGCACGCTCTCGGCCCGCGTCGCGCCGCCGTCGACCAGCCGGACGCCCAAGCCTTCGGCCTCTTGCCTGTCATCGGGGTGGATCACCAGCACCCGCTCGTCGATTCCGGGTAGGTCGAACGCGTCCAGCGTCCAGTCCACCACGCGCCGCCCGGCAAGCGCGCGCCATTGCTTTGGCGCGCCGGGGCCTGCGCGGGTGCCGCGCCCGGCGGCGACGATCAAGGCAACGGTTTTCATGGCGCTGACATAGGCCGTGGCGATGCAACTGGCAATTGCCCCCGGCAGGTTGCCTGTTTTTTAGGCACTCCCCTCTTTTCGCAGCCGCAGAAACCCGGTCAGACATTGCGATACTGGGCCAGAAAAGATACCCCGATTAGGATTGCACAAGGATTAGGCACGTGACCGTTCAGGTGGCAGACATAACCCTGGATCCCCCCGTATTTCTCGCCCCGCTGGCCGGAATCACCGATCTGCCGTTCCGCAACCTCGTCCAAAGCTTCGGCGCGGGGCTGGTGGTCTCGGAAATGGTGGCCAGCCAGGAAATGGTGCAGGCCAAGCCCGGTGTCCGCGAGAAGGCCGAACTCGGTTACGGGGTCGAGGCCACGGCCGTGCAGATCGCCGGCCGCGATGCCTTCTGGATGGCCGAGGCCGCGCGGATGGTCGAGGCCAACGGCGCCCGCCTGATCGACATCAACATGGGTTGCCCGGCGAAGAAGGTGACCTCGGCCAGCGGCACGGGTGCCTCGGGTTCCGCGCTGATGAAGGATCTCGACCATGCGCTGACGCTGATCGAGGCGGTGGTTGCGGCGGTCGACCTGCCGGTGACGCTGAAGACCCGGCTGGGCTGGGACGACAACCTGCTCAACGCCCCCGAGCTGGCCCGCCGAGCGCAGGACGCCGGCGTGCAGATGATCACGATCCATGGCCGCACCCGCTGCCAGTTTTACAAGGGCCGCGCCGACTGGGGCGCCATCGCCAATGTCAGCGCCGCCGTCGACATTCCGGTGATTGCCAACGGCGATATCACCACGACGGCCAAGGCCCGCGAGGCGCTCGACCGCTCCGGCGCGCAGGGCGTGATGATCGGGCGCGGCGCGCAGGGCCGGCCATGGCTGCTGGCGCAAGTGGCGCACGAACTGTTCGGCGGGCGGGCCCCGGAAGTACCGGTGGGTAACGCATTTACAGACATGGTATCAGGACATTACGAGGAAATGCTGATGTTTTACGGCAACGACCTGGGGCTGCGCGTTGCGCGCAAGCACCTCGGGTGGTACATGGACGAAGCCGGCACCGATCCGGCGCTCCGCCGGGTGATCCTGACCGCCAAGACCCCCGCCGACGCGCTGCATCATCTGCCCGATGCGTTGGCCACGCGCACCGAGGCCGCCGCATGACCAGCTCCCCCCTCAGCGAACAGAACCCGGTCTGGTCCTCGCTGCCAGTGCCGGCGGTGCTGCTCGACGACGACGACCGTATCACCGATGTGAACCCCGCCGCCGAGGGCTTTCTGAACTCTTCCGCCAAATCCCTGATAGGCGAGCCGATCTGGGACCGCCTCGCAGTCGACGCTCCATTGGAAGACAGCTTCGCGCGCGCCCGCCGCGACGGCACCCCGCTTTTCGTCAACGACGTCGATGTCGGCACAGGCGACCGCGCGCCCCTGCAATGCAATCTTCAGGTCGCGCCGATGCAGGGCGGCGCGGGTGGCATGATGATGCTGATCGCGCCGCGCGAGCTGGCCGGCCGGATGACCCGCAGCCACTCGGTCAAATCCGCCGCCAAATCGGCCATCGGCATGGCCGAGATGCTGGCCCATGAAATCAAGAACCCGCTGGCGGGGATTGCCGGTGCGGCGCAGCTTCTCAGCATGAACCTCGCCGCCGAAGACCTTGAGCTCACGGATCTTATCGTGGGCGAGACCCGGCGCATCGTGAAGCTGCTTGAGCAGGTCGAACAGTTCGGCAACCTTTCCGCGCCCGAGCGCAAGCCGGTCAACATCCACGACGTGCTCGACCGCGCGCGGCGCTCGGCTCTGGTCGGCGCCGCTGCGCATATGAAGATCGTCGAGGATTACGACCCCTCGCTGCCCGCCGCATGGGGCGACCCCGACCAGCTGTTGCAGGTGGTGTCCAACCTGATCCGCAACGCCGCCGAGGCCGCCGGCACCGAGGGCGGCACCATCCGGCTGCACAGCTACTACGAACGCGCCTTCCGCCTGCGCCGCTCGGATGGCACCGGCCAGACCCTGCCGCTTCAGATCGAGGTGATCGACGATGGCCCGGGCCTGCCCGAGGACCTCAAGGGCGACATCTTCGAACCTTTCGTCTCGGGCCGGGAAAACGGCACCGGTCTGGGACTGGCGCTGGTCGGCAAGATCGTCTCGGACCACGACGGCTGGATCGCGGTCACATCCGCGCCGGGGCGCACGGTATTTCGCATTTCGCTTCCGATGGTCCCCAAGGACGCGGAAGCCAGGCCGGTCACGGAGGCTTAGGACATGGACGGTACGATACTGGTCGCGGACGACGACCGCACGATCCGCACGGTGCTGACGCAGGCGCTGACCCGCGCGGGCTGCAAGGTGCACGCGACCTCCTCGCTGACCACGCTGATGCGCTGGGTGGGCGAGGGCAAGGGCGACGTCGTGATCTCGGACGTGGTGATGCCCGACGGAAACGGGCTGGAGATGCTGCCCAAGATCAAACAGGACCGGCCCGACCTGCCGGTCATCGTGATTTCGGCGCAGAACACCATCATGACGGCGATCCAGGCCGCCGAGGCCGAGGCCTACGATTATCTGCCCAAGCCCTTCGACCTGCCCGACCTGATGAAGCGCACCGCCCGCGCGCTGGATGCCCGCACCACGCCCGCGCGGCCTGCGTCGGACGTGCCGGACCAGCCGGACGAACTGCCGCTGGTGGGCAGGACGCCGGTCATGCAATCGCTCTACCGTCTCGTGGCGCGGGTCATGAACACCGACCTGCCGGTATTGATCTCGGGCGAAAGCGGCACCGGCAAGTCGCTGATCGCACGGGCGATTCACGACTTCTCGGACCGTCGCACGCTGCCCTTCGTTACCGTCACCGGCAACGACCTGATGGACATCGAAGGCCCCGCCCGGGTGTTGGCGCGGGTGCGTGGCGGCACGCTGCTGTTTGACGAAATCACCGACATCCCCGACGACATCCAGGCCCGTATCGTGCGCATGGTCGACACCCCCGGCGACCACGTGCCGCGCTTCATGGCCGCCAGCCAGGGCGACCTCGCCGAGGCGTTGGACAAGGGCAAGGTGCGCCAGGATCTCTACTACCGGCTTTCCGGCGCCACCGTGCAGGTGCCCAGCCTGCGCGAGCGGGTCGAGGATATCGCGCTGCTGACCGATCACTTCCTCGCCCGCGCCGAACGCGACGGCGCGCCGAAACGTTGGCTGTCCAAGGATGCCTCCGAGCTGTTTCGCGCCTATTCCTGGCCCGGCAACGTGCGCCAGCTGGAAAACGCGGTGCGCCGGCTCAGCCTGACCAGCCGCGCCGAGGAAATCACCCGGACCGAGGTTGAACTGGTGCTCGGCAACCAGCCCGAGATGGAACCGGTGCTGTCGGGCGGGTCGAGCGAAAAGCTGGGCGCGGCGGTGTCGCGCCACCTGCGGCGCTATTTCGACCTGCACGGCGCGCTGTTGCCGCCGCCGGGCCTTTACCAGCGCATCCTGAAAGAGGTGGAGTACCCGCTGATCGAAATCGCGCTGGACGCGACCGGCGGAAACCAGGCGAAATGCGCCGAGCTCCTAGGCATAAACCGCAATACATTGCGAAAGAAAATCACCGACCTTGATATTCCCGTGACAAGACGCCGCAAGTTGATGTAAAACAGCCACATGAGTGGCCCCGAAGACGCATCCGGTGTGGCGCGTTGGGAGAGAGCCACAAGATATGGCGGTTGGCTGCGCAAGCAGCACATGTAGGCGAGGACGGTCTGTGGCCACTGGGGCACATGTACCTGCGGGTAATCTGAGACAAGGCGGCAGGATTCCGCCGAGGCGGAGGCTGAGCCTGGAGCAGCTGCGCCGTCTGTCACGTCATCGCCGCTTGCAGAACTTCCTGACCCTCGGACTGGTGATGCTGGGGCCGTTCCTGGCCTTCAGCACCTTCATGGTGCTCGGCCCGCTCAACATGGGTGCGGCGTCGCCGGGGTTGCGGCTGATCCTGCTGGCCGATTTCGTCTACGTCCTGCTGATCGCCGCGCTGGTGCTGCAACGGGTGGCCCGCATGGTGGCCGCGCGGCGCGCCCGCTCGGCCGGTTCGCGGCTGCACCTGCGTCTCACCGGGGTCTTCGCGCTGATGGCGCTGATCCCCACGGTCACCGTCGCGGTGTTTGCGGTGCTGACCATCAACATCGGGCTGGAAACCTGGTTCTCCGACCGCGTGCGCCAGGTCGTCGGGGCGTCGCTCGCCGCGGCGCGCGCCTATCAGACCGAACAACGCGAGGATCTGTCCGAGGACGCCCGCGCGCTGGCCGGCTATATCGACGCCCAGCGCCGCGTCGTCGAACGCGACCCCACCACCAATCTGCGCAAGGTCCTGACCGATGGCCAGTCGCTGATCCAGCGCGGCCTGCGCGAGGCCTATCTGATCGACGGCACGGGCGAACTTCGGGCGCGCGGCGAACGGTCCTACCTGTTCGATTTCGAACAGCCCACACCGGAACAGATCGCCGCCAGCCGCACCGGGGCGGGGGTGGCGCTGCTTGAGGATTGGTCCAACAGCGAATTTCGCGCCATCGTCCCGCTGCGGCAGTACCCCGACCGCTACCTCTATATCTCGCGGGCCGTGAACGGCGAGCTTCTCAACCTGCTCGACAATACCCAGGAAACCGCCCGGTTCTACCAGCAGCAGGAAAGCGAACGCGGCCGCAGGCTGTTCGACTTCGCGATGATCTACCTCGGCTTCGCGCTTTTGCTGGTGTTGGCCGCCACCTGGCTGGGCCTGTGGTTCGCCGAACGCCTGTCGCGCCCGGTGGGCCGGCTGACCGGCGCGGCGCAGCGCGTGGGCGCGGGCGATCTGGATGTGCAGGTGCGCGAGGAAGAGGGCGACGACGAAATCGCCATGCTGGGCCGTTACTTCAACCAGATGACGCGTCAGCTCAAGGGCCAGCGCGAGACGCTGCTCGACAACACCCGCCAGATCGAACGCCGCCGCCGGCTGTTCGATTCGGTGCTGACCTCGGTCACGTCCGGCGTTGTCGGGCTGGACGAAGAGGGCCGCATCTCCTTCGTCAACCGCTCGGCCGAGCGTCTGCTGGGCTGGGACGAGGATCGCCAGACCGTGCCGCTGAATGTCGCGGTGCCGGAATTCGGCGCGCTGTTCGATCAGCTGGTCACCGGCGACCGCAACGTCGTGCAGCAGGAAATCAAGGTGGTCCGCGACGGTCGGCAGGAAAACCTTTTGGTGCGCATGGCCACCCGGTCGCGCGAGGATGGCAGCCTCGAAGGCTACGTGGTGGCCTTCGATGACGTCTCGGACCTCGTGGCAGCGCAGCGCTCGGCGGCCTGGGGCGACGTGGCGCGGCGCATCGCGCACGAGATCAAGAACCCGCTGACCCCGATCCAGCTGTCTGCCGAACGCATCAATCGCAAGTTCAGCCGCGAGCTGGAAGGCGACAGCGTCGACAAGCTGAAAGAGCTGACCGGCGTCATCGTGCGCCAGACCAACGACCTGCGCCGCATCGTCGACGAGTTCTCGAAATTCGCCCGGATGCCCGAACCGGAGCGCGCGCCGGAGGACGTGGTGTCGCTCCTGCGCGACGCGCTGCTCCTGCAGGAAAACGGCCAGCCGGACGTGACCTTCGACATCGATCTGCCCGACACCGCGCTGATGGCCGACCTTGATGCCACTATGATCAGCCAGGCCCTGACCAACCTGATCAAGAATGCCGGCGAAGCCATCGAATCGCTCCAGGAAAAGGGCGCGCCCGAGGGTCATGCGCCGCAAATTCGCGTCACCTGCGAGACCGAAGGCCGCCAGGCGCTGATCCGCATCATCGACAATGGCATCGGCCTGCCGGAAGACCGCGCGCGGCTGTTCGAACCTTACGTGACGACCCGCGAAAAGGGCACCGGACTGGGCCTGCCCATCGTCAAGAAGATCATCGAGGAACACGGCGGCACCCTCGTGCTCGAGGACGCGCCGCACGTCGAAGGCCAGCCCCAGCGGGGTGCCATGGCCGTCATCCGTCTGCCGCTCGCGGCGGACCAGAGCAGTGACAGTGAACAGGAACGAGGGAGCATATAAAATGAGCGATATTCTTATTGTGGACGACGAACGCGATATCCGGGAATTGATCGGCGATATCCTTGAAGACGAAGGCTATTCGACGCGGCTGGCGGGCGGCTCGGATGAATGCATGGCGGCGCTGAATGACGAGCCGCCGGCGCTTATGATCCTCGACATCTGGCTGAAGGACAGCCGCATGGACGGCATCGACATCCTCAAGACCGTCAAGCGTGACAACCCGGGCATCCCGGTGGTCATCATCTCGGGGCACGGCAATATCGAGATCGCGGTCGCGGCGATCAAGCAGGGTGCCTACGATTTCATCGAGAAGCCCTTCAACATCGACCAGTTGCTGGTGGTGATCCGCCGCGCGATGGAAACCTCGCGCCTGCGCCGCGAGAACCAGCAGCTCAAGCGCAAGGAAACCACCGCCGCCGAGATGGTCGGCGAAAGCGCCTCCTTCCGCACGCTGGTGGGCCAGCTCGACAAGGTCACCAAGTCCAATGGCCGCGTCATGCTGACCGGCCCGGCAGGCTCCGGCAAGGAGGTCGCCGCGCGCTATATCCACGCCCATTCCAATCGCGTCGAAGCCCCCTTCGTCACCGTCAACTGCGCCTCGATCGAGCCCGAAACCATGGAAGAGGTGCTGTTCGGCCGCGAATCCGCAGAACGGGGTGTCGAAGCCGGTCTGCTGGAGCAGGCACATGGCGGCGTGGTCTATTTCGACGAGGTCGCCGACATGCCGCCGGGCACCCAGTCCAAGATCCTCCGGGTGCTCGTCGACCAGCAATTCACCCGTGTCGGCGGCTCCGACAAGGTGCGCGTCGATCTGCGGGTGATCTCGTCCACCAACAAGAACCTCGAAGAGGAAATCGCCGCCGAACGTTTCCGGCAGGAGCTTTATCACCGCCTGAACGTGGTGCCGATCGCCGTGCCCTCGCTCGAGGACCGGCGCGAGGATATCCCGGTGCTGGCCGAATATTTCATCAAGTCCTGCCACGAAACCCAGGGACTGCCACAGCGCGCCTTGTCGGAAGAGGCCGTGGCGCTGATGCAGACGATGATCTGGCCCGGCAACGTGCGCCAGCTCAAGAACCTGATCGAACGGGTGCTGATCCTTGGCGACGGCACCGGCGATATCGAGGCCCACGAACTGCCGCAGGAAACGCCGAGCACCAATGACGAGGGCCGTGTCGTGCTCGCCGGCACCCTTGCCACTCTGCCCCTGCGCGAGGCGCGCGAAGCCTTCGAGCGTGAGTACCTGCTGACCCAGATCAACCGCTTCGGCGGCAATATCTCGCGCACGGCGGCCTTCGTCGGGATGGAGCGGTCGGCGCTTCACCGCAAGCTCAAATCGCTGGGCGTGGTGACCTCTGCCAAGGCCGGCGCCCGGGTGGCGCGGGTCGATGACGAGGTGACGGCACAGGCGGGCTGACGACATGCGCATGCGATACGGCCTGCCGGTGGCGGGCCTCTGCCTTGCCCTGCTGACCGGTTGCGAGGCGCCGGAGGCGTCGCAGGCCAGTTCGCGTGGGGCTGTGCCGCCGGCAGCATCGGAAACCGACATCGAGGCCCGCATCGCCGAGGTCACGCGACAGATCCGAGGTCTCGGCCCCGGAATCGACGCCCATGAGGCGGCCCGCGCCGCCGGGATCGCCGTGCGCTACCCGCTCAGGCTCGCGCAGGACTGGCAGGTCATCGACCCGCCGCTACTGCACAACGTCAAGGTCACCAACGGCTTTCGCGAAAAGGGGGTCTGCCGCGACTGGGCCAATGCGCTTCACGCCGCGCTCCGCGCCGAGCACCTCCGCACCATCGACCTGCACATCGGCATGGCCAATGCCCGCAACGCGGCGCTGGAACATGTCTCGCTGGTGGTCACGGCCAGAGGCCGGCCGATGTACGAGGGGCTCCTGCTCGATCCGTGGCGTGTCGGGCAGGGCCGGCTCTGGACCGGCCGCGTCACCGAAGACCCGCGCTATGAGTGGGAAACCCTTGAGGCGGTGCGCGCCTGGACCCGCGACTGGCAGGCACGGGCAGGGGGGTAGCCCGGCCTTTTCCCGACCCACACCGCAGTCCCGGACCTGATCCGGGACCTCATGACCTACCTGGATCACCCCGCGCCCGAACCCGCGCTATGAATGGGAAACACTTGAGGCGGTGCGCGCCTGGACCCGCGACTGGCAGGCACGGGCAGGGGGGTAGCCCGGCCTTTTCCCGACCCGCAACGTAGTCCCGGACCTGATCCGGGACCTCAAGGCCAGCGTGGATCACCCCGCGCCCGGTCACGATCCGGGGCCTCACAACGGTGTTTCACGATCCCGACCCGTAAACCGCGCGTCTTACCCGCCGGTCAACCCCTCGACCTGCGTTGGCGGCACCCGCCGCGTCACCAGCGCCGGGGGCCGCTTCTCATAGAAGGCATTGCCGCCCGCCGTCACCACGTAGTGGATGTTGTTGAAATTCGCCTTGTACCAGGCCGCGTGGAAGAACCGCGCCTTCGTCACCAGCGGATGCCGTTCGCCCTGCAGCACCGCCGTCGCCGACGCCAGGGCCAGCGGCAATCCGCTGTCGTTCATCTGCTTGCTCATCACCCCGGGCGCGAATTGCCGCTTCTGGGATACCACTCCGCAGATGGTGTCGGGAAAGTCCGGCGAGGCGACGCGGTTCATCACCACGCTGCCCACCGCGATCATGCCGTCCCGGCTTGAACGGTTCGATTCGAAGTACATGGCCCGCGCCATGCACTCCAGCGACTTCGAACTGACCGAGGCCGGCGTCTTCGCCTCTCTCTGCCCGCAGCCGGCCACCAGGATCACCGCCACCAGCGCGGCGCAAAGAGTTGTCTTCGGCAGGTTTCTCACGTCACGTCCCCGGAACTGTTCTTGGTTAGCTCTGAAACAGCAATCCGGCGGCCAAAAGGCAAGCGCTTTTGCCACCCCGCCCCCCGACGGGCAGGCTCTTGCCTGAGCGCAACAGGCAAGGCCCCGCCACCCTCTCGGCGCGTTGACGCTCATCACAGGTTCTGCCAAGGATGTGTCTCGCGTTCCGGGGCAGGGGAGCCTGTGACATGAAAGTCATCATCTGCGGCGCCGGGCAGGTCGGCTGGCAGATCGCCCGGCACCTGTCGGGCGAGCGCAACGATGTCACCGTCGTGGACAACAATCCCGACCTCGTGCGCCGCGCCACCGACACGCTCGACGTGCAGGGCATCGCCGGGTTCGCCAGCTATCCCGACATCCTGCAACGCGCCGGCGCCCGCGACGCCGACATGATCATCGCCGCGACCCACTCCGACGAGGTCAACATGGTGATCTGCCAAGTCGCCCACTCGGTGTTCTCGATCCCGCGCAAGGTCGCGCGGCTGCGCTCGCAAAGCTATCTCGACGCGATCTATTCCGATCTCTACCGCCGCGACCACATGCCGATCGATGTGGTGATCTCGCCCGAGAAGGAGGTGGCGGACGCCGCCCTGCAACGACTCTCGGCGCCGGCGGCCTTCGATACCGAAAGCTTTCTTGACGGGCAGGCGCAGTTCCTCGGCCTGCGGCTCGACCCCGACTGCCCGGTGCTGAACACGCCGCTGCGCCAGTTGACCGATCTGTTCTCGACCCTGCGCTCGACCGTGGTGGCGATCCGCCGTGATGGCACGCTTTTCGCACCCGACGCCAACGATCAGCTTCTGGTCAAGGACGATTGCTACGTCATGGCCCATGTCGACGACGTCGCCCGCACCATGGAGATCTTCGGCAAGCATCAGGCCAAGCAGGAACGCGTGGTACTGGTCGGCGGCGGTAACGTCGGCCTCGCCGTGGCGCACGCGCTGGAAACCCGGGTCGAGAGGGTCCGCGCCAAGGTGATCGAACGCGACCGAAAGATCGCGGAACGCGCCGCCGACATCCTCGAACGCACCATCGTGCTGCACGGAGACGGGCTGGATGCGGCGCTGCTGAAAGAGGCCAATATCGCGCGGGCCGACGCCGTGCTGACCGTCACCGACGACGACAAGGTCAACATGCTGGCCGCAGTGCGCGCCAAGGCCGAAGGCTGCCCCTTCGCCATCGCCCTGATCAACGATCCCACGCTGGTGCCGCTGATGGGCCCTCTCGGCATCGACGCCTACATCAACCCACGCGCCACCACCGTCAGCTCGATCCTGCGCCACATCCGCCATGGGCGGGTACGCGGCGTTTATTCCGTAGGCGACGCCGAGGCCGAGGTGATCGAGGCCGAAGTGCTCTCGACCTCGCCCATCGCCGGGCAGCGCATCCGCGACATCGACTTTCCCGAGGGCGTGCTGGTCGGCGCGGTCCTGCAACAGGACAAGGTGATGCGCCCAACTGGCGGCCTGCGCATCGAGGAGGGCAACGTGATCGCGCTGTTCTCCATGGCCAAGGACGTGCCCGAGGTCGAGCGCCTGCTCCAGGTCTCGATCGACTTCTTCTGAGCCATGGGCAACACCCTCCGCCAGCTGCCATTCTTTCTGCAGATCGTCGGTCTGACGGGGCTGTGGATGATGGTGCCGGCGGCGCATGCGCTGGCGCAGCAGTCGTTTCACGAGGCCCGCACCTTCTTCTACGCCGGGCTGCTGACGCTGGTGCTGACCAGCCTCGTCGCCATCGCCATCTCGAACCGGTCGCACTACCAGTCCGGGCTGCGCCAGCTGCTGGGCCTTCTGGGTGCGTTCACCGTGATCCCGGTGGTGATGGCGGTGCCCTTCTACGAAGCGCTGCGCACCACCACCTTCCTCAACGCCTATCTCGAGATGGTGTCGAGCTTCACCACCACCGGCGCCACGCTGTTCCCCGCCGAGCGCCTGTCCGAGACTCTGCACCTATGGCGCGCGCTGGTGGGCTGGATGGGCGGGCTGCTGATGTGGATCGCGGCGGCGGCCATCCTTGCGCCGCTCAACCTCGGCGGTTTCGAAGTGACCGCCAGCGCCGAGCCGGGCGGCGGCGAGGCCCGCGTCGCGCATATGGCCGGCGCCGACCCGGTGACCCGCGTGATGCGCACCTCGTGGCGGCTGATCCCGGTCTACGGCGGGCTCACGCTGGCGCTCTGGGTCTCGCTGCTGGTGGCCGGCGAAGCGCCACTGGCGGCGTTCTGCCACGCCGCGTCGACACTGGCGACCTCGGGCATCTCGCCGGTGGGCGGGGTGCAGAACGGCATCTCCGGTCCGGTGGGCGAGGCGCTGATCTTCCTCTTCATGCTCTTCGCGCTGTCGCGGCTGACCTTCTCCAACGACACCGCCACCGGCGCTGCGGCCAGCCTGCGCCACGACCCCGAGTTCCGCCTCGGCCTGCTGCTGGTGGGCGCGGTGCCGGGCTTCCTGTTCCTGCGCCACTGGGTCGGGGCCTTCGATATCGACGAGGTCAACGACCTGATGTCGGCTGTACAGGCCGCCTGGGGCAGCATGTTCACCGTGCTTTCCTTCCTGTCGACCACCGGCTTTCTCAGCGCCGACTGGGTCGATGCGCGCAGCTGGTCCGGCCTCGACAACCCGGGCATCATCCTCATGGGGCTGGCCATGATCGGCGGCGGCGTCGCCACGACCGCCGGCGGCGTCAAGCTGCTGCGGGTCTTCGCGCTCTACCTCAACGGCCGGCGCGAGATCGAGCGTCTGGTCCACCCGTCCTCGGTCGGCAACGCCCGCGCCGTCAGCCGCCGCATCCGCCGCCATGGCGCCTTCGTCGCGTGGATCTTCTTCATGCTCTTCGCCATCTCGCTGGCCGCCATAACGGTGCTGCTCGCCGGTTTCGGGGTGCGCTTCGAGGCCGCGGTGGTCCTCGCCACCTCGGCGCTGGCGACCACCGGCCCGCTGATTACCGTGGCGCTCGAAGCGCCGATCCAGCTGGTCGAGCTGAACAGCGGCGCCAAGCTGGTCTATGGCGCGGCCATGGTTGTCGGCCGTCTGGAAACGCTTGCCATCATCGCGCTTTTGTCCCCCAACCTGTGGCGAAATTGACTTTTGCTGCACTGCAGCATAGATTGCCCGCATTCGGGGCTGGAAAACCCCTTGCGGGCAAGACATACTCGCGCCTCAGTGAGGGGGCCGATCCGCGGCAACTACGGCAAGAACAAAGGCAATTTCAGTATGGCTTCGGACAGACAGAACCTGCAGGACGCGTTCCTGAATCATGTGCGCAAGACCAAGGTTCCGGTAACGGTCTTCCTGATCAACGGCGTCAAGCTTCAGGGCGTGATCACCTGGTTCGACAATTTCTGCGTCCTGTTGCGTCGCGACGGTCAATCGCAGCTTGTCTACAAGCACGCGATCTCGACCATCATGCCGGCGCAGCCGATCAACCTTTATGACGGTGACGAGGGCGCTTGAAAGAGCACGCCACCCCAGTGACCCGTGCCTGGGTCCTGCATCCCGACATCAAGTCCGACCAGACCCGCCGGGCGCCCGAGCCGGCGTTGGCCGAGGCCGTGGCGCTGGCCGCCGCGCTGCCCGACCTTGAGGTCATGGGCTCCGAGACCGTGCGTCTGCCCAAGGCGCATCCCGGCATGCTCTTCGGCTCTGGCAAGATCGAGGAACTGAAAGAGCGCATGCAGGCCGCCGAGGTCGAACTGGTGCTGATCGATGGCCCCGTGACCCCGGTTCAGCAACGCAACCTCGAAAAGGCCTGGGGCGTCAAACTGCTTGACCGCACTGGCCTCATTCTCGAGATTTTCTCGGACCGCGCCGCCACCCGCGAGGGCGTGCTGCAGGTCGAGATGGCGGCGCTGAGCTACCAGCGCACCCGCCTGGTCCGCGCCTGGACCCACCTTGAACGCCAGCGCGGCGGGCTGGGCTTCGTCGGCGGCCCCGGCGAAACCCAGATCGAGGCCGACCGCCGTGCCATCGATGACCAGTTGGTGCGCCTGCGCCGACAGCTCGACAAGGTGGTCAAGACCCGCGACCTGCACCGCAAGGCCCGCGCCAAGGTGCCGTTCCCGATCGTGGCGCTGGTGGGCTATACCAACGCCGGCAAGTCGACGCTCTTCAACCGCCTGACCGGCGCCGAGGTCATGGCCAAGGACATGCTCTTCGCCACGCTCGACCCCACCATGCGGGCCGTGGAACTCGACAACGGGCTGGAGATCATCCTGTCGGACACCGTGGGCTTCATCTCCGACCTGCCCACCGAACTGGTCGCCGCCTTCCGCGCCACGCTGGAAGAGGTGCTGGCAGCGGATGTGATCTGCCACGTCCGTGACATCAGCCACGCCGGCACCGAAGAGCAGGCCCAAGACGTTCGCGCCATCCTCGACAGCCTCGGCGTGCCGGAAGAGACCCCGCAGCTCGAGATCTGGAACAAGATCGACCAGCTCGCCCCCGACGACCGCGATGCCATCATGACCCGCGCCAACCGCAACGACGCCATCGTGCCGCTCTCTGCGGTGACGGGCGAGGGAATGGAGAACTTTCTCGCCGCCGTCACCCGCGCGCTGGAGTCGGAAAAGCACGACGAACACCTGACGCTGGCTTTCAGCGAGGGCAAGAAACGCGCCTGGCTGTTCGACCGCAACCTTGTGACGGATGAACGGCAGACCGAGGAGGGCTACACGCTCAAGGTCAGCTGGACGCGCAAACAGGCGGCCCAATTCGCCCGGCTCTGATTTTGGGGAGCCTCCGGCGGGAGTTTATCTGGCAAGATGAAGCACGGACCTTCCGTCTTCATCTTGCCCGCATACTCCGGGGTTTGGGGCAGAGCCCCAATCCGACGTTTCAGTTGGACGCCGGCAGCAGCCGCGTGATCCCCGTTGCCGCCGCCCGCGCGAGGTCTTCGTCCAGCGACATCGGGATATATTCGCCACGCCGCCACAGGCTGCCCAGATCGTCGTAGTGCCGCGACAGGAAATGTCCCGACTGCCCGGTCGAGATCACGAAGACCGAAGAATCCGGATCGGCGAAGTCATAGACCCCGCGATAGCCCGCCCCGTGCACGTTCTGGAACGGGGCTTCGCCGCGACCGGAGGTCCGGCCGCGCATCAGCGTGTGATCGCCGCCCGAGGTCGACTGGCGGATGTTCACGAAATACCGCAGCACCGGCACCTCGCCCAGCACCGGGTGGTCATGCGTGGCCTCATGCGCATCGCCCCAGCGCAGCGCGCTGAGGTCGCGGCCAAAGTTCTCTTCCAGCCAGACCACGGCGTCCTCCAGCGCCAGCCGGGCGATGTCGACGCAGGTCTCCTCGGGCGAGCTTTGCAGGATATCGCACCAGGCGCTCGCCCCGTCGATGTCACGGTAGACGCGCTCGATGAAGAGCGGCTCGACATGGGTGAAGGCGTCCGCCAGCGGCCCCAGGTCGTCGCGGATCAGCCGGTCCTGCAGCGCCCGCAGCCAGGCCGAATAGATCAGCGGCTCCGGCAGGTGCTCGTTCATCTCGCCGGTCCATTCCGCCAGCAGCGACAGCGCGGTCTCGCGTTGACGGGCCAGCGTGCCCTCGGGCGCGGCCTCGCCGGTGAACCACAGATCGGCGCCGATCAGCGGCAGCAACGAACGGGCGGCATTGCTGACCGTGTCCAGCTGCGCCTCGGTAAAGCTGTCGCGGGTATGCACCTCGCGGCCCTGCATCAGCCGTTTCCAGCGCTCGATACGCTGGCTGTCGCCCCATTCATACGAGACATGCGCGGGAAAGGGCCGGTCGATCATCTTGTTGTTGGTGTTGCCGACGATCCCGCCCACCGGACGCACGAACTGCGGGTTGTCCTCATAGGGCAGGCGGCCCTGCCAGCGGTTCTCGACCTTCCAGCCCTGGGTCGGCATCCGCCCCTTGCTCTCGTGACGCTCGGACCGGCGCGGCATCTGCCCGATCAGCTGCATCGCGATGCTGTCGCTGTCGGCCAGTGTCAGCATCTGGCTCGGCCCGACATAGGCTTCGCCCGCCGCCAGCCCCTCATCGACATTGCCCGCGTACATCAGCGCCATGGCTGCGCTCATCGAGGTGTCCGCACCGTCCAGCGCGGTCCAGCTCAGCGCCGCGACATGGCCCGCCGGCGTGACTTCGCCCAGGTCGAAATGCGATCCCGGCAGCACCGGGCCGTTGTCGGTCCAGCGCAGGGTCAGCGTCACCGGCGCTTCGTCGCGGATGCGCACGATCGAGCGGCGGGTCTCGAAATCCTTGTAGCCGCCCGGCGTGCGGTATTGCAGCGTGTTGTCGGGATTGAGCTGCTCGATGAACAGGTCCTGGTCATCGAGGTAGGATGACGTCACCCCCCAGCCCAACGATGGGCTCTTGCCCGCCATCACCACCGGCACGCCCGGCACGGTGGCGCCGATCACGCCGCCGGTTTCCAGGTCCAGCCGCGCCAGATACCAGATCGCCGGGGCCGAGAAACCCAGGTGCGGGTCGTTGGCCAGCAGGGTCCCGCCCGAGGCCGAGCGCGACGGCGCGGCGGCCCAGGCGTTCGACGCGCCGCCCAAACCCCGTGTGGCGAACGGCATCAAGGGATCCTCGGGCAACCTTGCATTGCGCTGCGCGCCTTTCAGGATGCCGGGCACCAGCGCCGAATATTCCGGCAGCGCCGCGATCCCCGACCCCGGTGCATCGGGCAGCAGATCGGCCAGCCGGTCCTCGTCGCGCACCAGAAGCGAGGTCCGCGCCCGCAGCACCTCTTCGCGCAGATGCCCCGACAACTGCACCGCCAGAAGCTTGATCAACGCGATGGAATCGGCCGGTTGCCAGGGCGCGATCGGCGCCTCGAACAGAAAGAACTCCGGCGCACCGCGGCCCAGCGCATCACTGTTGATCTCGGCCAGCCGCGCATTCACGCCCGCCGCATAGGCCTTGAGCGCCGCCTGGGTCCGCGCGTCTTGTGCCTCGACCGACTGCACCGCCAGCGGATAGAGATTCAGCCGCCGCATCAGCGTGTCGGTCGACAGGGTCCGCCGCCCGAACACCTCCGACAGCCGCCCCTGCACCGTGCGCCGCAGGGTCACCATCTGCCACAGCCGGTCCTGCGCATGGGCGTAGCCAAGGCCAAAGAACACGTCCGCATCGGCTTCGCCGAAGATATGCGGCACATTGGCATTGTTGCGCACGATCTCGACTTCCCCGTCGAGGCCCGCGACGCTCAGCGTCTTGTCATATTCGGGAAGCGAGCGCGACGCGAGGTAGTAGACCACCCCTACCGCCAGCGCCACCAGCACCACCAGCGCGGTGGCGAGGCGGATCAGCCATCTGAAAATCGCAATCATCGGTCGTCCGCCTTGCCTCTTGTCTTCCGCCCGGCCTCGGGTGAGAACCCCATAAAGGAAACACACGGCGGACAAAAGCGGGAGGGTGCATCATGGCGAAAGCGGCGTTTCTGGGGCTCGGGGTGATGGGCTACCCGATGGCGGGTTACCTGGCCAAGGCGGGCCACGAGGTCACCGTTTACAATCGCACCGCGTCCAAGGCCGAGCGCTGGGCCGGGGAATACGGCGGCAAGGCTGCCGCGACACCGGCAGAGGCCGCCGAGGGCGCCGATTTCGTGATGTCCTGCGTCGGCAACGACGACGACCTGCGCGCGGTCTGCCTGGGCGAGGACGGTGCATTCGCCGGCATGTCTCAGGGCAGCATCTTCGTCGATCACACCACGGTTTCGGCGGCGGTCACGCGTGAACTTTACGGCCTCGCCAAGGAATGCGGGCTGGGCTTCGTCGATGCGCCGATTTCGGGCGGTCAGGCAGGGGCCGAGAACGGCCAGCTGGTGGTGATGTGCGGCGGTGACGAAGAAACCTACGACCGCGCCGCGCCGATGATCGACGCCTACGCCAAGGCCTGCCGCCGGCTGGGCCAAAGCGGGGCAGGGCAACTGACCAAGATGGTCAACCAGATCTGCATCGCGGGACTGGTGCAGGGGCTGTCCGAGGGGCTGCATTTCGCGCAGAAGGCGGGGCTTGACGGGCGCGCGGTGGTCGACGTGATCGGCGGCGGCGCGGCAGGGTCATGGCAGATGGTCAACCGCTTCGAAACCATGCTGGACGATCATTTCGAACACGGTTTCGCGGTCGACTGGATGCGCAAGGATCTCGGCATCTGCCTGCAAACGGCGGACGAGGTCGGCGCCAGCCTGCCGGTGACGGCGCTGATCGATCAGTTCTACAAGGATGTCCAGAAGCTGGGTGGCGGCCGCTGGGACACCTCGAGCCTGATCAAGCGGCTGAACGCGGCGGGCTAGGGCGCGCCACCGCGCCCGAACCGCTCCGCCGAAACGCCCCGCCGCCCCGCGGCGTAACCCGGCGCGCAGGCGCGCCTCGCGAACCAAAGCCTCGGCAGCGTAAGAGATGCCGGGTCAAGCCCGGGATGACGCGGCGCTACCCCGACAGCACGTCCGCCAATTGCAGGCAGGCCTTGGTGGCGGCGTCGGTCTTGCCGTCTTTCAGCATGCCGGCCGTCCGCCGCAGCGCCTCTCCGGCGCAGAGGAAATCGAACGCCAGCTTCGGATCGTATGCCCGGCGCGCCTCGAAATAGAGCACCTGCTGATCCACCGCCCCATAGCTGTACTTGTACTTCTCGTTGCCGTGGCCGAAATCATAGCAGACGAACCCCTGCGTGATCGCCCATTCTATCGCATGGAAATGCAGCAGATCGCCGATGCCGCTGACCCCGGCTGCGGGATCGCGGCCACCGACGATGAAATGGACGATGCCGTTGTCACGATCCACGATATGCGCCAGCGCGCCCAGCGGGGTGTCGCCCTGCTTGAGCATCGGCAGGAACAGCGTTCCCGTCGCCTGGGCCGCGCGCACCACCTTGCGGTAATTGCCCGCCACCGCCCCGGCGTTTGATCCCTTCTGCTTGCCCCAGCGCCGCATCCACAGATCCAGCAATACCTCGAGGTCGGCGTCAAAGGTTTCGGGCCGCGACCGGGTCAGGGTCATGTCTCCGCTCGCCAGGTGCTGCCGCCGCCGCTTGTTCAGCTTCTGCCGCCGGTTGGCGCTGACCTGGTTGGCCAGGTAGCTGTCGAATTCCTCGGGCAGGTCGACCTGCGGGCAGAGCAGGTTGTCGGTGGTCTTCTTGTTGATCAGGTAATCGCGATAGCGCACCTCGAGGCCGCGCGCCCGAAGCAGATCGGTGAACAGGTTGCAGCGCCGCACCTGGCTGACATAGCGCATCGACAGCCGAGTCCAGGGCATATCCGCCAGCGCATCGACCACCGCGGCCAGCGCCTGGGTCTCGAATTCGGGGTGACACAGGAAGCCCGTGTATTCGCTGAACACCAGCCGCCCCCCGGCCTCGAGCCGGGTCTGGAACTCCTCGCGCGAGCGGCTCCAGTGCGTGCGGTACTTCAGCGGCAGGATGCAAAGCGCCTCTCCGGGCTGGCGCGCGTCGCGGGCCACCAGCACGGTCCACTTGAACGGGTTCTCGCGCAGGGCCCGCGCCAGCCAGTGCCACGTCAGGAAGACGTTCGCCTCCGGGTCGCGCATCTGCAATGCCTCCCAGGCCGGGCGCAGCGTCTCCAGCCCGTCCAGCGTGTCGACGATCTCGACATGCAGCGCGTCCGCGTCGGTGTCATGCGGGTTGTGATAGGTCATCCTGCCCTCGCCATGGCCTCTTTCAGGCCGTCTCTCCATATGTCGCGGAACACCGCTTCCGCCTCTTCGAAATCGCGGGCCAGTGGCGCGGTGTCCGATCGCCGCGCGGCAAAGTAGGCCCCCACGCGGCAGATCTGGATCGCGAATTCCGGGTGGATCCCGGCGTCGTCGTATTTGCGGATCCGCTCTTTCGAACGCCATCCCCGCTTGCGGGTCTCCTTGACGATCAGCTTGAAGCGCTGGACGCAATGGAATGTCAGGTAGAGCGCCAGGTAATCCAGGTAGTCGTCCAGCCCGTGCCCGCAATGCGGATCGAAGCAATCGCGGACAACCTGTTCCATCAGCGCCGGCGCCAGCGGCCAGGCCTCGTCGCCGATCAGCCAAGCGATGTCCTCGGCGCCATGCCGCGCGCCGCAGTACTCGAAGTCGAACCAGCGCAACCGGCCGTCCCGCCCGATCGCCGCGTTGCCCGATCGGCAATCCCATTTCACGAATTGCCGCGCCGGTGATGCCAGCGCCTCGCAGAGTGCCGCCTGATCCATAGCCGATGCCCGCCCGGCCGAGAATTCGCCCAGCGCCGCGCTTGCCTGCACCAGGTTCTGGACCCAGGGCCGACCCTGTCCCAGATGCGGCAGCGCATCGTGCAGGGCCAGCTTGCGCGCGGCCTCCTGGATGCGGAAGATCGCCGCCACGGCCTCGTGGGCCAAGGCTTCGCGCTCCGCCGCCTCGCCCATGGCAATCGCCACATTCAGCCGCTTGCCGCCGACGTCGGACTGGAACATCAGGTCATCGTCGACGCCCAGGCATTCCGGCGTATCGTCGTTCAGCGCCGACAGCCGGTCCAGTACGAAAGCCTCCACGTGCGTGCGCCGGAAATTCGGCCGCAATGTCGCGATCAGCGACCGCCCGTCGGCCAGCTTCAGCCGATAGCTGGCGCGCCCCGAGCCGCCCGGCGCCGAGGTGCGTACCACCTTCTGTCCGAAATAGGCTTCGGTCCGGTTCACGATTCCGGCGATCCGGTCCTTGTTGCTCTTGCCCATGGGTGCGCCGCGGCCTCCGATGCTGTCGGTCCGGCCGGGATATCCGGAGAATTCGGCGAGAATTTGGTCGGAAAGTGGCGGGCCCCCCGGGTGCGGTGTCGATTCGGAGGCCAACGGCCCCACGAGCCCCCGCCAACTGGCCGCGTTTCGGAACCAATCTCTACGGCTGCGGGTCTTCGTTTCCAGATCGCATCTCAATCGTTTGAATTTTAACCTAAATTCGCCGCAATCTTTGCGCGTTTGCCGGGGCGGTCGTAGCTTCGCCAAGTTGGGATTTAACGCGCGGGCGTAACCGGACAACCGGTAACGTCGGGGGCTGGGCGCAGGATATGGATAGAGGACCCGAAGAGCCATGACAGACACAGCGAGTTCCACGACATCATACCATAATGGCGGCGTCGAGGGCGACCTGCTGACCAATTGGTATGACGAGAACATGGCAGCCGAATTCGACGGAACCAAGGGCGGCACCGGCACCGGCGGCACCAAGGGTTCCGGCACGGGTGGGAGTGGCACCGGTACCGGTGGCACCAAGGGGTCCGGCACCGGCGGTAGCGGCTCCGGCACTGGCGGTAGTGGCTCTGGCACTGGCGGCAGCGGCTCCGGCACCGGCGGCAGTGGGTCCGGCACCGGCGGCAGTGGCTCAGGCACCGGCGGCAGTGGCTCGGGCACCGGTGGCAGCGGCTCCGGCACCGGTGGCAGCGGCTCCGGCACCGGTGGCACCAAGGGTTCCGGCACCGGTGGCAGTGGCTCGGGCACGGGTGGCAGTGGCTCGGGCACGGGTGGCAGTGGCTCGGGCACGGGTGGCAGCGGCTCCGGGACGGGCGGTAGCGGGTCCGGCACGGGCGGCAGTGGCTCCGGCACGGGCGGCAGTGGCTCCGGCACCGGCGGCAGTGGCTCCGGCACCGGTGGTAGCGGCTCCGGCACCGGCGGCACCAAAGGCACCGGCAGCGGTGGCACCAAAGGCTCTGAATCCGATGACACCGGCGGCGCTCCCGGCACGCTGGTGCTCGACCTCAGCGATGCCGGTGCGGCCTTCGTGATCAATCTCGAGACCCTCGACGACGGCACCATGATTGGCAGCGTCGAGTTCCAAAACGCGGACGGCGAAAACGTCGGCGTCGGCCATTTCGAGAACGTCTCCGAACTGATCCTGCCCGAGGACCCGACGAGCGTCTTCTACAATGAGGCCGATCTCGAGATCATCGGCGAAAACGGCGAGGGCATGCCCCCGAAAGTCTCGCTCGACGCCTTCCTGTCGGTCGTCGAGGCAGACCCCGCCGGCACCGGCACCGGCGGCACCAAGGGTTCCGGCACCGGTGGCAGCGGCTCCGGCACCGGCGGCACCAAGGGTTCCGGCACCGGTGGTAGCGGCTCCGGCACCGGCGGCACCAAGGGTTCCGGCACCGGTGGTAGCGGCTCCGGCACCGGCGGAAGCGGGTCCGGCACGGGCGGGAGTGGCTCCGGCACCGGTGGGAGTGGTTCCGGCACTGGCGGCAGCGGCTCTGGTACGGGCGGAAGCGGCTCCGGTACTGGGGGCAGCGGCTCCGGTACGGGCGGAAGCGGCTCCGGTACTGGGGGCAGCGGCTCCGGTACGGGCGGAAGCGGCTCCGGCACCGGTGGTAGCGGCTCCGGCACCGGTGGTAGCGGCTCCGGCACCGGTGGTAGCGGCTCCGGCACCGGTGGTAGCGGCTCCGGCACAGGCGGAAGCGGCTCCGGCACCAGTGGCAGCGGCTCTGGCACCGGTGGCACCAAGGGCTCCGGCACGGGCGGCAGTGGCTCCGGCACTGGCGGCACCAAGGGCTCCGGCACCGGCGGAAGCGGCTCCGGCACCGGCACAGGCGGCAGCGGCTCCGGCACAGGTGGCACCAAGGGTTCCGCCACGGGCGGCAGTGGCTCCGGCACCGGCGGAAGCGGCTCCGGCACCGGCGGCAGTGGCTCCGGCACAGGTGGCACCAAGGGTTCCGGCACTGGGGGCACCAAGGGCTCGGGTTCCGGCACGGCCGGCACCACGTCCACGGCAGCGGCGGCAAGCCTGCCGGCCTTCAGCCCCGATCCCGCGGATTATCCTGGAATGACCGAGGCCGAGTTCCTCGCCATCATGGCCGAACCGGAAAGCGAGCACGGCCACTGCGAGGATGACGCGACCGGTGGCGAGATCGAGGAAGATTACGAGACCTGACACCGACGCACGGTCTTCCAACCCGACACGACGGCCCGCCCCACGGCGGGCCGTTTTCGTACGACCCGCGTCGAGACGGCCAAGGAACCTCCCGAGTCGCGGCCGTGAAACCAATTCGGTCTCATCCACCAAGGGTTCCAGATAACCCGCGTCTGACCAATGCGTGCCGAAAGCCAACGGCTCAGGTCAGTCGTCCCCGCAAAGCGCCGCTATTCGCGCACCTCGTTCAGCTCCGCTGGCGCAAGTCCCGCATAATAGGCCGCCAAGGCCTCGATCTCGGCGTCCGTCAGATCCCGCGCCGCCTTGTACATCAGTTCCGCGGCCGGACCGCCGCCCCGATTGCCCTCGCGCCACAGCCGCAGTTGTTGCGCCAGATAGGCCCCGTGCTGACCCGCCAATGACGGGAACGCTTCGTTCAGCGGCTCCGGCCAAGGCCCGTGGCAGGCCACGCAGGCCGGCACGCTCTGCGACCCATTCCGCGCGAACGCCAGATCGCGCCCCGCCTCGGACCCCGCGCCTGCCGCGCCCTTGGCCTCCACCGCTCCGAAGACCTGCGCCAGCCGGGGCAGGGCGCTTTCGTCGACCTTGCTCAAGGCTTCGTGCATGATGCCGCTGTCGCGCGTGCCGTCGCGGTACGCCGCAAGGCTGCGCGCGATATACGCCTCCGACAGGATGTCGAGCCGCGGCACCTGCGGATTCTCGCTCCGCCCGCCGGCCCCGTGACAGACCGCACAGCCCCCGTCGTCCGAGGTCGTGAGCGCCGCATATTCAGCCGCGTCCATTTCCGGCAAGGCCCGCAGGAACGCCACTACTGGCCAGACATCGTCCGACCGCTCCGCCGGCCACCCCGGCATGCCGGTCATCTTCACCCCGTTGTGCACGATCCAGTGCAGTTCGGCGGCGGTGAAATGCCCGGCAACGTTGTCCAGCCGCGGCGGGATCGGCTCCATCCGCCGCACCGTCGCACTGCGCGCCACCCCCGGCGCGCCGTGGCACATTGCGCAGGCGCTCTTGAAATGCCCGGCCCCCAGCGCCACCATCCCCGGCGTGTCCAGATCGTCCGGAACCTGCGTCGGGGCAGGGGCGCGCAACTCCGTCGAATTCTCGAAGGTGGTGTGCAACACCCACTCCACCCCGGGCCAGTGCCCGTCGCGCGCCGAAACGTTGTAAAGCCCCAGCGACACGACCGCCACCGCGCCCACCAGCCCCGCCACCGCCAGACCCCCGACGACGATGGCGGCCGTCCGCAGATCGAACCCGCGCAAGTTCATGTTGTGCCTCCCTGCAAGGTCCGCCGCATCAGGAACAACCCGCCGAAGAGATAGACCGGCGTCCCCACCGCCAGCATCAGCATCCCGCCGGTCTGCTGTCCCGATACATCCGTACCGCCATAAAGATCACCCGGCGCCAGCACCATAAGCGCCCCCAGCATCGTCATGTGGACCGATGTCAGGAACAGCCCGCCAGCCCCGGCCGCAGGCTCCCGCGCGGTCATGGCGCCGGCCCAGACCGCCCAGCCCGCCGCGAGGAACATCGCCTGTTCCACGACCGTCGCCGCCGCGCTGCCGCGCGCCCAGCCATGCAGCACAGGCAGATGCCAGCCCCAGACCACCGCGAACTCGATGAAGGCGCTTGGCACCACCGGTGGCGCCCACCTGCCCGAGGTGCCGGGCGATGCCAGCACAAGCAAGGGCGCAACCACGGCCACCAGCCCCATGTGCCGCAGCATATGCGCCGGAAACATTCCCAGCAGGGCCGGCCATGGCACGAAGTACAGTACCGCCAGCAGCCCGGCGGCGGCATATGCCGGTCCGCGCCTCACAGGCAACTCCGGATGAACAGGGCAGGCAGGGCGACGAACACCGTCCCCACCAGCGACACCACCCCCAGTAGAAACCCGGCATGACCCAGGAACTCGCGCCGATGCTCGACCGTGGGCTTGTCGTGTTCGTAGTCGTAATCCGTCAGGTAATCCCACTGCCGCCAGCTCCGCCAGGTGAGCGTCCCGATCACCGCCAGGGCCACCAAAGTCATCCCCGCAATCGCCAGCCTTGCGGTGTCCAGCGTGCCGGTCTTGGCGCAGTCGATGGCGGTGATCGCATAGACCCCCGCGAAGAAAAGCGACCACACGGTCGGCGCCAGCACCATGTGCCAGATGGTCTTGTGGCGAAACGGGGTCTCCTCGGTCATGATAGCAGCCTCGGCACGGCGCCCATCAGCAGGGCGGTGATCACGCCGGTCAGCACCATGAAGTGCCAGAACAGCGTGGTGTTGCGCAGGTCCGCGTCATAGCGCGGCGTCAGCTTGCCGAAGAGGCTGCCGGCAAGGCAATAGAGCAGCATCACCACCGCCAGCACACCATGCGCCCCGGTCCAGACCCCAAGCGCATACATCATCGCCGGGAAAGCGTGCTCTTGCGGCGCCAGCCCCGGCAGCCACAGGGCCAGCGCCATGGCGCCAATGGCCGCGCAGGTGGACAGGGCCGCTCCACCGATCAGCCAGCGCGCCAATCCGCAGCGAGCGCGCCGATTGACGAACCGTGCCGTCAGCACCGCCCCCCAGGCCAGCACGAAGAACAGCCCCGCCAGCGCCGCCATCAGCCCATCGGGCAGCGGCGATCCCTCGGGCGGAAAGTCAGGCCGCGCCGTCCAGAAGAAGAAGACTCCGAACACCAGACTGGCAAAGGCGGTGGCGTCGCCCATCATGGTGATGAACACCCCCCACCAGCCCGGCGCCTTGGGGCCGGTCACATAGACCGGCAGCTTCAGGTCGAGGCCTGCATCGCGCATCGGCGTCTTCGGCACCTGCGCCGTCGAGGTCCACAGCCAGTAGATCACGCAGGCCACGGCGCCCACGCCCGAGATCGCCGACAGTGAGTAATACTTGAACACCGGCAAAATGAAGGCCCCGCCGGTGAACGCCGCCGCCCACATCGTCACCCAGGCTGGCCCGGTCACGCGCACCACCGCCTGAGGCACCGCGTCCACCGCCGAGGTCACGATGGTCTCGCGCTGGCCCTCCGGCGCGTCGGGGATATAGAACCGCCCGTCGTCCAGCCGCTCGAGGAACTTCGGCTGCTCCCACAGCGGATAGCGCGAGGTGACATAGGGCACCGCGCGCACGCCCCAGGCCTCTTCCGGAACATCATGCGACCACTCCAGCGTGCCGCCATTCCACGGATTGCGCTCGGTCAGGGGCTGCTTGCCCTTGGGCCGGATCAGGTCCCAGGCGAACACCAGTATCCCCGCCGCGACGATGAAACTGCCCACGGTCGAGATCATGTTCAGCCAGTCCCAGCCCGCCGCCTCGGGATAGGAGGCCACCCGGCGCGGCATCCCCCTGAGCCCGGTCAGGTGCATCGGCAGGAAGGTGATGTTGAACCCACTGAAGGTCAGCCAGAACGCCCATTTGCTCAGCCGGTCCGACATCTTCTTCTTGGTGATGAAGGGATAGAAGTAATAGATGCCGCCGATGATCGGAAACACCATGCCGCCGAACAGCGTGTAATGCAGGTGCGCCACGATGAAATAGGTGTCATGCACCTGCCAGTCGAAGGGCGCGATGGCCACCATCACTCCGGTCAGACCGCCCGCCGTGAAGATCGCCAGCGCCCCCGCGATCCACAGCATCGGTTGGCTCATCGTCACCCGGCCCACCATCAGCGTGGCGACGAAGGCGAAGATCTGCACGCCCGTCGGGATGACGACCGCCTCGGACGCCGCCGAGAAGAACGCCAGCGAGATCGATGGCAGCCCGGTGGTGAACATGTGGTGCACCCAAAGCCCGAAGCTCAGGAACCCCACGCCCACCGCCGACAGCACGATCCACTCGTAGCCCACGATCGGGCGCTGGGCGGCGGTCGGCACCACCATGGCGGCGATGGCGATCGAGGGCAGGAAGACGATGTAGACCTCCGGATGCCCGAAAATCCAGAACAGGTGCTGCCACAGCACCGGGTCGCCGCCCCGGTCGGGGTCGAAGAACGGCCAGTCCATCGAACGCTGCAACTCGAACAGGAAATCGCCCGCGATCAGCGGCGGAAAGGCGAAGAGGATCATCACCCCCACCACCAGCACGTACCAGGCATAAAGCGGCATCAGGTTGATCCGCATCCCCGGCGGGCGGCATTTCACCGTGCCGACGATCAGCTCGACCGCCGCCGCGATCGACGCGACCTCGATAAAGCTCAATCCCAACAGCCAAATGTCCGGACCGATACCCTCCTGTTCGGTCGCCAGCGGCGGATACATGAACCAGCCCGAGCTTGGCGCGGAATTGAACAGCACCGATCCCAGCACGAACACCCCGCCGATCAGGAACGACCAGTAGCCATAGGCCGAGAGCCGCGGAAACGGCATGTCCCGCGCACCCAGGAACGCAGGCAGGATCAGGATCGAGATCGCCTCGAACATCGGCACCGCGAACAAAAACATCATCGCCGAGCCGTGCATGGTGAAGAACTGGTTGAACCGGTCCGCACTCAGGAAATCGTTGTCCGGCACCGCCAGCTGCACGCGCATCAACAGCGCCAGCACCCCCGCGCAAAGCATGAAGAAGAACGCGGTCAGCGAATACCAAACGCCCACTTCGGTGTTGTTGACCGCCGACCAATAGCGCCAGCCCTTGGGCGTCTCCCATGCCTTGCGCAGCTGATCGGCACGCTCTTCCTGCAGGGCCGGATCGACCGGCCGGTCCAGCATCTCCTCGGTCGGCGGATAGGTGCCTTGCGGGCCGTCATCGAACACCCGCCCGCTGTCGTCGTCGCGCGGCCCGGTTTTCGGAGGGAAAGTCGCGTCGCTCATGTCAGCCCCATCAGATAGGCGGCAAGGTCATCCAGATCCTCCGGCGACAGGTGGTCATACCCCGGCATCTCCACCCCCGGCTTGAAGCTCTCCGGGTCGCGCACCCAGTCGCGCAGGGCGTCCTCCGCCATCGGCAAGATCCCCGCCGCCAGCGTCACCCGCGACGCCAGATGCGTCAGGTCCGGCCCGACCGAGCCCGCCGCCGCCGTGCCCCGCACCGCATGGCACCCGCCGCAGCCTTCCGCAAAGAACACCCGCTGGCCGCGCCGCGCAGCCTCGGTCGTTGGCGCCGCCGCCGGCGCCGCCTGCTGCTCCAGCCAGACCGCAAAGTCGTCTGGGGCCATCGTCACCGCGCCAAACGCCATGTAGGCATGGCTCTCGCCGCAGAACTCGGTGCATTGTCCGCGAAACTCGCCGGCCCGCTCCGGCTCCAGCGACATCCGCGTGGTGCGGCCGGGTATCATGTCGGTCTTGCCACCCAAGCTGGGTATCCAGAACGAATGGATCACCCGCTCGGCGTTCAGAGTGATCTCGCTCCGCGACCCCACCGGCAGACGGATCTCGTTGGCGCTGAACACAGGCGCTCCCGCCCCGTCCGGCCAATATTCGACGCCCCACCAGTATTGATGCCCCATCACCCGCACCTCCAGCCCCTCGCCGCGGTCACGCTGCCGCGGCATCTCGGTCAGGGCATAGGTCAGCAGCGCGCCCAGCAGGATGGTGGGAAAAACCACGCCGCCGCCGATGATAAGGGCCTCGGCGGCACGTTCGCTCAGCTCGCGCGGGGCAATCCGCGTAACATAGACGATCAGCCCGTTCACCAGAAGCCACAGCACTACCGCGCCCGCCAGCATCACCCAGAACAGATCGGCCAGCACCGCCGCATCGCGGCCTGCAGGATCGAGCACCGACTGCGGCCCGGCACAGCCCGCCACGAGCAGGGCAGCGACCGGCGCCGCCCGCCTCAACCCAGTACCTGCCAGAACAGGTAGACCAGCCCGAGGTAAGGGATCGCCGCCAGCAGACCGAAGACGCCGTCGCGGGTCAGCATCGACATCACCAGAAGGCTCACACCGATGGCGACGACCGAGGACGAAAACGGAATGAATTCCAGAAACGGCATCGCCATTCCGCTGAGCAGGATCAGCAACTGCGGCGCCCAGATCATCGGCCGGTGAAACAGAAAGGTCAGCCGGTCGCCGGTATGGCGGTCGATCCACTTGATCGCGGGCATGATCTTCTCCAGCACCTTCTTCAGCTTATCACTATCGATCGACAACTTCTTCAGCTTGCGGGGAAGGTAAAGGTGCTTGAACCCGAAGATCAACTCGAACGCCAGAAGCGCGATGGTCAGGCCGCAGACCACCGAAACCCCCGGAATCCCCGACAGGGGCGTCGCGGCAATCAGTGCCGGCAGCAGGATGGCAGGCAGGAAGCCGCGTTCACCCAGTTCCTCCACGATCTCGCCGATGGTGACCTCGTCGCCCGAGGCTGCCTGACGCACCTGCCCGACGGTTTCGGCAAGCGACTCGCCCTGCGATCTGGCCGAATCGCCGCTCATGGACACGGCACCGTGTAAAAGGGGGCAGGGTGCGGAATACGCGACAATATCATCTCGGGTCCAGCTCGCTCAGGGTAAATCGTCGCTGCGCGCGGCGACGGTCTGTTATCCAACGCGAAACCCGGTGGCCGGTTCCCGGCCAAACCTCCGGACAGACCGCCACGGGATCAGCGCAAGCCCGCACCGACAAACGGTTGCAACAGCGCTGCGCCGGGTCCATCACTCCCCGATAGGCAGAACGAAGGACAGACCATGACCGACAGACCCCTCGCACTGATCACCGGCGGCGCCCAGGGTATCGGCTACGCCTGCGCCGAGGCGCTCAAGGAAGACGGCTTCGACATCATCCTCGCCGACATCAACGGCGACGGCGTGGCCGAGGCCGGCAAGGCGCTGGGCGCGGTGGCCGCGCTGGAATGCGACATGGGCGATCCGGCGCAGATCGAAAATCTGTTCGCGCAGGTCGCCAAGCACGGCCCGCTGCAAGCGCTGGTCAACAACGCCGGCGTCGCCATGCCGGGCGACTTCCTCGACTACGATCTCGAGACCTTCCAGCGTGTCATCGCCATCAACCTGCAAGGCGTCTTTCTTGCCAGCCAGCACGCTGGCCGCATGATGGTGAAGAACGGCACCGAAGGCGCCATCGTCAACATGTCCTCGATCAACGCGCAGGTCGCGATCCCGGCGATCCCGGCCTACTGCGCCTCGAAGGGCGGTGTCATGCAGCTCACCAAGGTCGCGGCGCTGGCGCTGGCCAAACACAACATCCGCGTCAACGCGGTCGGCCCCGGTTCGATCGACACCGAGATGATGGCCGGCGTCAATGCCAACCCCGAGGCCTTCAAGGTGGCGATGTCCCGCACCCCGCTGGGCCGCCCCGGCACCGCGCGCGAGATCGGCGACGTGGTGGCCTTCCTGTGCTCGAAGAAAGCCAGCTACATCACCGGCGAGACGATCTACGTCGACGGTGGCCGGCTGCCGCTCAACTACACCTGCTGAAGGAGACCCCCATGATCGAACGGCAACACACCTCCGACCGGATGAGCAAGATCGTCAAGCACAACGGCACCGTCTATCTCTGCGGTCAGGTCGGCGCCGGTGACACGGTCACCGAGCAGACTGAAGACTGCCTGAGCCGCGTCGACGCGCTGCTGCAAGAGGCGGGCTCGGACCGCGAACACATCCTGCAAGCGGTGATCTGGCTGTCCGACATGGCGCATTTCGCCGAGATGAACGCAGTTTGGGATGCTTGGGTGCCCAAGGGTCACGCCCCGGCCCGCGCCTGCGGCGAGGCGCGTCTCGCGCGGGACGTGCTGAAGGTCGAAATCATCGTCACCGCCGCCGAGAAGGCCAAGTCCTGACGGCCGGGGGGGCTTTTGTACAAAACCATGTGTCAATTTGTACAAATTGTACAAAACCCGGCGCCGCCATTCATCTTGCCGGGGGAACGCCTCAGGTGAGGGACGACAGCGGGTCAGACGCCCCCGAGAGACGGTAGCTTACGAGTTTCTCCCGATCCGACCCTTGGGCTTATGCCGCTCTTTTCGCTGGCGTCGGGATCGGCGCTCGCTTCGGGCGAAAGGGCTGTTGGCGATCGACGATCTGTCGATGATACCTCCGCCTATGGAGCGTAGCCTGTTGAAAAGATGTCTTATTTCAAGAGTTTGGGGCGGCCCAAACCGGCACGTCGAGAAATTGCATCGGAGGCAGATCAGGTTGGCGGGCCGCATGAATGGCCGCCTGCGCGAGGAACTCGCCTGCTTTCGCGACGTCTTCGTCGACGACCATGATGGCTCTGCGAAACATCCTGAGGAACGGGATCGCTTCCTTGGCAAAGACGTCGATATCGGTACCGATCTCACGCCCGAGCGCCTCGAAGCCCGCCACCGCCGCCATCGTCGCGTTGGGCGAGCCTGTCAATATGCCGTCGATCTCAGGGTCGTCGTCTAGAAGCTCGCGCACATGCGTGCGCACGGCTTCGCTGCTGCTGTCGCTGGTGACGTCCTGCGCCAGGATTAGCTCGACGCCACAGGCCCGCGCGGCAAGGCGTGCGCCCTCGACCATGTCGGTCGCATAGCTCTGCTCCATCGGCGGCGCGATGAGCAGAATCCGCCGACGCCCCTTCGCCGCCAGCGTCTCTACGCCCAGCTTTGCGAAGGTCCGGTTGTCAAAGTCGAAATAGCCGTGGTCCGCCGCGCGGTTCGACCGCCCGTGGGTCGCGAAGGGGAAATTCTTTTCCATCAGATAAGCGACTCGGGGATCGTCCGGCTCGACCTGATTGAAGATTACCGCGTCGGCCGACCCGGTCTCGACGATGTAGCGAATTGGCTTCATCGGATCGTCACCGGGGAAATACGGGGTCATGTTGAGATGATAGGGCGAGCCGCGCAGCCCCGAGGCAATCGCCGATATCAATCGTGCCGTCATGTTCATCATCTCGTGCTCGGTCGACATGACAAGGCTGATCACATTGGTGCGGCCGGTCCTGAGCCGTACCCCTGCACGGTTCGGAACGTATCCGATTTCGTCGGCGATGCGCCTGACGCGCTCCTTGGTGTCGGCTCCGATGTCCGGGGCGTCGCTGAGGGCGCGCGAAACGGTGGGCACGGCAAAACCGCTAAGCTCCGAGATCGTCTTCAGTGTCGGCTTTTTCGCCGTGCGCATGCTGCTCGCCGGATCATTGCTGTTTGATGCCATCGGACCGGGTCTTCCCTTCAGGTTTCCTGTCGTACTTGGGCCAGGCGCTGGCGCGTGTCTACCCTGGCGGAGTTGCACTTCGCTGGCGACGTAACGCTCTTTCGGGATCACCCTACGCAACAAATCACTTGAAGTGCCATACTAAAACGTTATAGGTCCATCCTACAACGATTTAGATGATCTTGGGAGGATGCGATCGTGAAACTGACTTCGTCCATGCTGGCCATTGGTGCGGCCTTTGCTGCGGGCACTGCTGCTGCAGGTGAATTGGAGGTAACCCATTGGTGGACCTCGGGTGGTGAAGCCGTCGCCGTTGCCGAACTGGCAAAGGCATATGAGGCCAAGACCGGCAACACCTGGGTGGACGGCGCGATTGCCGGGTCGGGCGGCACCGCGCGTCCGATCATCATCAGCCGCATCCTTGGCGGAGATCCGATGGGCGCCACGCAGATGAACCATGGCCGACAGGCGGAAGAGCTGATCGAGGCAGGCATGCTGCTGGACATCACCGACGTCGCCGAGGCCAATGGCTGGACTGATGTGGTCAACCCGTCGACGCTGCTCGAAGGTTGCACGCTTGACGGGCGCATCTATTGCGCGCCGCTCAACATCCACTCGGCGCAGTGGCTCTGGCTGAGCCACAAGGCATTCGAGGATGCGGGCGTCGCGGTGCCCGCAAACTGGAGCGAATTCGTGGCCGCAGCGCCGGCGCTCGAAGAGGCCGGCAAGGTGCCGCTGGCGCTAGGCCAGCAGGCCTGGCAGTCGAGCCTGGCGTTCGGGACGATTTCGCTGGCGATCGCCGGGCTCGACGCCTGGAAGGCCGTCAACATCGACAAGGACGCCGGCGTCGCTGCGGGTCCGGAGTACAAGGCCGCGTTCGAGGCCGCCGTGAAGGCGCGCGAAATGGCCGCGCAGTCCACCGTGCAAGACTGGAACCAGGCCACCAACATGGTCATCACCGACGAGGCCGGCGGCCAGATCATGGGCGACTGGGCGCAGGGCGAATTTGCCATGGCCGATGAAGTTGCGGGTAAGGATTACAGCTGTCTGCCGGGTCTTGGCGTCAACGAGGTGCTCGATACCGGCGGCGACGCGATCTACTTCCCGGTAAACGATGATCCCGAAGTGACGGCAATGCAAAAGGAACTGGCGGCGCTGCTGCTGTCGCCCGACGTTCAGGTGGCCTTCAACCTTGCCAAGGGTTCGCTTCCGGTGCGCGGCGACATCGATATGTCGTCTGCCAACGAATGCATGCAGAAGGGTCTCGCGATCCTTGCCGACGGCAATGTCCTGCCCTCGGGCGAGATGTCGCTGACCGCGGATACCACCGGGCAGATCGAAGACCTGATGGCCGAATTCTGGAGCGGCGCGTCGATGACGGCAGACGAGGCGCAAGAGCGCTTCGCCGACATCATCGCAAGCGCCGACTGATCCGGCACTGGCCGCGGGCGCGCGCTTCGCGGAAGCGCCCGCGCAATCCCGATCCTTCCTCCTGCCAAAGGGCCGCTGATCCCTCGGCGGTCAGCGGGAGGGGCTTGTCCGTCACCATCATCCGGAGGGACTTTGAATGACGATTGTCGAAAGCGATGGCATCGACCTCGCGCCACCCGCACGCAGGCCAAGACGTCTGCTGCGGAATGTTTCGGCCAAGATAGCCTCTTTGCCGATGGTGCTGACGGCGTTGGTGATCTTCGTCGGATGCACGGCCTGGACGGTCGTCCATTCCTTCACCGACTCCCGCCTGCTGCCGCGTCTGAACTGGGACGGGCTCAGCCAGTACGAGCGGCTCTGGGGCACGCGGCGCTGGCTGATCTCGCTGGAGAACCTGGCGATCTACGGTATCTGCTCGCTGGTGCTGATCCTCGTCATCGGATTCACCCTTGCCGCTTTGCTGGATCGCAAGATCCGCTTCGAAGGCGCCTTCCGCACGATCTTCCTTTATCCCTTCGCCCTGTCGTTCATCGTCACCGGCCTCGCGTGGCAATGGATCCTGAACCCGGACTTCGGCATTCAGGCAAGCGTCCGCGCGATCGGTTTCGAAAGCTTCGTCTTCGACCCGCTCAACAGCCCTGATCTGGTGATCTTCGGCATCCTTATTGCCGGCGTCTGGCAGGGGTCGGGCCTGATCATGGTGATCATGCTGGCCGGTCTGCGCGGCATCGACGAGGACATCTGGAAGGCCGCACGGGTCGACGGCATAGGCACGGTCAAGACCTACCTGCGCGTGATCATTCCGATGATGCGCCCGGTCTTTGTCACCTCTCTGGTTCTCATCGCGGCCGGCATCATCAAGGTCTACGACCTCGTGGTTGCCCAGACCTCCGGCGGCCCGGGTCTCTCAAGTCAGGTCCCGGCGATGTACGTCATGGACAAGATGTTCAAGGACCAGAACCTGGCACAGGGCTTCGCCGCCTCGACCATGATGCTGGTGTCGGTTCTCGTCGTGCTGGTCCCTTGGGCCTATCTCGAATTTGCAGGAAAAAAACGTGGTCGATAACGCTTCTCTCATCAGCGGACCGCGCGGTCCGAAGCCCAAGCGCGCGCTGTCGCGCTCCAACATCATCATCTACGGCACGCTGATCGTGGTGTCGCTCTATTACCTGCTGCCTTTGTGGGTGATGGTGATGACCTCGCTCAAGGGGATGCCGGAAATCCGGCTCGGCAACATCTTCGCGCCGCCCCTCGAGATCACCTTCGAGCCCTGGGTCAAGGCCTGGTCCGGTGCCTGCACGGGTATCAACTGCGACGGGCTCAGCCGCGGCTTCGGCAATTCGATCCAGATCCTGGTGCCTTCGCTGGTGCTGTCGGTCGCGGTGGCGTCGGTCAACGGCTACGCGCTTGCCAACTGGAAGTTCAAGGGATCGGAGGTGTTCTTCACAATCCTGATCCTCGGGGCCTTCATCCCGTATCAGGTCATGCTTTACCCGATGGTCATCATCCTGCGTGAAGTCGGCCTCTATGGCGACCTCTGGGGGCTGGTGCTGGTGCACACGATCTTCGGCATGCCGATTCTGACGCTGCTGTTCCGCAACTACTTCGCCGGTATGCCGGAAGAGCTGTTCAAGGCCGCCCGCGTCGACGGCGCCGGGTTCTGGGGCATCTACTTCCGGATCATGCTGCCGATGTCGTTGCCGATCTTCGTGGTGGCGATGATCCTGCAGGTCACCGGCATCTGGAACGATTTCCTGTTCGGCGTGATCTTCACCAAGCCCGAGATCTACCCGATGACGGTCCAGCTCAACAACATCGTCAACTCGGTGCAGGGCGTGAAGGAATACAACGTCAACATGGCCGCGACCCTGCTGACCGGCCTCGTTCCCCTGATCATCTACTTCGCTTCCGGAAAACTCTTTGTGCGCGGCATCGCCGCCGGCGCAGTGAAAGGTTGACTGCCATGAACATTCACAGCCCCTCTGTCCAAATCCGCAACCTCGATCTGCAGTTCGGCGAGGTGAAGGTCCTGCAAGACCTGAACCTCGACATCCAGAAAGGCGAGTTCCTCGTGCTGCTCGGCTCGTCCGGTTGCGGCAAATCCACGCTGCTGAACTGCATCGCAGGTCTACTAGAGGCCACGGACGGACAAATCTTCATCCACGACAAGAACGTCACCTGGTCCGAGCCTTCGGAACGCGGCATCGGCATGGTGTTCCAGAGCTATGCGCTCTATCCGCAGATGACGGTCGAGGGAAACCTGTCTTTCGGGCTCAAGAACGCGAGGGTTCCGAAAGACGAAATCAGGCGCCGCATCGACCGCGCCGCCGAGGTGCTGCAGATCCAGCAACTTCTGCACCGCAAGCCCGGCGCGCTGTCGGGTGGCCAGCGCCAGCGTGTCGCCATCGGCCGTGCGCTGGTGCGGGATGTCGATGTGTTCTTGTTCGACGAGCCCTTGTCGAACCTCGACGCAAAGCTTCGTGCCGATCTGCGGGTCGAGCTGAAACGGCTGCACCAGCAGTTGAAGAACACCATGATCTACGTCACCCACGATCAGGTCGAGGCGATGACCCTCGCCGACCGCATCGCGATCATGCGCGGCGGACAGATCATGCAGCTGGGCACCCCCGACGAGATCTACAACCGGCCTCAGAACCGCTATGTCGCGGACTTCATCGGCAGCCCGTCCATGACCTTCATCGACGGCACGCTTGAGAACGAGACCTTCGTGACGGGCGATCTGCGCATGCCGATGACTGGCTACAGCTTTGCCGGCACCCGGCACCACGCGGGCCCGGTGACCATCGGCATCCGGCCTGAGCATGTCGTGACCGGCGAATTGGTGGATCGCGCCCCGGTGCAGGCCAGCGTCGCGGTCAACCTGGTCGAGCCGATGGGCGCCGACACATTGGTTTATGCCGAACTGGCCGGAGAGCCGCTGCGCATCCGCATGGACGGTCACGCCAAGGTGCACGCCGGCGATACCTTGACCATCGGCTTCGAACCCTCGCGCGCCTCGCTGTTCGACGCCGAGACCGAAGAGCGGATCTGATCTTTAGCCTCTCGCTCGCGAGGGGCGCCACCCGATACCCAAGATGCCCGTTTCGGGCGGACACACGATACAGGGACATCCCATGACTTTCAGTTTCACCCGTGCCGATTTTCCCGCCGGTTTCCTGTTCGGCGCTGCCACCGCCGCCTATCAGATCGAAGGCCACAGCCTCGGCGGTGCCGGGTCGTCGCACTGGGACACCTATGCCGCCACCCCCGGCAATGTGGCCAACGCCGATGACGGTGCTGTCGCCTGCGATCACTACACCCGCTTCGAAGAGGATCTCGACCTCGTGCAGGCCGCGGGATTCGACATCTATCGGTTCTCGGTTTCCTGGGCGCGGGTCATGCCCGACGGCCGCACGATGAACCCCGAGGGGCTTGCCTTCTACGACCGGTTGGTCGACGCGATTGTCGCCCGTGGTCTCAAGCCCTACCTTACCCTATACCACTGGGATCTGCCTTCGGCGCTGGCCGATATCGGTGGATGGGCCAACCCCGAGACACCCGAGCTTTTCGCAGCCTATACCCGCGCGGTGATCGCGCGCATCGGGGATCGGCTTGCCTCGGTGGCCACGATCAACGAACCATGGTGCGTGGCCTGGCTGTCGCATTTTCTCGGCGCGCAGGCCCCGGGGCTCAGAGACATCCGCGCAGCGGCCCGCGCGATGCACCACATCATGCTCGCGCACGGCAAGGCGCTGGCGGTGATGCGTGACATGGGCCAGTCTAACCTCGGGGTCGTGCTCAACCTCGCCGATCCGCATCCGGCCTCTGATCGGGCCGAGGATGTCGCGGCCACACATACACTGGACGGCATCCACAACCGCTGGTTCC
This sequence comes from Litorisediminivivens sp. KMU-197, assembly GCF_056858395.1. Taxonomy (NCBI): domain Bacteria; kingdom Pseudomonadati; phylum Pseudomonadota; class Alphaproteobacteria; order Rhodobacterales; family Paracoccaceae; genus Litorisediminivivens; species Litorisediminivivens sp. KMU-197. The sequence goes on along the minus strand of NZ_JBXEQG010000005.1, from coordinate 181,417 downwards.
TCGACGCGCTGTTCAGGGGGCAGTACCCCGAGGATATCCTGACAGCGCTGCGCCCACATTTGCCACAGGGGTTCGAGGCCGACATGGCGGCAATTTCCGCGCCGATCGACTGGCTTGGGGTCAACTATTACACGCGCGCCATCGTGGCGGCAGCCCCCGGCACCCCTTGGCCGCATTTCCATGGCGTTGACGGTCCCTTGCCCAAGACCGCCATGGGCTGGGAGATCTATCCGCAAGGACTGGGCACGCTGCTTGCGCGCGTCTGTCGCGATTACACCGGACGGTTGCCGCTATACGTGACCGAAAACGGCATGGCCGGAGACGATGACATCGTGGACGGAGCCTGCGACGACCCCGTGCGGCTCAGGTATTTCGATGACCATCTCCGGGTGGTGCGCGGTCTTATCGCCGAAAATGTACCGGTCATGGGCTATTTGGCGTGGTCGCTTCTGGACAATTACGAATGGGCCTATGGCTACGAGAAGCGCTTCGGCCTCGTCCACGTCGATTACCAGACGCAGAAGCGCACACCCAAGTCGTCCTACAGGGCGTTCCAGGCCGCCATCGCCGCGCCGGTCCAAGCGGACGCCCGCGCCGTATAGGCCGCCTGCAACCGCAGCAAGCCGCTCCGTAGCTGAGTGACCATGCATGGCCGAGCCTGCCCGCGCGAACCAGCTCCGATGGCTAAAGAGCCCGCATCTGTCACGCAGCCGCACACTCTTCTGATACAGACGCGGTGAACCCCGGCGCACGGCGCCCTGACCACCTTGCAACCCCACTGAAAATACGCGCAGAGTTGGGACATGACCCAGTTCACCGCTTATCACACCCACGGCTTCGTCCGTGTCGCCACCTGCACCCCCCGGGTGCGTCCCGCTGACATCGGCTACAACACCGACGCGGTGCTTGCCGAAGCACGGCGTGCCCACGACGCCCGCGCCGATCTGCTGGTCTGCCCCGAACTCTGCCTGTCGTCCTATGCCATCGACGACCTGCACATGCAGGACGCCGTTCTGTCGGCCATCGAGGCGGCCGTCGCCCGGGTGATCGAGGCCAGCACGGACCTGTGTCCGGTGCTTCTGGTCGGGGCGCCGCTGCGGCGCGAGGGCCGGCTCTACAACTGCGCCATCGCCATCTCGCGCGGCAGGGTGCTGGGCGTGGTGCCCAAGTCCTACGTGCCGAATTACCGGGAATTCTATGAAAAACGCTGGTTCGCCCACGGCCGCGGCCTGTCGGGCGACATCACCGTCGCCGGCCAGCAGGCGCCCTTCGGGGACGACCTAATCTTCGCGGCCACGGACCTGCCCGGGCTGATCTTCCACACCGAGATCTGCGAGGATTTCTGGACCGCCGCGCCGCCATCGTCGGACGCCGCGATGGCCGGGGCGCTGATCCTGACCAACCTGTCGGCCTCCAACATCGTGATCGGCAAATCGACCGAACGCCACGTGCTCTGCCAGTCGCAATCCATGCGCGGTCTTGCCGCCTATGCCTATTCCGCAGCCGGTCCGGGCGAGAGCACAACCGATCTGGCCTGGGACGGGCAGGGCATGATCTACGAACTGGGCGACCTGTTGGCGGAATCCGAGCGCTTTGCCACCGAACCGTCGCTGACCCTCGCCGATGTCGATACTGGCCGCATCCTGTCCGAACGGATGCGGACCGGCAGCTTCAACGATGCCGCCTGCCACCATGACCCGGCCTTCCGCCGCATCCACTTCGACCACAAGCCGCATCGGGAAAATGCCGGCCTTGCCAGGCCCATAAGGCGCTTTCCTTACGTGCCTAACCGGGAAAGCCATCTCGATCACGACTGCTACGAGGCCTTCAACATCCAGGTCGAAGGCCTGCAACGCCGGTTTGAGGCGACGCCGGGTGAGACCATGGTGATCGGCATCTCGGGCGGGCTGGATTCCACCCACGCGCTGATCGTCGCCGCCAAGGCCTGCGACCGCATGGGTATCCCGCGAGAGAGCATCCTTGCCTTCACCATGCCCGGGTTCGCCACCTCCGACGGAACCAAATCCAACGCCTGGGCGCTGATGCGCGCCATGGGCGTGACCGCGGACGAGATCGACATCCGGCCCGCCGCACGGCAAATGCTGACCGACATGGGGCACCCGTTTTCAGAGGGCGAACCGGTCTATGACATCACTTTCGAGAACGTGCAGGCCGGGCTGCGCACCGATTACCTGTTCCGGCTGGCCAACCAGCGCAAAGGGTTCGTCATCGGCACCGGCGATCTGAGCGAGCTGGCACTGGGCTGGTGTACCTACGGCGTCGGCGACCAGATGAGCCATTACGCAGTCAACGCGGGCGTGCCCAAGACGCTGATCCAGTACCTGATCCGCTGGACCATCCGGACCGGCCAGTTCGACGGCGCGACCGACAAGGTGCTGCAAGCCATCCTCGACACCGAGATCTCGCCCGAACTGGTCCCGGCGGGCGCGGACGAGGCAATCCAGAGCACCGAGTCGATCATCGGCCCCTACGAACTGAACGACTTTTTCCTCCATCATACGATGCGTTACGGTCAGCCGCCGTCGAAGGTGGCGTTCCTTGCGTGGCATGCCTGGCACGACGTCGATACAGGCCGCTGGCCCGAGGCGTTTCCGCAGGCCAAACGCAACCAGTACGACCTGAAAACCATCCGTCACTGGCTGGAACAGTTCCTGTTCCGCTTCTTCGCCACCAGCCAGTTCAAGCGCTCGGCGCTGCCCAACGGCCCGAAGGTCAGCCCCGGCGGCGCGCTCAGCCCGCGCGGCGACTGGCGCGCGCCGTCCGACAGCGTGGCAACGCCCTGGCTGGAGGAACTGCGCGACAACGTGCCCGAGGACTGGCCGGACTGAGCCGCGCCGGCCGGCTCAGGCGGCCTTGCGCAGCTTGGCAATCATCGCTTGGCTGTCTGGGTCGTCGGCAAGGTCGGCCAGCAGCCTGGCCAGCTCTTTCTCGACCACCAGTTTGGCGGCCTTCTTCGGCGAGAACCAGTGCCGCTTGCGCTGGTGTTCTTCCTTCCAGCGGCGTTTCAGCTTGCTGACGATCATCGGATACAGCGTCACCCGGCAGGCCAGTGCGCTGCCGTCGTCCAACTGCTTGTCATAATGGTAATGGCCAATGGCGCGCTTCGACATGTAGCCAAGCGCCCCCGCTTCCTCGAGCGCCTCGATCTCGGCGGCGCGCCAGGGCTTCTTGCCGTCCATCGTCCAGCCTTTCGGCATCACCCAGCGCCCGGTATCGCGCGAGGTGACCATCAGCACCCGCAGCTTGCCGCCCTTCTCCCAGTGGATCGGCAGGGCGGCTATTTGGGCGGCAGGGGCGCGGCGGCTCATCCAGCCCCCCCGATGACGCGCGGCTTGGCAAGGCGGCTGCCCAGAAGGTCACCGGTTTCCTCGGCGATGGGGTAGGCCACGAAGGCTAGCGCGGCGTTGACCTGCTTGAGCAGGCGCAGCACCTCCTGGTGGATATTGGTGGTCTCGATGCTGGCGGTAGCCCCGTTCTGCAGGCGCTTGAGGTGGCGCTCCTGAAGGTTCTGTTCCTCGATGCGGATGCGGTCCTTTTCGGCAACCAGCTGGCGCGCAGCCTCGGCGTCGCCGGTGGTCAGGACGCTCAGCGCCAATTGCGCGTTGGTGGCGACCTGATCGTGGAACTGTTCGATATCGTCCATGCCTTCGGTCGAAAACGTGACCGCCTCGTCCGACATCTTGCGGGCCAGCGCCACGAGGTTGACGGCAATACGGTCGGCGGCCTCTTCGAGGCTGTTGGCCATGGCGACCAGTTCCAGCGTCTTCTTTTCCTGCGCCGGCTGCAGGTCGTCTTCGCGCAGGCGCGAGACGTAGATCTTGATCTCGAAGTGCATCCTGTCGACCTCATCCTCGCGCAATTCGATCACGCGGGCCAGCTCGGGGTCCCAGTTGCGGAACAGATGGATGGTGGGCACCAGCATGGACTGCACCGTTTCCGCGATGCGCAGCAATTCGCGCTGGGCGCAGGCCAGCGCCAGCGGCGCATGGTCCAGCGCCGCCGGATCAAGCGCCGTGACCTTGCCGGGGGCCGGGGAATGGCGCGGCAGGACCGCATCGGCCAGCCGGGTCAGCGCCGTGATCAGCGGGAGGGCCACGGCTAGCAGCACCGCGTTCAGCGTGATGTGCAGGGTCACCGCCTGCTGCCCGGCATCAGCGCCCAGCAGTCCGAGCGGCAGAAGCCCCGACAGCAGCAGAACCAGCGCCATCACGGTGATCCCTCCCCGCGCCACGAGATTGCCCAGTACCACCAGCCGCGCCGGGCGTTCTTGCCGCCACAGCAGCACGAAGGGCACAAGCGCACCGCCGAGGTTGGCGCCCAGCACCAGCGCCGCCGCCACCGGGGCACCGATCAGCTCGGTGGTGGCGAAGGTGGTAAAGGTCAGCACTGCGGCGAGGCTGGAATGCATCGCCCAGGCCAGCACAGCGCCGACCACATAGGCGCTGGCAAGGTCGCTCTGGAAATAGGCGGCGATGCTTCGCACGATGGGATCGGCACCGATCGGCACCGTGGCGGCGCGGATCATGCCCAGCGCGGTCAGCACCAGCGCAAAGCCGATCAGGATGCGGCCCACCTGCTTGGTGCGGCGTCGGCCAGCCTTGGAGAAGATCACCACGCCCGCCAGCAGGGCGAAGGGCACCAGCGCTTGCACCGGCAGCAACAGCACCTGCGCCATCAGTGCCGACCCGAGGTCGGCCCCCAGCAGCAGCGCCAGGGCCGAAGCCGGGGCCAGCATTCCCGACACCGCGAAGCCCGCGCCGATCAGCGCCACCGCGGCGGAGCTTTGCAGAACGATGGCGGCCAGCGCGCCCCCCGCCGCCGCCGAGACCCGGCGTTCGGACAGCCGCTTCAGACCGCGTTTCAGCTCGGGCAGGAAGGCACGTTCGACCCCGGTGCGGATCAGTCGCACCGACCACAGCAGCAGCGCCACCGCCGCCGCCAGATGGGTGGCGAGAACGATCATGATGCTGGTCCGTCGCTATTCTTTCGCCGTGCCATATTGCCTGCTCTAGCCCTTTAGGCCGTTGGTATACCGGCAATTTTCAACACTCGACCGAGGTTAATGCAACATAATAATTGCAAAACTGCCGGAATCACCACAATTCTGGGCACGCAGCGAGTCGGATGGAAGATGGCGCAGACCGGGACGGACACCATGCAGGCCGAGAAGGGCAGTGGACGGCTGAGAAAGTCTGACCGACGCCGGCGCATCCTGCTTGAATTGAAGCTGCGGCCGCATGTCCGGATCAGCGAATTGGCACGCGATTTCAACGTCTCCAACGAAACGGTGCGCCGCGATCTGGATGCGCTGGCCGAAGACGGGTTGATCTCGCGCGCGCATGGCGGTGCCTCGGCCCCGGCGCAAGGCCATTATCCCACCCTCAATGAGCGCACCACCGCGCGCATCGCCGAACGTGAGCGGATCGGCGGCAAGGCCGCCGCATTGGTGTTAGAGGGCGAGACGGTGATGATCGACTCGGGGGCCACCACCATTCAGCTGGCCCGTGCGCTGGCGTATCGAGGTACGCGCTGCACCGTCATCACCAATTCCATCCCGGTCGCCATGACCATCGGTCACGGCACGCCCGACGTGGTGCTTTGCCCCGGCGAATACCTGGCGGCGGAATCGGCGGTGATCGGGACCGAGACGCTGGATTTCCTGTCGCGTTTCAATGTCGACCGGTGCATGATCGGGGCTTCGGGTCTGTCCGGCGAGGGGCCATCTGAATCGGTGCGCGGCTTTGCCGCCGTCAAGCGGATGATGCTGAGCCGGGCTGCGAAACGGCACTTGCTGATCGATTCACAGAAATTCGGTCGCAAGGGTCTGGCGCGCGTGGGCGCCTTGGCCGACCTTGAATCGGTGGTCGTCGACGCCCCGCCGGAGGGAGACCTGCGGGCAGCGATAGACGGGGCAGGGGTTCACATTCATGTCGCGGAACCGGCCTAGACGACAATAACGACTGCGGCTGAAGCCGCGACCAACCTGGAGGAAAACATGACATCGAAACTTGGACTTCTGCTCGGCGCCTCGGCGATTGCACTTCTGTCGCTCGGCGGCACGGCATCGGCACAGGATTGCGAGCGCGGCGATCTTGACGAACGCTTCTGTGACACCGACGGCGACCTGATCGCCGACATCCCCGAAGATGAAAGCCAGTGGATCGACCCCGACCCGCTGGTCTTTGCCTTTACCCCGGTCGAGGATCCGGCGGTTTACAAGACGGCCTGGACGGATTTCCTTGAACACATGGCCGAAAAAACCGGCAAGGAGATCCTTTTTTTCCCGGTGCAGAACAATGCCGCCCAGATCGAGGCGATGCGTTCGGGCCGTCTTCATATCGCAGGTTTCAACACCGGTTCGAACCCGCTGGCAGTGAACTGCGCGGGCTTCCGCCCCTTCACCATCATGGCGGGCGAAGACGGCAGCTTTGGCTACGAGATGGAGATCATCACCTATCCCGGTTCGGGCATCGAGAACGTCGAGGACATCAAGGGCAAGCAGATGGCCTTTACCTCGCCCACGTCGAACTCGGGTTTCAAGGCGCCCTCGGCGATCCTGAAGGCGGACTATGACATGCAGCCCGAACGTGATTTCGAGCCGGTCTATTCCGGCAAGCACGACAATTCGATCCTTGGCGTCGCCAACCAGGACTATCCGGCAGCCTCCATCGCCAACTCGGTGATGCAGCGGATGCTGGAACGCGATGTCGTCTCCGAAGACCAGATCGTCAGCATCTACAAATCCCAGACCTTCCCGACCACCGGCTACGGCGTGGTCTACAACCTCAAGCCCGAACTGCAGGAGGCCATTCAGGACGCCTTCATGAGCTTCGAATGGGAAGGCACCAGCCTCGAGGAAGAATTCTCGAAGAACGGCGAGGCGCAGTTCATTCCGATCACCTACAAGGAATACTGGGAGGTGATCCGCAAGATCGACGCGGCGAACGACGTCTCCTACGCCTGCGAATAATCCTTCAATCACACCGACAGGCCCCTTCGCGGGGCCTGTCCTTCTGCCGCGTCAGGGGCTTTCATGCTGCGCCTTCAAAAACTAACCAAGACCTACAAGACCGGTGACAAGGCCTTGCAGGGGATCGACCTCGACGTGCCCTCCGGGCAGGTCCTTGCGCTGATCGGCCCGTCCGGAGCGGGCAAATCCACGCTCATCCGGTGCATCAACCGGCTGGTGGAACCCACCGAAGGCGCGGTCTTGCTGGACGACACCGATCTGACCAAGCTCGGTACCGGCGCACTGCGCAAGGCCCGTCGCGAGATGGGGATGATCTTTCAGGAGTACGCGCTGGTCGAACGGCTGACAGTGATGGAGAACGTGCTGTCGGGCCGGCTGGGATACGTCGGCTTTTGGCGGTCGTTCCTGCGGCGCTATCCGCAGTCCGACGTGGACGAGGCGTTCCGCCTGCTCGACCGGGTGGGCCTGCTCCACATGGCCGACAAGCGCGCCGACGAACTGTCGGGCGGACAGCGCCAGCGGGTCGGCATCTGCCGCGCGCTCATTCAGGATCCGAAGCTTCTGCTGGTGGATGAACCCACCGCGTCGCTCGACCCCAAGACCAGCCGCCAGATCATGCGGCTGATCACCGAACTGTGCCGCGAACGCGGGCTGGCGGCGATCATCAACATCCACGACGTGGCGCTGGCGCAGATGTTCGTGCCGCGCATCGTCGGCCTGCGGTTCGGCGAGATCGTCTTTGACGGGCCTCCGGACGGGCTGACCCCTGACAAGCTGACCGAGATCTACGGCGAAGAGGACTGGGAAGCGACCATCGAGAAGGTCGAGGACGTAGAAGACATCGAGGCCGCGGAATGAGCCATCGCGAATTGGACGACATGCTGGGGAAGGGCTGGCGTAAGCCGCATTTCATCCAGCGCCCGGCGTTGCGCTGGGGCATAATCATCGGGTTCATCGCCTATCTCATCGCGGCCTTTCTGACCATCGAGGTGGACTGGAGCCGGGTCTATGCCGGGCTCGACCGGGGCTGGCAGTTCATCCTGTCCTTCACCCGGCCCGATTTCGTCACCCGCGCGGGCGACATCTGGGGTGGTCTGCTGGAAAGCATCGTGATGACGGTGGCCGCCTCGGTCGTCGGTATCCTGATTTCCATACCCATCGGTCTGGGCGCGGCACGCAACGTCGCGCCGCTGCCGGTCTACGTGATCTGCCGCGGCATCGTCGCCATCAGCCGGGCGCTGCAGGAAATCATCGTCGCCATCCTCTTGGTGGCGATCTTCGGCTTCGGGCCGCTGGCCGGGTTCCTGACGCTCTCGTTCGCGACGATCGGGTTTCTTTCCAAGCTTCTGGCGGAAGACATTGAAGCAATGGACCGGGTGCAGGCCGAGGCGATCCGGGCCTCCGGCGCCAAGTGGATGCAATGGATCAACTACGGCGTCCAACCCCAAGTCATGCCACGACTTGTCGGGCTGTCCATGTACCGGATCGATATCAACTTCCGTGAAAGCGCGATTCTCGGGCTTGTCGGCGCGGGCGGCATCGGCGCGACGCTGAACACCGCGTTCGACCGCTACGAATATGACACCGCCGCCGCGATCCTGATCCTGATCATCGGCATCGTCATGGCGCTGGAATACCTGTCGGGCATCATCCGGGCGAGGGTGCAGTAATGCCGGTTCTCGAGAAGGACGGCGCGCAGGTTTGGCGTCTGCGGACCCCGCGCGAAAAGATGCTCCGTTGGGGCGGCTGGCTGACCGGGCTGGTGGTCTTCGCGATCTGCTGGCAGATCATATCCGAAAGCACCACGTGGTTCTTCGTCTGGGACGCGCCGCGCATCGCCAATGACATCTGGACACGGGCAACGCCGCCGCGCTGGGAGTACATCACCCAGCTGGGCAGGCCGATCTGGGACACGCTCAACATCGCTACGCTGGGCACGATCATCGCACTGTTCCTCGCGGTGCCGGTGGCGTTCCTCGCCGCGCGTAACACCACGCCGTCGAAGCTGTTCATTCGGCCGGTCGCGCTTTTGATCATCGTTTCGACCCGGTCGATCAACTCGCTGATCTGGGCGCTCCTGTTGATTGCCATCATCGGGCCGGGGGTGTTCGCCGGCGTCATCGCCATTGCCATCCGCTCGATCGGGTTCTGTGCCAAGCTGCTTTACGAGGCGATCGAGGAGATCGATCATGGGCAGGTGGAGGCCATCACCGCTACGGGCGCGAGCCGCTGGCAGGTCATGGCCTATGGCATCGTGCCGCAGATCATGCCCGCCTTCGCCGGCATTGCGGTCTTCCGCTGGGACATCAACATCCGTGAATCCACCGTGCTGGGGCTGGTGGGCGCGGGCGGCATCGGCCTGCAGCTTTCGGCCTCGCTCAACGTGCTGGCCTGGCCACAGGTGAGCCTGATCCTGCTGGTGATCCTCGCCGCCGTGGTAATCAGCGAATGGGTCTCGGCCAAGGTGCGGGGGGCGATCATTTGAGCGACCTCACGGCCGAGGCGGCGCTTCGGACCTACGAGGCCGTCCGTCACCGCCTGCCGGTCTGCGCCGCAGTGTCAGACCTGCCGCGTCACGCCGAGACGCTGGATGATGTTGCGGCCGACTATGACGTCTTCCTGCTGGACGCCTTCGGTGTGCTCAACATCGGCGAGACGGCGATCCCCGACGTGCCCGGGCGCATCGCGGGCCTTCAGGCGGCAGGAAAGCGGGTGCTGGTGGTGTCCAACGCCGCCGGTTTCCCGCATCGCGCGCTGGTCGAAAAATACGCGCGCCTCGGCTATGACTTCGCGCCCGACGACATCATCACAAGCCGCAAGGCGCTGCTGGCGGGACTGAACGGGCGGCGCGATCTGAACTGGGGGCTGATGGCGACGCGCAAGGCCGGGCTTGACGATCTGGACGGGCTGAACCTCACCTATCTGGAAGAGGACCCGGCCGCCTATGACGCCGCCGAGGGCATCTTGATGGTCGGCAGCGCCGCCTGGACCGAAGAGCGGCAGGCGCTGCTCGAAGCCGCGCTGGAACGCCGCGCCCGTCCGGTTCTGGTGGGCAATCCCGACATCGTCGCCCCGCGCGAGGTCGGCTTTTCCGCCGAGCCGGGACATTTTGCGCATCGGCTGGCCGATCGCACCGGGGTCGTGCCCGAGTTCTTCGGCAAGCCCTTCGACAACATCTTCGACCTTGCCTTCGAGAGGTTGGGAGAGGTTGACCGCAGCCGGGTTCTGATGGTGGGCGACAGCCTGCACACCGACGTGCTGGGCGCGCGGACCGCAGGCGTCGCCTCGGCCCTGATCACCGGCTACGGGTTCTTCGCCGGACAGGACGCGGTGCAAGCGGTGGCGGAGACCGGTATCGTGCCGGACATCATGGTAGCGCGGCCCTGAACCGCGGGATCGGCGCTGCCCATGGTGCCTGTCAGGGCTGCAGGCAGAATTTTGCTGACCGGCGGCACGAAGGTGATTTGAGGGTGCACTAGGTTGCCCGACGTGCAAATCAAGGGAAAAACCACGCGAGCCGACTCGCGGCCCAATTGAGAGCAGTATCGGAGTTTCCACGTGTCCGCATCCGACGCGCAGGACCAGTGCGCCCGCGCGCCGGTCACCCTGAAGCCATTTCAGATCCGCGGCCGGTTTCTGACCGCGCTGTCCCTGCGGATCGAGACCCCGGAACTGGACGACAGCTTCTTGCAGGCACTGGACGATCACATCCGCGCCACGCCGCAGTTCTTTTCCGATGCGCCGCTGGTGCTCGATCTGGGAAGGGCGCCCGAAATCGCCGCGCCGCAGCCACTGCGCGATCTGGTCGATGCCTTGCGTGCGCGCAACCTGCGGGTCTTCGGCGTCGAAGGGGCGGACGCTGATGCCGACGATCTGGCTGCGATTGGCCTGATCCCCGTGGGCGCGGGGCGCGAAGCGCCGCTTCCGGGCCAGCGCAAGGGCCGTGGCAGCCGGGTCGAGAAGCTGCTGCCGCCCGACAACAAACTGATCACCGCGCCGGTGAGGTCGGGCCAGATGGTGGTGGCCGAGCGCGGCGACCTGACCATCGTCGGCCCGGTGTCTTCCGGTGCCGAGGTGGTGGCGAGCGGCAACATCCACATTTATGGCGCGCTACGGGGCCGGGCGATGGCCGGCGTCCACGGCGACGGCAGAGCGCGCATCTTCTGCGCCAAGCTCGACGCCGAACTGGTGGCCATTGCCGGGCTCTACCGCACCTCCGACACGCTGGAAGGGGCCCCTGCCGGGCCGGTGCAGATTTTCCTTGAAGACGACAGGTTGCGCATGGAGGCGCTGGCATGACGACGGAACTCAAAGATGACAGGCCCAAGGGCCGGGTGATCGTGATCACCTCGGGCAAGGGCGGCGTGGGCAAAACCACCTCCGCAGCCGCGATCTCGGCCGGGCTGGCGCAGCGCGGCCACAAGACGGTGGTGATCGACTTCGACGTCGGCCTGCGCAATCTCGACATGACGATGGGCTGTGAACGCCGGGTGGTGTTCGACTTCATCAACGTGATCCAGGGCGACGCGCGTCTGAAACAGGCCCTGATCCGTGACAAGCGGCTGCCCGAGCTGTCGATCCTGCCGACCTCGCAGACCCGCGACAAGGACGCGTTGACCCGGGGCGGTGTAGAGGCGGTGCTGAAGGAGCTGAAGGAAGAGTTCGACTACATCGTCTGCGACAGCCCGGCGGGGATCGAGCGCGGGGCGCAACTGGCCATGTATTTCGCCGATGAGGCGGTGGTGGTGACCAACCCCGAAGTCTCCTCGGTGCGCGACAGCGACCGGGTGCTGGGGCTGCTCAGCAGCCAGACAAAGCGGGCCGAAACCGAGGGCGCCGAGCCGATCAAGGCGCAGGTTCTTCTGACGCGGCACGACCGCGAGCGCATCGAACGCGGCGAGATGATGGGCGTCGATGACGTGCTGGAAATCCTCGCGGTGCCGCTTCTGGGCATCGTGCCCGAGAGCAAGGCGGTGCTCAAGGCGTCGAACCTCGGCACGCCGGTGATCCTGGACGGGCCTTCGGCGGCGGCGCAGGCCTACGAGGATGCGGTGGCGCGGCTGCTGGGCGAAGAGGTGGAAATGCGGGTGCCGGGCGACCGGCGCGCCGGATTTTTTCAGCGACTCCTGAGGCGCACGGCATGAGTTTCTTTGGTTTCTCGTTCAAACCGCGCCGCGAAAGCTCGGCCCGGACCGCCAAGGACCGCCTGCAAATCCTGCTGGCGCATGAGCGCAGCGGAGGCTCGGCCGCGCCCGACTACCTGCCGCAATTGCAGAGCGATCTGGTGGCGGTGATCCGCAAATACGTGACCGTCGAGGATGACGCCGTCGACCTGCGGATGGAGCAGGGGCAGGAGGTGTCCTGCCTCGAAATCAACATCGAACTGCCGTCCGGTGGCGATGCCCGGCGCGCCTGACGCGCCGGGACCGGTTCAGGCCGTGGCCTTCTGCGCGGCGGTCTTGCTGGCGCGCCCGGCGACGTAGGTTTCCGCGATGGCCCGGTCGTCGCCCATGATCTGCAGGATGAAAAGCTCCTCCGACAGGGTCTGCGCCCGCTCGGCCCGCAGCGCCATGGCGGGGGTGGCCTGCGGGTCAAGCACAACGATATCGGCCTCGGTCCCGGCCTCCAACGTGCCGATCCGGTCGGCCAGTCCCAGCGCCTGCGCATTGCCGCGCGTGATCCAGTGGAAGGCGGACAGCGGGTGCAGCTTCTGGCCCTGAAGTTGCAGGACCTTGTAGCCCTCGTTCAGGGTTTGCAGCATCGAATAGCTGGTGCCGGCGCCGACGTCGGTGGCGATGGCGGGGCCAATGCCGCGTGACCGCAACCCGGCGTCCTTGAACAGACCAGAGCCGAGGAACAGGTTCGAGGTCGGGCAGAACACCGGCTTGGCGCCGGTCTCGGCCAGCACGTCGATCTCGCGCGGCTCAAGGTGGATCGAATGACCCAGCAGCGCCTTGTCGTGCAGCAAGCCGTAGTGTTCGTAAACACCGAGGTAATCGGGCGCGTCAGGGTAAAGCTCGCGCGTGAAGGCGATCTCGTCGCGGTTCTCGCTCAGGTGGGTCTGGACGTAGCATTCCGGGTGCTCGGCCACCAGCGCGCCGGCCATGGCAAGCTGTTCGGGGGTGGAGGTGATGGCGAACCGTGGCGTGATGGCATAGAGCCCGCGGCCCCGCCCGTGCCACTTGTCGATCAGCGTCTTGGTCTCGTCATATCCTTGCTGCGGCGTGTCGGTCAGGCCGTCGGGCGCGTTGCGGTCCATCATGACCTTGCCGCCGATCATCCGCATGTCACGGCGCTCCGCCTCGGCGAAGTAGGCCTCGGCCGAGGTCGGGTGAACCGAGCAGAGGGCGACCGCCGAGGTGGTGCCATGGGCGATCAGTTGGTCATAGAAGCGCGCGGCCATGGTGGCGGAATGGGCCGGGTCGGCGAATTCGACCTCGGCCGGGAAAGTATAATTGTTCAGCCAGTCCAGAAGCTGCGCGCCCCACGAGGCGATGACCTGAACCTGCGGAAAGTGGATATGGGTGTCGATGAACCCGGGCAGAAGCAGGTGGGGACGGTGGTCGGTGACCGGAATGCCGGCGGCCTGCGGGGCGAGGCTGTCGTAGGTGCCCACCGCCTCGATCATGCCGCCCGCGATCAGGATCGCGCCGTCCTCGATATAGTCGTAGGCGGCGGTGTCAGTCTCGTCCGCCGGGGCGGCGGTAAAGGTCAGGACGCGTCCGCGCAGGAGGGTCCGGTCGAGTGTCTGCAACATGGTTCAGGTCCGTTCGTTCGTGTGTCGCGGGCCACGCAGGGAAGGATCACATGGCCCGCGCTGTCGGCGGCTAGCAGGGAGAGTCCGCCTATTCTGCCGGTGTCACCCCGACATCGTCGAGCGGCTCCGAAGCCTCATCCCCCGCCTTGTGAAACAGCGGATAGATGAGCAGGAAGCCAGCGGCGATCAGGTAACCCATCGACACCGGGTTGAGGTCCGGCCAGTGCAGGCTTGGCCCATGGATGATGCCCACCAGCGACATCCCAGCGGCGGCCAGTGCGAAGCCTCCGGCGTTCCGGAAGCGCCCGTCGATGGTGCTGGCGACGATGGCGCCCCAGATCAGGCCGGTCAGGATCGCGCCCTGGCTAAGTGCAAGGTGGCCCTGGTAATGTGCGCCCTGTTGCAGCAGCGCTGCCGTCAGTTCCGGGTCGCCCAGTTGCGGCAGGCCCTCGACCGAGCCCGACAATGCGCCCATCAGCGAATTCCACTTCACGATCAGGAAGGCCGAGACGTGGGGCATCATGGCGATGGTCACGGCGGCCATGTGCGCGGGTTTCACCGACATCGCGGTATTGGTGATCAGGCTGAGTGCCACGAAAACCAGCACCGGCGCGGCGGCTGCCACCGGGATCAAGTTGTTGAGGAAGGCGAGCAGGCCGAAGATCGCCGCCACCGGGATCACCACCGCGACACCGATGATATAGCCCGCATGTGCGCCCATCCGCTTGTAGGCCGGATGGCCGATATAGGCAGTGGTCGGGAAGGGCGAGCCGAAGACCGCGCCGATCATGGTGCCCACGCCATCGGTGACCTGGCAGGTGGCGACGGGATAGTGATCGCCCGCGGCCTCGGCGCTTTCGACGTTGTTCATGGTTTCGATGAAGTTGTAGATCTGCACAGGCACCAGCACCAGAAACAGTTCCGGGTTGGCAAACAGGTGCTGGATCCCGGCGATCAGGTCTCCGACATAGGGCAGAGGCAGGTAGATGCCGGTGCCGTCAAGGCTGATCCGCGCCTCGCCGATGGCCAGCGCCACCACGGTGCCGACGATCAGCGCCAAGAGACCCGCCGGGATATTGAACGGCAGGCGGAACCTCCCGACCAGCCCCCAGAGAATGATGATCATCGAGGCGAAGCCCACGAAGGGGTTCTCGAACACCGTTGCCAGCGGCACGGTGCCGATGAACACCAGCGCGATGCCGCAGAGCGTGCCAAGCATCCCCGCGCGCGGTGTCACCCGTTTCAGCCAAGGCCCGATGATGGCGCCCATGGCCGCGACGATGCCGCCCATGAAGCCCGCTCCGATGCCCACCTGCCAGGCCAGCACCGGATCGCTGGTGGCCCAGTAGATCGGGCCGATCACGCCGAACAGGTAGACGAACATCACCGGGGTCGAGATGCCGTAGGGCAGGGCGGTGACGTCACGGCCGGTCTTCTCGGCCTCGCGCTTGGCCAGCCAGGTGTAGACCGCGATGCCGGCGACGATGGCCACCGCCGCGCCCGGCACGATGCGCCCGAAGACGATCTCTGCCGGCATCTGGAACACGAACTGACAGATTCCCGCCAGCACCATCAGGTTGATCAGGTTGTCGGTGAATAGCGCCCAGAAGGCGCTGAAATCGCTGCGTGCAAACAGCTTGTATGTGTAACTCCCATCCCTCATGGGGACCTCCTCCTTGAAATGCGTTGACCCGGGCCGCTCCTCATCGGCCATGGGAACGCTGGCTATTGCGCGGCCATAGGCAGCGCAGGGGTTGCGGCAGTTTCAGAGGTCAGCGCCGCGATCACGTCTGCCACCACGAAGGCGGCGATCACGGCCGGCCGCTTGTCGCGGCTGCCGCCTGCCCCGATGGGGCAGATCAGGGTGTCGATGGTCAGCCCATCGCATTGTTTCAGGCACCATTGCCGGAATTTCGCCCGCTTGGTGGCGCTGCCGATCAGGCCGACATAGGCCGCATCGCCGCGCTCCAGCGCCTCGGACGCCAGCAGGAAATCCAGCCCGTGGTCGTGGGTCAGCACGATGAAGGCGCTGCCCGCGGGCGCGGTCATGATGTCGAACTCGGGGATGGCGCTCTGGCGTTTCTCGACCTGTGCATCGCACAGCGCCAGTTCCTCGGCGCGCTGGTCGATCAGCACGCATTTCACCGGCAGATGCTGGAACAGGTTGGCCAGCGCGCGGCCGACGTGGCCCGAGCCCATGACATAGACCGCGGGTTCGGCGGCATCGTCATCCTCGGCCCGGGTCAGCGCCGCCTGCTTGTCCGCCGCGCTCATCCGTTGCAGGGCAACCTCCACCCGCCCGCCGCAGCACTGGCCGATTTCCGGCCCCAGCGGAATGTCGAGGCTTTGCGCGAGGTCGCCCGCCGACAGCATGCTGCGCGCGGCGTCGATGGCGATGTGTTCCAATTGTCCGCCGCCGACGGTGCCCAAAAGGGCATCTTCGGTGACGAACATCTCGGTCCCGGCCTCGCGCGGCGACGAGCCCAGCACCTTGGTCAGCCGGATCCGGGCCACCGACTCGGTGTCCAGAAACTCGCGGAGTTGCGCGGCCCAGGGCATCATGCACCGCCTTTCAGACGTTCCACCGCCATCAGCACGCGTTCGGGCGTCGCAGGCGCGTCGAGACGCGGACATGTCCGGTAGTCGGCCACCGAGGCCACCGCCATCGACAGCGCCTCCAGCACCGAGATCCCCAGCATGAAGGGCGGCTCGCCCACGGCCTTGGAGCGCTTGATGGTGCGTTCGCGGTTCACCGACCAGTCTGCCAGATCCACGTTGAAGATGCGCGGACGGTCCGACGCCAGCGGGATCTTGTAGGTCGAGGGCGCATGGGTGCGCAGCCGGCCCGCATCGTCCCACCACAGCTCTTCGGTGGTCAGCCACCCCATGCCCTGAATGAAAGCGCCCTCAACCTGGCCCTTGTCGAGGATCGGGTTCAGCGACTGGCCGACGTCATGCAGGATGTCGGTGCGCTCCACCCGGTATTCGCCGGTCAGCGTGTCCACCGACACCTCGGAACAGGCCGCGCCGTAGGCGTAGTAATAGAACGGCCGGCCTTTCCCGGCGGCGCGGTCCCAATGGATGTCGGGCGTCTTGTAGAAACCCGCCGCCGAAAGGTGCACCCGTGCCATGTAGGCCTGTTTCACCAGCGCGTCGAACGCGATGATGTCCTCGCCCACCTTCACCTGGTTTGGCAGGAAGGTGACCTCGCTCTCGGCCACGCCGTATGTCTCGGCCGCGAAGGCCACCAGCCGCGCCTTGATCTGGTCGGCCGCGTCCAGCGCCGCCATCCCGTTCAGGTCCGACCCGGAGGAAGCCGCCGTGGCTGAGGTGTTGGGCACCTTCTCGGTAGTGGTCTTGGTGATCTTGATCCGGTCGAAGTCCACCTGGAAGGCGTCGGCCACGACCTGAGCGACCTTGGTGTTCAGCCCTTGCCCCATCTCGGTGCCGCCGTGGTTCAGGTGGATTGAACCGTCCGAGTAGACGTGGATCAGGCTGCCCGCTTGGTTGTAATGCGTTGCGGTGAAGGAGATGCCGAACTTCACCGGGGTCAGCGCAATGCCGCGCTTGATGAAGCGTGATTTGGCGTTGTCCTCGATGATCTGCTTTCGACGCTGCTGATAGTCCGCGTTATCCTCCAATTCGCCGATCAGCCGGTCGAGGATATTGTCCGTCACCTGCTGGTGATAGGGCGTCAGGTCGCGCCCTTCACTGCCGTAGAAGTTGGCCTTGCGGACCTCCAACGGGTCCTTCCCCAGTTCATAGGCGATCTCCTCGATCATCCGTTCCGCCGCGACCACGCCCTGCGGCCCGCCGAATCCGCGGAAGGCGGTGTTCGAGACCGTGTTGGTCTTCATCGGCCGCGAGGTCAGTCTCACATGCGGGTAGAAATAGGCGTTGTCGGCATGGAACAGCGCGCGGTCGGTGACCGGGCCGGAGAGGTCCGAAGTCCAGCCGCAGCGGGCCGCGAATTCGCCTTCCACCGCCTGAATGCGCCCGTCGTCGTCGAAGGCCACGTCATAGTCGATGACGAAATCGTGGCGCTTTCCGGTGGCGGTCATGTCCTGATCGCGGTCGGGGCGGATCTTGACCGGCCGGTTCCATTTCTTCGCCGCCAGCGCCGCGACGCAGGCAAACAGGTTCATCTGGCTTTCCTTGCCGCCAAAGCCGCCACCCATGCGGCGCACGTTCACCGTGACCGCGTTCGACTGCAGACCCAGCACATGCGCCACCATGTGCTGCGCCTCGCTGGGGTGCTGGGTCGAACAATGCACCGCCACGTCGTCGTCCTCGCCCGGAATGGCGAATGAGATATGGCCTTCGAGGTACATGTGATCCTGACCGCCGACATTCAGCCGCCCCTTGATGCGGTGCGGCGCACCGGCGAAGCCCTCGGCCACGTCGCCCCGCTCCAGCTTCAGCGGATCGGTGACATGGGGATACCCGGCGTCGATCGCGGCAACCGGGTCAAGCGCGTGGGAGAGAACATCGCACTCGACCCGGGCCAGCTCTGCCGCCCGGCGGGCGGCGTCGCGGGTTTCGGCCACCACCGCAAACAGCGGCTGGCCGTGGAATTCGATCCTGTCGGTGGGAAACAGCGGCTCGTCGTGCTTGCCGGTGGGCGAGACGTCGTTGACGCCGGGAATGTCCTCGGCGGTGAGCACGCCCACTACGCCGGGCGCGGCACGAACGGCACTGAGGTCGATGGACTTGAGCGTCGCATGGGTCACTGTCGAGCAGCCTAGGTAGGCGTGCAGCGTGCCCACCGGCTCGGCAATGTCGTCGCAGTATTCGGCGCGGCCGGTGACGTGCTTGATGGCGCTGTCGTGCCGAAGGTCCAGATGGACGGCGCCCTGAACCTCGGTCGAAACGGTGATCTGGTCTTTCATGGTCCTGTCTCCCTTACGCCACGGCCAGCCGGACCGGCGACGTGCCGGATTGCTCATGCCAGAACCGGCGCAGCAGATTGGCGGCTGAGAGCGCCCGGTATTCCGCGCTGGCGCGCCAATCGGTGAGCGGTGTGAAATCCTCCGAGAGCGCCCTTGCCGCGGCCTCGAAAGCGGCTTCGGACCAGGGCTGGCCCACCAGCGCCGCCTCGGCCTGCGCCGCGCGTTTGGGGGTGGCGGCCATGCCGCCAAAGGCAAGACGGGCCTCTGTGATGGTGCCCCTGGTCACGGTGACGCGGAAGCCTGCGGCGACCGAGGAAATGTCCTCATCCCGGCGCTTCGAGATCTTGTAGGCGGCATGGTGCGCGCCTGCCTGCGCAAGCGGCACGCGGATTTCCTCGACAAACTCGCCGGGGGTGCGGTCCTGCTTGCCGTAGTCGATGAAGAAATCCTCCAGCGGCAGGGTGCGGCGGGCCTGCCCATGGCGCAGCACCACCTCGGCGCCCATGGCGATCAGCACCGGGGGCGTGTCCCCGATGGGCGAGCCGTTGGCGATATTCCCGCCGATGGTCCCCATGTTGCGCACCTGCCAGCCGGCAATGCGATCCCAGTACTCGGCCAGATGCGGGAAATGCTCGGCCACCACGGGGCCGAAGTCGGAATAGCTGACACCGGCACCCACGCGGATGACGCCATCGTCGACCGTGATTGCCTTCAGCCCGTCCAGATGCCCGATGAAGATGGCCGGGCCGATGGGCTTGAGGAACTTGGTCACCCAGAGCCCCACGTCGGTGGCCCCGGCGACGATGGTGGCGCCGGGGTTCTCGGCATAGACGGCGGCGAAATCGTCCACGTCGGCGGGCAGGATGGCGCGGTTGTCCGCGGGCCCGGTGACGGTGCGGGCGCCATCCTGAAACGCTGTCAGCGCCTCGGTCACCTGGTCGCGCTCGGCGGTCAGGAGATCTGCGCTGGGTGTGCCATAGCGGCTGACGGCCACGGCGGCACGGATGATCGGCTCATACCCGGTGCAGCGGCAGAGGTTGCCCTGAATGGCGGTCTCGACCTCGGCGGGCGAAGGCTCGGGCGTTTCCATCCAGAGCGCATAGAGCGACATGATGAAGCCCGGCGTGCAGAACCCGCATTGCGAACCGTGGAAGTCGACCATGGCCTGCTGCACCGGGTGCAACCCGCCATCGGGGCCGCGCAGGTGTTCGACGGTGACAACGTGACAGCCGTCCAGCGTGGCCAGAAACCGAATGCAGGCGTTGACCGCCTCGTACCGCAGCGTACCGCCCGCAAGACGGCCCACCAACACGGTACAGGCACCGCAATCACCCTCGGCGCAACCTTCCTTGGTGCCGGTCAGCCGGCGGTTCAGCCGCAGGAAGTCCAGCAGCGTCTGCGAGGCCGCAACCTCGGCCACCTCGACCGGCGCGCCGTTCAGCAGAAATCGGATATGGTCACGCTGTTGCATCATGCTCCTCCCGCAGGGTGTTTCGCGTCTCGGGCAGAGGATGACAGAATCGGCGTTCAACAAATACGGCTGCATTCGGCAAATACTTTATACAGATCGTTGAAAATGATGATGTCAGCGCGCATAGTGCCGTCGTCAGCAAGAGTGTCCTGCCCATGCCCTATATCGACAGTCTCCGCGTCTTCGTCCGGGTGGTGGACCTTGGCTCCATCACTAGCGGCGGCCGCGATCTGCGGCTGACGCCGGCGGTGGCCTCGAAGCGGATCAAGGAACTGGAGAAGCACCTCGGCGTGCGGCTCTTCAACCGCACCACGCGGTCGCTGACACCGACCGAGGTGGGCCGCGTGTTCTATGACCACGCCCGCCGCGTGCTGGCCTCGGTCGACGAAGCCGAGGCGGTGGTGGCAAATTTCTCGGACACGCCCCGCGGCGTGATCCGGGTGACGGCCCCGCTTGGCATCGGCCGCAGGATCGTGGCCCCGCTGGTGCCGGAATTCACCCAGGCCTACCCAGAGACCTCGGTGCAGATGCGGCTGTCGGACCGCACCGTGGACATTCTGGGCGAACGGCTGGACGTGGCTTTCTTCCTCGGGATCCCGAAGGAATCCGACCTCACGCTGCGCAAGATCGCCGAGTGCGACCGGGTGCTCTGCGCCGCGCCATCCTACCTTGAGGCGGCGGGAGTTCCTACGCAGCCCGACGACCTGATGCGGCACAACTGCCTGCTGCTGCGCTATCCACGCTCGCCCGAGTATTTCTGGATGCTCCAGACGCCGGACGGTCCGCGCAAGCTGGAGGTTTCCGGCAAGTTCGATGCCGACTCGGGCGATGTGCTGATCGACTGGGCGGTGGCGGGGCGGGGGATCGCCAATATCGCGCGCTTCGTGGTGGACCGGCAATTGCGCGACGGGTCGCTGGTCGAGGTGCTGCCGGAGACCCCGCCGCAGCCGGCAATCTTCGGCTGTCTCTATCCACACCGGCGGTTGCAGGATCCCAAGATCCGGCGGTTCGTGGAGTTCATGGCCGAGCGGTGCAGGCACAGGATCGGCGGCATGGTTCCGGACCTGGCGGGCTGAGGCGATCACGATGCCCCGGTCGTCCAAGCCCGACGGTGCGGAAGGGGGCGCTGCCCCCTCGGCCTGCGGCCTCACCCCCGGAGTTTATGCGGCAAGATGAAGGGCAGCGCGGCTCTTGGTCTTCATCTTGCCCGAAAACTCTGGGGGGTCCGGGGGGCAAAGCCCCCCGGCCGGTCGACGTGCGACAGCACGGCGAAACCCGTCGCCGGTCAGCAGTTCGGCACGTTCACCGCCAGCCCGCCGAGCGAGGTTTCCTTGTACTTCTCGTGCATGTCGGCCCCGGTCTGGCGCATGGTCTCGATCACCGCGTCCAAGGGCACCAGGTGCACACCGTCCCCGCGCAACGCCAGCGAGGCCGCCGAGATCGCCTTGATCGCGCCCAGACCGTTGCGCTCGATGCAGGGCACCTGGACCAGCCCCTTGACCGGGTCGCAGGTCATGCCGAGGTGATGCTCCAGGGCGATTTCGGCCGCATTCTCAATCTGTTCCGGCGTACCCTTCATCACGGCACAAAGCCCGGCAGCGGCCATGGCCGAGGCGGAACCGACCTCGGCCTGACAGCCTGCCTCGGCCCCCGAGATCGACGCGTTGAACTTGACCAGCCCGCCGATGGCGGCGGCGGTCAACAGGAACTCCGACACCCCGGCGCGGCTGGCGCCCGGCACATGATCGAGCCAATAGCGGATCACCGCGGGCACAACCCCGGCGGCACCGTTGGTGGGCGCGGTCACCACCTGGTTGCCGGCGGCGTTCTCCTCGTTGACCGCCATGGCGTAGGTCGACATCCAGTCGTTGATGGTGTGCGGCGGCGAAAGGTTCATGCCGCGCTCGGCCAGCAGCGCCGCGTGGATGTTGCGCGCGCGGCGGCGCACGTTCAACCCGCCGGGCAGGATGCCATCGTTCTCGAGGCCGCGGTCGATGCAGTCGTTCATCACCTGCCAGATGCGGTCGAGACCCTTTTCCAGCTTGTCATGCCCCCCGCGCGACACCTCGTTGGCGCGCTTCATCTCGGCGATGGACTTGCCGGAATCGTGTGCCATTTCAATCATTTCCGCGGCGCTCTTGAAGGGGTATGGCACCGGCGGCCCATCGTCTCGGTCCTTGCCCTCGGCCAGCTCGGCCTCGGTGCGGACGAAGCCGCCGCCGATCGAGTAATAGGTCTCCTGCAAGATAACATCGCCCTGCGCGTCGGTGGCTTTCAGGATCATGCCATTGGAATGACCAGGCAGGTTCGGGCCGAAATCGAATACCAGATCGGTCTCGGGATTGAAGGTCAGCGTGCCCAGACCCTCGGGGCTGATCGTGCGCTCGGCCTTGATGCGGGCCATCTCGGCCTCGGCCTTGTCGGCGTCATAGCTTTCGGGGGTGAAGCCCGCCAGCCCGAGGATCGTTGCCCGGTCGGTCGCGTGGCCGACGCCGGTGAAGGCCAGCGATCCGTGCAGCGAGGCCTGCAAGCCGTTGAATTCAAACGGCGAGGCACGCATGGAGTCGAGGAAACGCGCGGCGGCCACCATCGGTCCCATGGTGTGGGATGATGACGGGCCGATGCCGATCTTGAACATCTCGAAAACGGACAGGAACATGGACAGAGCCTCTACTTGCGTTTGCGCGGAGTGATAGCAACGGACAGGTGGTGTGACAGACCTCAAAGCGACGCCTTGGCCCGCGTTTCGGACCCTGGCGCGGCGATCTGCCGGAAATCAGGGTAAAAACCGCGGCACCTGTTGGCAAATCGGTCTCGCAACCTTCCGGACGTTTACCTATAACTTCGCGCAGGTTTAAGGAGTCGCACACATGTCAGGAGAATTGTCGCCGATCGACAAGGCCAAGTTCGTCGCCGCCAAACGCGCCGCCGATTTCGTCGAGGATGGAATGCGCGTGGGTCTCGGCACAGGATCGACCGCTGCCTGGCTGGTGCGCTGCCTGGGCGAACGGGTGCGTGATGAGGGGCTGCGGTTTCGCGGCGTGCCGACGTCCACCCGCACGGCGGAACTGGCCCGCGAGGTTGGCATCACTGTCATCAGCCTCGACGAGGCCCGCTGGCTGGACGTGACCATCGACGGCGCCGACGAGTTCGATGGCGACTTCAACCTGATCAAGGGCGGCGGCGGGGCACTTTTGCAGGAAAAGATCGTGGCCACCGCCAGCGACCAGATGGTGGTGATCGCCGATGCGGCCAAACGGGTCGAGCATCTGGGCGCCTTCCCCCTGCCGGTGGAAGTGATCCCCTTCGGCTGGCCGACCACGCAGGCGCTGATCGAGGAAATGCTTGTGTCGATGGATGTCATGGGCCGCGACTCCACGCTGCGGATGACCGGCGATGCGCCCTATGTCACGGATGAGGGCAACCACATCCTCGACCTGCATCTTGGCCGGATCGGTGATCCGCGGCAGCTGTCGCTGGTGCTCAACCAGATCCCCGGCGTGGTTGAAAACGGGCTGTTCGTGGATATCTGCGACACGGTGATCGTGGGCTTCGGCGACGGCCGCATCGAACTCAGCGACATCAACACCGGCGAGACCGAGCGCGACCAGCTGGATTTCGTCGAGAACGACAACATGTTCGCCGACCTGGGCGACTGGAAACGCGAATAGGGTTTTTGCTTCAGTATGGAATTTGACTACGATCTGTTTGTCATCGGCGGCGGCTCGGGTGGCGTAAGGGCCGCGCGTATCGCGGCTGGCGAGGCTGGCGCCAAGGTGGCACTGGCCGAGGAAGACCGCTATGGCGGAACCTGCGTGCAGCGTGGTTGCGTGCCCAAGAAGCTGATGGTGTTTGCCTCGACCTATGGCGTTCTGGCCGAGGAGGCCAAGGATTACGGCTGGAAGATGATGGCCGGCGGATTTGACTGGCCGTCCTTCCGCACCCGGCTTGAGGGCGAACTGGACCGTCTGGAAGGGGTCTACCGCAACATCCTCAAGAACAATGGTGTCGAAACCTTCGACGCCCGCGCCCGTGTGGCAGACGCCCATACCGTCGAACTTGCGACCGGCGAGAAGAAGACCGCGAAGCATATCCTCGTTGCCACCGGCGGATGGCCGGTGCTGCCCGAGATCCCCGGTTCCGAGCTGGGCATCACCTCGAACGAGATCTTCCATCTGGATGCCTTGCCGAAAAGCATCCTGATCGTTGGCGGCGGCTATATTGCCTGCGAATTCGCCTGCATCCTCAACGGTCTTGGGGTCAACGTGACCCAGTTCTACCGCGGAGAGCAGATCCTGCGCGGCTTTGACGGCGAGGCGCGCGGACTGGTGTCGGAAGAGATGATCCAGAACGGGGTCGATGTGCATCTGGGCACCAATGTGCTGGAGATGAATAAACAGGATGGCGGTATCTGGGTGAAGGCCTCGAACGGCACCGAGCATGTCTTCGACCAGGTCATGTTCGCCACCGGTCGCGCGCCCAACAGCCGGGATTTGGGGCTGGAGGATCTGGGGGTCAAGCTCAACCGTCACGGCGCCATCGAGGTGGATGAATACAGCCAGACGGCGGTGCCCTCAATCTATGCCATCGGCGACGTGACCAGCCGGGTCAACCTGACCCCGGTCGCGATCCGCGAGGGGATGGCCTTCGTCGAGACGGTGTTCAAGGGCAACCCGACGCCGGTGGATCACGTCAATATCCCTTCTGCGATCTTCACGCAGCCCGAAATGGGCACCGTGGGTCTCAGCGAAGAGGCCGCGCGCGAAAGCGAGCCGATCGAGGTTTACTGCACGTCGTTCAAGGCGATGCAGACGGCCTTTATCGGGCGCTCCAGCCGGGTGATGATGAAGCTTGTGGTCAGTCAGGAAACCCGCAAGGTGCTGGGTTGTCACATCGTGGCACCGCAGGCCGGCGAGATGATCCAGTTGGCGGGGATTGCCGTGAAGATGGGCGCCACAAAGGAAGATTTCGACAACGTCGTGGCGGTGCACCCCACGATGTCCGAGGAACTGGTGACCATGCGTACCCCGGTGCGCAAAGGTTGAAAACACGCGCCCGCCCCCCGACCTTGAGGGTAGGCGCAGGATGGATGTGAAGGGAAGAGCAACAATGGCAGGCAATTCTGGCGGACCCTGGGGCGGCGGCTCTGGCGGCGGGGGCGGCGGTGGCCGGGGCTCCGGTGGCAACAACGGCGGCGGGCGCAGGCCCGATGACGGCAACCAAATCCCCGAGATCGACGAGTTGATGAAAAAGGGTCAGGAGCAACTGCGCGTGCTTATGGGCGGGCGCGGCGGCACGGGCCGGGGCGGCTCTGGCGGCGGCGGGCGTGGAAACGGCCCGATGCTGACCCGTGGCACCGTGGGGATCGGTATCCTCGTGGTTCTGGTGCTCTGGGCGATGGCCAGCTTCTATACGGTGAAACCGGAAGAGAAGTCGGTCGAGCTGTTCCTCGGCGATTACTACAGCACCGGCGAGCCGGGCCTCAACTTCGCGCCCTGGCCCTTCGTCACGGCCGAGGTGATCCAGGTGACCCGCGAACAGACCGAGGATATTGGCGTTGGCGGGCGCGGCAGCGACGCCGGTCTTATGCTGACCGGCGACGAGAACATCGTCGACATCGACTTTCAGGTGGTGTGGAACATCAACGATCCGCAGGCCTATCTGTTCAACCTGCGCGAACCGCAGCCGACGATCCGCGCCGTGTCTGAATCGGCCATGCGCGAGATCATCGCGCAATCCGACCTCGCGCCGATCCTCAACCGCGACCGGGGCATCATCGCCTCTCGCCTGCAGGACCTGATCCAGTCGACGCTCGACAGCTACGATTCGGGTGTGAACATCGTCCGCGTGAACTTTGACAAGGCCGACCCGCCGGCGCCCGTGATCGCCGCCTTCCGCGACGTGCAGGCCGCCGAGCAGGAGCGTGACCGTCTGCAGAACGTCGCCGACGCCTATGCCAACCGCGTTCTCGCCGAAGCCCGTGGTGAAGCCGCACAGCTTCTGGAGCAGGCCGAAGGCTACCGCGCGCAGGTCGTCAACGAAGCCGAAGGTGAGGCCAGCCGCTTCAGCGCGGTTCTGGGCGAATACCAGAAGGCGCCCGAGGTGACGCGCCGGAGGCTTTATCTCGAAACCATGGAGGAAGTCCTGGGCCGCGTCGACAAGATCATCCTTGATGAAAGTGGCGCGGGTGGACAGGGTGTCGTGCCTTACCTTCCGCTCAACGAGTTGCGCCGCAACAGCAATACAAACACCGGTGAGGGGTCCAACTGATGCGGAAAACCACCTATTTATTGCCCGTCGTGGTGATCGCCATCGCGGTCGCGCTTTCGGCGGTGTTCATCGTGGACGAGCGTGAGAAGGCGCTGGTGCTGCAATTCGGACGTGTCGTCGCGGTCAAGGACGAGCCCGGTCTGAATTTCAAGATCCCGCTGATCCAGGATGTGGTGCGCTATGACGACCGCATCCTGTCGCGCGACGTCGACCCGCTGGAGGTCACCCCGCTGGACGACCGTCGTCTCGTGGTCGACGCCTTCGCGCGCTACCGGATCTCGGACGTGAACCGCTTCCGGGAAGCCACCGGTGCGGCGGGCGATCAGGCGATCGAGGTGGCCGGACGGCGGCTTGATTCGATCCTGCGGTCGCAAACGCGTGAGATCCTCGGCTCGGTGTCGTCAAATGACATCCTGTCGTCGGACCGGGCGGCGCTGATGCTGCGCATCCGCAACGGGGCGCTCGGCGATGCGTCGGAACTGGGTCTCGATCTGCTTGACGTGCGCCTGAAGCGCACCGACCTGCCGGCGGAAAACCTGGATGCGACGTTCGAACGGATGCGGGCCGAACGGGAACGCGAAGCCACCGACGAACGTGCGCGCGGTAACGAGGCGGCACAAAGGGTGCGCGCCCAGGCCGACCGGACCGTGGTCGAACTGACATCGGACGCGCGGCGCCAGGCCGAGATCATCCGTGGTGAGGCCGACGCGCGGCGCAACGGCATCTTTGCCCAGGCGTTCGGCGCGGACCCCGAATTCTTCGAGTTCTATCGTTCGCTGACCGCCTATCAACGTGCGCTGCAAGAGGGCAACTCGACCATGGTCCTGTCGCCCGAGGGTGATTTCTTCACCTACCTGAAGTCCGACACCGGCGGCAGCGTGGGGCAGGGACGTGCGGCCCAGGGTATCGCCGACCGCGCGGCGGCAGCCGAAGCTGCGGCGACCGACGCGCAATCCGGGGAAGAGGCGGCGGACACCCCCGAGGATGAGCCGACCATCACCGTGCCGGTGGAAACCGTCCCGGCGGACGAGGCTCCGGAAGAGGCGGCGCCGTCGCAATGATCGCGACAGCCTTTCTGGCCCTCGGGCTGGTATTGATCGTGGAGGGGCTGGCCTATGCGCTGGCCCCTTCGCTTGTCGAGCAACTGCTCGCCGCCCTGCGCACCCTGTCCGAGGCGCAGCGCCGCAACCTCGGGCTGGCCGGGCTGGCGGCGGGTGTCCTGCTGGTCTGGATCGCCAAGGCATTGGGCGCGTGATCCGGCCGGACCCGGCCGGTGATACGCGCTGGAGTTGATTGGGGAGCCTGCGGTTAACAACGAGACGCGGTGTCGCGCGCCGCACGACGAACCTTCGCAAAGGTGTTACACTTCTCACAATCCAATCACATCGGCTTGAAGGCGCGAGAGTTCCTTTGCCTGTGGCTTTTGAGTACCTAGATTGGTGACAGTTAGGCAGCCCGCCGAAACAGCGGGACAAACAGGAGGAGTTCGATTTGAGACCCCAATCGACAGCAGTAACCAGTTCTGACCGGATGATCGATCCGGCCCGGCTTCGGCTGATGTGGATGACCGCGATTTCGGTCATGTTCATCTTCGCGCAGGCGGTGGCCGCCGCCGCGCGCGGCGCACCCGAAAGCTTCGCCGATCTGGCGGAAAGCGTCAGCCCGGCCGTGGTCAACATCACCACCACCACCACCGTCGCAGGCCGCACCGGCCCCGAGGGCATGGTTCCCGAAGGTTCGCCCTTTGAAGATTTCTTCCGTGAGTTTCAGGACCGCAACGGTCAGGGCGACCGCCCGCGCCGGTCGTCGGCGCTGGGATCCGGCTTCGTGATCTCGGAAGACGGCTTCGTGGTCACCAACAATCACGTCATCGAGGGCGCCGATGAGATTCTCATCGAGTTTTTCGGCGGCGGCGAACTGCCCGCCGAAGTGATCGGCACCGACCCCAAGACCGACATCGCGTTGCTCAAGGTGACGGCGGACGAACCGCTGCCCTTCGTCAGCTTTGGCGACAGCGACACCGCACGCGTCGGCGATTGGGTCATGGCCATGGGCAACCCGCTGGGACAGGGCTTCTCGGTCTCCGCCGGGATCGTCTCGGCCCGCAACCGCGCGCTGTCGGGCACCTATGACGACTACATCCAGACCGACGCCGCCATCAACCGCGGCAATTCGGGCGGTCCGCTGTTCGACATGGACGGTGCCGTGATCGGCGTGAACACCGCGATCCTGTCGCCCACCGGCGGCTCGATTGGTATCGGTTTCTCGATGGCGTCGAATGTGGTCACCAACGTGATCGAACAGCTCAAGGAATTCGGTGAAACCCGCCGCGGCTGGCTGGGCGTGCGTATTCAGGACGTTACCGATGACGTGGCCGAGGCCATGGGCCTTGACAGCACCGCCGGTGCGCTGGTCACCGATGTGCCGGAAGGTCCTGCGATGGACGCCGGCATGAAGCCGCGCGACGTCATCATTGAGTTCGACGGCAACAAGGTTGCGGACACCCGTGGTCTGGTGCGCCAGGTCGGCAACACCTCGGTCGGCAAGACCGTGCGGGTTCTGGTCAACCGCGAAGGCAAGACCCAGACCCTGAAGGTCACGCTGGGCCGCCGCGAAGAGGCCGAAGGCTCTGCCGTGCCGGCGTCGCAACCGGTTGAAGAGGCGCCCGAGCCGGAAGCTGCCGAGATCCTCGGCCTGACCGTCGAGCCGATGACCGACGCGCTGCGCGAGCAGATGGAACTGTCGGCCAACGCCGAAGGCCTGGTGGTCACCGATGTCGATCCGACGTCCGAGGCCTATGAAAAGGGCCTGCGCGCACAGGACGTCATCACCGAAGCCGGCCAGCAGAAGGTGTCGACCATTGCCGATCTCGAGGAACAGATCGAGATGGCGCGCGAGGCCGGTCGCAAATCGCTGCTGCTGCTGGTCCGCCGTTCCGGCGATCCGAGCTTCGTGGCAATCGGTCTCGACGAGTGACCGGGTGACATAGACCTGACTAGGGGCGTCCGTGTGGCGCCCCTTTTTCGTTGAATGGGATCAGGTCCGGGACGGCGGCGGCAAGTCGGGTGCAGGACGGCCCATGATCTTGGGCACTAACGGGCAAACGCCGGGCAGCGGCATCAATACGGGGCCACCGCCGCCAATCCCAGCATCCGCGCGGTGCGCATGGTCAGGACGCTGGTGTCCAGCCCGTCTTCGCCCTGAAGCGCGCGCAGGGCGGCCTCGGTCGGCGCGTCGATGACGCCGGTGATCGGCCCGTCGTAACGCCCCCGTGCCTGAAGTGCGCGTTGCAGCGAGGCGACGAAATCCGGAGTGATCTCATGCGCGCAAACGGTCTGGAAGGTGTATTCGCGACGTGGCTCGATGATTTCCTGATGGGTCTCGGTGGCGTAGATTGCCGGCGCCAGCAGCGAGCCGTCGGGGTTGAGGATGGCGTTCTGCACCACCAGCTGGTCGGTGCGTGTCTCGATCACCGCCGGTGTCACGTCACGTGCCCAGCAGCTGCCGGGCGGGGCGCCTTCGGGGGTTGGGATGCGCGCGGCCTCGAGCGCGGTAAAGGCGAAGCGGGTCGGCGGATCGGCGGGCGAATGGGTGCATCCCGCAAGCACGGCCAGCGCCAGCGCGCCAAGCGTCGCGGCGCCGCGCATGCGGATCGCGGGAAGGTGGTTCATCTGCTCTGCCTCGGGCCCTCTGATCGGGGCGTTCGGGCGTGAGATTAGCGGGTTTCGCCTGTTCGGGAAAGCCCGGCCGGATTTTCCTGCGCCGCTGTGACATCGAGAAGACTGTCCAACATGGCCGAGATGTCCTCGACCGTTTCGGCGATTACATGCGTTACCCCGGCCTCGCGCTGGACCGGCCCCGTGACGCGCAGCATCCGCCCGGCGATGACCGCGCGGCGGAAGCGTTCGTAGAGCGCGCGCCAGACGATGACGTTGACCACCCCGGTCTCGTCCTCGAGCGTGATGAAGATCACACCCTTGGCGGTGCCCGGCCGCTGGCGCAGGATCACCAGCCCGGCCACGGTGACGCGCGCACCCTCGGGCGGTTCGTCCAGCCGGGCGGCCTGCAGCGCCGAGGGCGGGCGGGGCCAGGAGGACGGTCCGGATACGGGGCCGGAGCGCGGGGAAGAGGTGAGCACTATCATGAGAACGAATATAGAACATATACTGCTCACCGCAAGTTGCACCGGGGAGGAGTGGCATATCGCGGTGAATCGATTTAAGGGCGACGGAAGCAAGTATTCACGGAAGGATGGGGTCTGATGGCGAAGATCACCTATATCGAGCACAACGGCACCAAGCATGAGGTCGAGGTGGCCAATGGCCTGACGGTCATGGAAGGCGCGCGCGACAACAACATCCCCGGCATCGAGGCCGATTGCGGCGGCGCCTGCGCCTGTTCCACCTGCCACGTCTATGTCGATCCGGCCTGGCTCGAGAAGCTGCCGCCGAAGGACGACATGGAAGAAGATATGCTCGATTTCGCCTATGAGCCCGATCCCGACCGCTCGCGCCTGACCTGCCAGCTCAAGGTCTCGGACGAGTTGGACGGGCTGGTGGTGCAAATGCCCGAGAAGCAGATTTGATCGCCGGCCGGGCCGGGGCGCCGCGTCTGACCGCGTGCCTGTGGCACGGCCTGACACGCGGCGCGGTGCTGGCGTCGGGCCTGTGGCTGGCGGGGGCTGCCGCGGCGCAGGAGCAGGTCGCAGTGCCGTGCGCCGGCGTGGTCGACCAGGCCTCCTATACCCTGCCCACGGGGCGCTATCCGCACGGCGTACTGGGCGACCGGATGGAATGGGGCGGACTGCGGATCACCCATCTGGGCCGCGGCGACGACTGTCCCGCCGGACGGCTCGACATTGAACTGCCCGAAGAACTGGTGTTCGAGGACGTGGCCCCGCGCCTTGCGGACCTCGACGGGCAGGCACCGGACGAGGTCATCGTGGTCGAGAGCCATGCCGACAGGGGCGCACGTCTCGCGGTCTGGGGCCTTGCCGACGGCACCTTCCGACGGCTGGCCGCCACACCCTTCATCGGAACGCGGTTCCGCTGGCTGGCACCGTTGGGGGCGGCGGATCTCGATGCGGACGGAGCCATGGAACTGGCCTATGTCGATCGGCCGCACCTGGCCAAGACCTTGCGGGTGTGGCGCTACCGCGTCGGTATGGATGGCCCCCGGCTGACGGAAGTGACGTCCCATGGCGGGGTGACCAACCACCGGATTGGCGAGACAGACATCGCCGGTGGCATCCGCGACTGCGGCGAAGGACCGGAGATGATCGTCGCCGATGCCGGCTGGCGCGAGGTGCTGGCCCTGCGTCTTGTCGGTGCGGACATCACGCAAAGGACACTGGGGCCGCATCGCAGCCGCGACAGCTTCGCAGCCGCCATGACCTGCCAGCAGGTACGCTGACCGCAGCCACAATATTCGCGTGTTCTGTTATGGACGAGGTATCAGGCCGGCATAATGGCTAGCCCGGAGGGAGCGGGGCGACGCGCAGGCGCCGCCCCTGATCCAGTCATTCCCAGCAGCTGACCAGAACGGCCATGCCGCGGCCCTTGCGGGTCAGATCTTCGGCAGCCAGCGTCGCGGTGCCACCGCGCGCCACGCGGGCCGACACACTGGCCTGCCGCAGGGCGGTCTGCAGGGCTGCCGCATCCGCCGAGAAGCTGACCTCGCCGGGCAGTTGCCGGCCGTCGCCGCCCTTGGGAAGGAGCATGCCGATCACCGCGCCCGAGCTGTCCATGATCGGACCGCCGGCATCGCCCGGCAGGGTCGTCAGGTCGAAACGGTCGAGCGCCTGCTCTCCGTTCAGGCCCTCCAGATCGACCAGCTTGCCAAAGGTCATCGACGGTGCGCCCAAAACGCCCTCGTAGGAGAAGCCGGCGACCGCCACTTCCGACTGCAGGCGCGGAGAGTAACTGGCGAGCTCGGCAACTTCCATCGGCGCGAGGCTGGTTTCCGGGGTCAGCACTGCGATGCCAAGCTGGTCGTCGGTGGCCGAAACGCGGGCCTCGGTGTGCCCGTCCAGGGTGACGCGGGAACATCCCGAGACTGCTTCGGACGTGGTCAGCACCGTGCCTTCGGGGGTGACGAAGAAGCCTGTGCGCGACAGCTTGGGCTTGCGGATTTGCAGGCCGGCCAGCAGGTCCACAGACTGCCCCTGATCAAGCCCGGTCGACGCCGGCATCACGCCGTCGATGCGGGTGAAGCTTTCCGACATCTCCTGAAGCACGCGGGCGCGGCGGTCTTCGTCGCCCAGGGGCCAGATCAGCATGAAGCCCTTGATCTCGCCGCCGCGCAGGCTGACCTCGGTGTGCGATACGATCTTGTCGCTGCGCCCGGTGATGGTGAAGCCGTCATTGCGGCGGTCGCGCGGGCCGTCCAGCGGCACCACCTCGAGCGTCTGCAGGATGTCGTAGAGCCCGAACAGACGCCGCTGGTCGCCACGTTGCGAGATCAGCAGCACCCGCGCCCCCAGATCGGTCTTCGCATCATAGCGGGCGAAGGGCGCTTCGTGCGCGTCGAACTCGACCACGCCGAGCGGCAGCTTCATTTCGATGCCCGTAACCTCGTCGCGGACCACTTCCAGACCCATGCCCTCGAGCACGGCATTAAACTGCGCCAGCAGCTGCGCCCGCTGGCGGGTGGTCAGAACGCCGGTGGCCTCATGCCCGTTGGCGGCCTGCCATTCGGACATCGACCGGCGGGTGCCGGGGCCGAAGGCCGCGTCGATGGCGGCATCATAGTAGCCAGCCCATTGCAGGGCGATCTGCAGGTCCTTCTTTGCGCGGCTGTCAAGCTGGGCCTCGCTGCGGCGGGCCTCCTGCACGGTCTCCTGCGGCTCTGGCTCCGGCTCGGGGGCAGGCTCCGGTTCGGGGGCAGGCTCCGGCTCGGATGCAGGCCGCGTCTCGGCCTGCGCCAGCTGCTCCTCGCCGGCGTCGGTCTGGGACGCGCCGCCGGTCCGGGCGGAGGTGCCCACCGGCCAGAACTGCTGGCCGAAAGCATTGCTACGCGTCAAGAAGCTGTCGCGGGGTATCTGTCCGTTGCGGCGCATCAGGCCCAACTGCACACGCGCCTCATCCTCGGAGAAAGGCCCGATCACGATCGCGTACCAGCCGGAATCGATGGTGAATCCGTTCACGTTGGCAAACACTTCGGCGTAATCCCGCACCCGCTCTTCGGCTTCCAGAAGGGTCGGCAAGGCTTCGACCTGCACCCAGGCGTCCTCGTTCTGGGCCACGGCCGCACGCAGGCTCATCACCAGCGCAAAGAGCGTAAAAGTCATCAAACGTATCATGTGTAAAGCGATCCTGAGCCTGCTGCTACCTCTTGCACCGGCGCAGTGTTACCCATTGCGAACCGGCTTGCACGTCGAAAGTAGGCGGCTCCGGGCATTTGTCACGGGTTCGTCAGCGCTTTTCCCGGGGCGCAATTGACCCTTGCCACGCATCCGCCTAAGCAGGCGCAAAGTTCGAGATGGGCCAGCACATGACACGCGACACGAAATCCAGACCGCGCTCGTTTCAGGAGATCATCCTGCGGCTGCAATCCTATTGGGCCACCAAGGGCTGCGCCGTGATGCAGCCCTACGACATGGAGGTCGGCGCCGGCACCTTTCACCCCGCCACCACCCTGCGTGCGCTGGGGACGAAGCCCTGGGCCGCGGCCTATGTGCAGCCCTCGCGCCGGCCGACCGACGGGCGCTACGGCGAGAACCCGAACCGGCTGCAGCACTACTACCAGTACCAGGTGCTGATCAAACCCTCGCCACCCGATCTGCAGGCGCTCTACCTCGGCTCTCTCGAAGCCATCGGCATCGACATGGAGATGCACGACATCCGTTTCGTCGAGGACGACTGGGAAAGCCCGACGCTGGGCGCATGGGGGCTGGGCTGGGAGGTCTGGTGCGACGGCATGGAAGTGAGCCAGTTCACCTATTTCCAACAGGTCGGCGGGCATGACTGCCACCCGGTCTCGGGCGAACTGACCTACGGGCTGGAACGGCTGGCGATGTATGTGCTGGGCGTCGATCACGTGATGGACATGCCCTACAACGATCCCGACGCGCCGATCCCGCTCAGCTATGGCGACGTGTTCCGCCAGACCGAGCAGGAATATTCGCGCTGGAACTTCGACGTGGCCGATACCGACGTGCTGCTGCGCCACTTCGAGGAGGCCGAGGCCGAATGCGCCCGCATCCTTGCGCTGCCCGCACAGGACCCCAAGACCGGCAAACGCATCGTCATGGCTCATCCTGCCTATGACCAATGCATCAAGGCCAGCCACATCTTCAACCTGCTCGACGCGCGCGGGGTGATCTCTGTCACCGAACGGCAGGCCTATATCGGCCGGGTGCGGGCGCTGGCCAAGGCCTGTGCCGATGCCTTCGTGCAGACCGACGCGGGCGGTTACGTGGAGGCAGCGGAGTGAGCGGCAAACTGGTCGCGGGGGCGATTGTCATGGTGGCTTTGGTCGCGGGGGCGCTGCTTTATTACCTGCAGGTCTACGGCTTTTACGTGGAGGTCCCGGCGCAGGGCCGGGACGACGTCCGGCTGGTCAACCTCGTCACCGAAGAGCCCGAAGAGATCCTCTATGACAACTTCCGCGCCATCGACGCCGACAGCTCGCCGATCCGCTATCGGGCCTGCTTTGACACCACGCACAGCCTTGCCATGTTGACCGAGACCTACGTGATGATCGATCCGACGCCGCCGCGCAACGCGCCCGACTGGTTCGACTGCTTCGATGCCGAGGCCATCGCGGAACAGATCGCCACCGGAACCGCGCTGACCTTTCTGAGCCAGAAGAACGTGGCCTACGGCGTCGACCGCATCGTCGCGATCAGCGATGACGGACGGGGCTATGTCTGGCATGAGCTGAACGACTGCGGCGACAAGGCCTATGACGGCACGGTGGTGGGCGAGGAATGCCCGCCGCGGCCTGGCGCGGTCGCGGATTAGGGAACAAGTCGGGACTTCGCGCGCTGTTCCTCCATAGCCCTGAGCGATGGAGGAACCCCGATGTCCAATCATGAAGCCCCTGACTGGGTCGTGCCGATGATGCGTGCCGGCTATTCGGCGCGCGGTCTTGTCTATCTCATTCTCGGAGGTCTGACCATGTCCGCCGCCTTTACCGGCGGTGACGCCGAAGGCACCAAGGGCGCGATCGAGGCGCTGCGTGGCGCACCGTTCGGACAGGTCCTGCTTTGGATCGTGGCACTCGGGTTCATCTGCTACGGCGTCTGGCGGTTCATCGCCGCCTACTACGACCTCGAAAATCGCGGCGAGGACGAAGAGGGCATGGCCAAGCGTTTCGCCCTCGTGGCAACCGGCCTTATCCATTTCGCCCTCGGCCTCGGGATCGCGGCGCTGGCACTCGGCGTCGGCGGAGGCTCGGGCAGCGGCGGCGGCGCGTCGAACTGGACGGCGAAGGTGCTGCAGATGCCCGGCGGAAAGTGGATCGTCGGGATCGCGGCCATCGCCATTGCCGGTGCCGGGGTGCACTATGTGCTCAAGGGCTATCAGAAAAAGTACCAGCGCTATATCGAGAGCAATGAAAAGACCCGCAAACTGCAGCCGCTGCTGCGCTGGGGGTTCGTGAGCTACGGCATCGTCTTGGGCATCGTGGGTGTGTTTCTGCTGTTTGCCGCAATCAATACGGACCCGTCCTCGGCCAAGGGGATCGGCGGCGCGCTTGAATATATCCGCGAACTGCCCGGTGGGCGCTTCCTGCTCGGGATCATTGCGCTGGGCATCATCGGTTTCGGGGTCGAGAACTTCGTCGAAGCGCGCTACCGTGTGGTGCAGGGCGTCGGCTATGACCGTGACGTCTCGACCCTTGCCCAGCGGGCCAAGGCCAAGGTTTCAGGCTGAAATCGGCTTGCCGCCACAGGGCAGGCCCGATAAGCACCGGAGCGTTGACCTGAACGCTCCGGAGTTGTCATGCCCGACCTGCTGATCGAACTGTTTTCCGAGGAAATCCCGGCGCGCATGCAGGCACGTGCCTGCGAGGACCTGAAGAAGCGGATGACCGACGGGCTGGTCGAGGCGGGGCTGACATACGGCTCGGCGGCGGCGTTTTCCACGCCCCGGCGTCTGGTGCTGACGGTCGAGGGCATGACGGGTGAATCGCCCACCCTGCGCGAAGAGCGTAAGGGCCCCAAGGTAGGCGCGCCCGACAAGGCCGTTGAGGGCTTTCTGCGTGGGGCCGGGGTAACGCGTGACCAACTGCAAGAGCGGGACACTCCGAAAGGACCGGTATTCTTCGCGACCGTTGTGAAGCCCGGTCGGCAAGCCACTGAGATTGTTGCCGAAGTTCTGGAGGATGTGATCCGGAATTTCCCCTGGCCCAAGTCGATGCGCTGGGGGCGCGGCACGTTGCGCTGGGTGCGCCCGCTGCATTCGATGATCTGCATTCTCAGCGACGAGGCCGGGGCCGAGGTGGTGTCTGTCGAGGTCGGCGGGATCGCCGCCGGCGATACCACGCGGGGCCATCGCTTCATGGCGCCAGACGAGTTTTCCGTAACATCTTTCGATGATTACGCGATGAAGTTGAAGCGGGCGTATGTGATGTTGGACGCCGCAGAGCGCGCCGACCACATCTGGCATGACGCAACGAACATGGCGTTCTCGCAGGGACACGAGGTTGTTGAGGACCCGGGATTGCTGACCGAAGTGGCCGGGCTGGTCGAATGGCCGGTCGTGCTGATGGGCGAAATTGGTGAGGATTTTCTGGAGCTTCCGCCGGAGGTGCTGCAAACCTCGATGAAGGAGCACCAGAAGTTCTTTTCGGTCAGGAATCCGAAGACGGGCCGGATCGAGAAGTTCGTGACGGTGGCCAATCGTGAGACCGCCGACCATGGCGCGACGATCCTGGCGGGCAACCAGAAGGTACTTTCGGCTCGGCTGTCGGATGCAAAGTTCTTTTGGGAGAATGACTTGCGCGCCGTTTCTGATGCAGGTCTCGAAGCCATGGCGGAGCCTTTGGGGGCTGTGACCTTCCACAACAAGCTGGGATCGCAGGGCGCGCGGATCGCGCGGATCGCCGAACTGGCGCGGGAGATAGCGCCGGTGGTTGGCGCGGATGTGGAAGAAGCGGCGCTGGCAGCGCAGGTGGCGAAGGCGGACCTGTCGTCGGAGATGGTCTATGAGTTCCCGGAACTGCAGGGGATCATGGGGCGGTACTATGCCCAAAAGGCTGGCCTTTCCAACGCGGTATCGGATGCGGTGCGGGACCACTACTCGCCTCTGGGTCCGTCGGACGACGTGCCGTCCGAGCCGGTGTCGGTTGCCGTGGCGCTGGCGGACAAGCTGGACACGCTGACCGGGTTCTGGGCAATTGACGAAAAGCCGACCGGGTCGAAAGACCCGTTTGCCCTGCGACGGGCGGCGCTTGGGGTTATCCGGTTGATCCTGAACAATAATCTGTCGCTCAACCTCGACCGGTTCATTGACGCGCAACTGGTTCTGCACAAGCTCCACCTGAGTACCGGCAGCGCGAATGACCACGATATCAAGGCTTTGCGCGAAGTACTTGAAGAGATCGGCAATCATGGCGTGTTCGGCGCGGCATATCGCGCGGTGATGGGCCGGATGGACCAAGACGGGGAGACTGCGCCCGGATCTGTGGTGCGGACGGTGGGCGAAGCGGTGCCCGACATAAGCACCGATCTGCTGTCGTTTTTCCACGACCGGCTGAAGGTTTTCCTGCGCGATCAGGGTGTTAGGCATGACGTGATCGACGCCTGTATCGAAATGCCGGGGAACGACGACCTTGCATTGCTGGTGAAGCGTGCGACGGCGTTGCAGATGTTTCTCGACACCGACGACGGCGAGAACCTGCTGCAAGGGTTCAAGCGGGCAAACAACATCCTGACCCAGGCCGAAGAAAAGGATGGGGTCGAGTATTCCTTTGGTGCGGACATGAAGTTTGCCGAGGAAGCCGAGGAAAAGGCGTTGTTTTCCGCGCTGGAAAAGGCAGAACCGGAGATCACGGACGCCTTGGAGCGGCAGGATTTCGAGGCGGCGATGTCGGCCTTGGCCGGTCTGCGGGGCGCGGTTGACGGGTTTTTCGAGGCGGTTCAGGTGAACGCCGACAACGACCTGCTTCGGCGCAATCGTCTGAACCTGCTGAGCCAGATCCGGACACTGTGCCTGTCGGTGGCGGACCTGCGGCGTATCGAAGGTTAGTTTTGTACAATTTGTACAAAACAGACCCCAGTTTTGTACAAATGCCCCCCTGGGATGCGGTAGGATGGGCGGTAGCACTCTTCCTACGAAGGTCGGACGCAACGGGTTTTCCATTATTTACGCTTGTGTGATGTCGTGCGCCGCTTATGCTGCACTGCGTCATTGAAGGGCGGACAAGCCGTTGCTGCTGGAAAATCCGAACATCACGCCGATCACCCCGACCGCGCCGATGAAGGCGCACACCCATGGCGGGCGGGCGAAATGCCTCCAGCGGCTGGTGCGTATGGATCTGCCCGTGCCGCGCACGGTGGCGCTGTCGTTCGATGCCGTGCACGGCATCGCCAGCGGGCACACCCCGGACATTTCCGAGATACTGTCTGCCTTTCCCGAGGGCGCGCTGCTGTGCGTCCGGCCGTCGAGCGAGGATCCCGACTGGGGCGGGCCGGGGGCCATTCTCAATATCGGGATGAACGACGCGCGCTTTTCCGAGATGTGCGAGACGCTGGGCGAAGAGGCCGCGGCGGCGCTTTATGCGCGGTTCATCGAGGCCTATGCGCTGCACGTGGCGCGGCTTGATCCGGATATGTTCGACGATATCACCGCCGAAGGGTCACAGGCGCTGAAGGAAGCCTTGCGCGCCTATGAGGAAGAGGCCGAAGAGCCGTTTCCGCAGGAGCCCGAGGTACAGTTGCGGCAGGTCCTGCGTTCGATGGCGCGGGCCTGGGAAGGGACGACGGCAAGATTGCTGCGACAGGCCAAGGGCGCGCCGGCGGACGCCGGGCTGGGCCTTGTTGTGCAGGAGATGGCGCTGGGCATTGGCAACCCCGACGCGCGCGACGGCGAGACCGGGTCGGGGGTGCTGCAATTGGTCAACAGCCACACCGGGCTTCGGCAGGTCACCGGGCGATACCTGAGCCAGAGCCAGGGCCGCGACGCGCTGAGTGGCGGTGCCGAGGCGTTGTTTCTGGCGCGCGACCCGCGCGGGCCGTCGCTGGAGGAAACCGCGCCGGAGGCCTTTGCCGAGATCGTCGACATCGCGGAACGGATGCGGCGCAAGCTGCGCGCCGAGATGCAGATCGAGTTCACCATCCAGGGCGGGCGCGTGCATGTGCTGGACGGGGTGGTGGTGCCGCGCTCCAGCCGCGCGGCGGTGCGGATCGCGGTGGCGCTGGCCGAGGACAAGATCATCCCGCGCGAAGAGGCGTTGATGCGGGTCGAGCCGCGGGCGCTGAGCGAGTTGCTGCACCGCCAGATCGACCCCGATGCCGAGCGCGAGGTGCTGGGGCGCGGGGTGGCGGCCTCGCCCGGGGCGGCGACGGGGCGGATCGTGTTTACCGCGGCGGCGGCGCAGGCCAGCGCGGCCCGCGACGAGCCCTGCATCCTGGTGCGGCGCGAGACCTCGCCCGAGGACATCCGCGGGATGCAGGCCGCGGTGGGCGTGCTGACCGAACGGGGCGGGATGACGTCGCACGCTGCGGTGATCGGGCGCGGCATGGGCATTCCCTGCGTCGTGGGCGCGGCGCGGATGGGATTTCATCTGCGCAAGAAGCGGCTGGTGGCGCTGGATGGGACGGTGTTCACCGAGGGCGATATCATCACCATCGATGGCGCGGCGGGCGAGGTTCTGGCCGGGTCGCCGCCGATGCTCGAGGCGGCGCTGGACGACGCCTTTCAGACGCTGATGGAATGGGCCGACGCGGTGCGCGACATCGACGTGCGGGCCAATGCGGATACGCCGATGGATGCCACCACGGCGCGGAACTTCAAGGCCGACGGGATCGGGCTGTGCCGGACCGAGCACATGTTCTTTGAAACCGACCGCATGATCGTGATGCGCGAGATGATCTTCGCCAACTCGTCAGAGGACCGGCGGGCGGCGCTGGAGCTGCTGCTGCCGATGCAACGGGCCGATTTCATCGAGCTGTTCCGTATCATGCAGGGGATGCCGGTCTGCATCCGGCTGTTCGATCCGCCGCTGCACGAATTCCTGCCGACCGACAAGCCGGGGCTGCGCGCGCTGGCCGAGGCGCTGGACCTGCCGGTCAGCGATGTCGAGCGGCGGGTGGAAAACCTGAGCGAGTATAACCCCATGCTGGGGATGCGCGGGGTCCGGCTGGGGATCACGCTGCCCGAGATCTATGACATGCAGGCGCGTGCCATCTTTGAAGCGACGATCGCCGCCAGCCGGGAAGGCGCGCAGGTGGTGCCGGAGATCATGATCCCGCTGGTTTCGGCCCGGCGCGAGGTGGAACTGGTGCGGGCGCGGATGGATGCCGTCGCGGCCTCGGTGCGCTATGAAACCGGCGCGGACTTCGATTACCGGCTGGGAGTGATGGTCGAGACGCCGCGCGCGGCGCTCAGGGCCGAAGAGATCGCGGAGCACAGCGATTTCCTGAGCTTCGGGACCAACGACCTGACGCAGATGACCTATGGCCTGTCGCGCGACGATGCCGGGCGGTTCATGTCGGAATACGTGCAGCAGGGGGTGTTTCCCGAAGATCCGTTCCATGTGCTCGATCCCGATGGCGTGGGCGAGCTTTTGAAGATCGGGGCCGAGCGGGGCCGCAAGTCGCGGCCGCAGGTGGTGCTGTCGATCTGTGGCGAACACGGCGGCAACCCCGATTCGATTGCGATCTGCCGCGATCTGGGGTTCACCTATGTCTCGTGTTCGCCGTTTCGTGTTCCGGTTGCGCGACTGGCCGCGGCACAGCTGACGATACGGGACAACATCTAGAGGGCCGGTTGCGGGAATCGCTGTGATATAGGGGTTTTGCGCCGGCATCGGCAAAAAACCGGCACTGTTGCACGCCTGCGTCAGCCTGCCGCTATCCGATATT
Source organism: Litorisediminivivens sp. KMU-197 (assembly GCF_056858395.1). Classification (NCBI taxonomy): domain Bacteria; kingdom Pseudomonadati; phylum Pseudomonadota; class Alphaproteobacteria; order Rhodobacterales; family Paracoccaceae; genus Litorisediminivivens; species Litorisediminivivens sp. KMU-197. The sequence goes on along the minus strand of NZ_JBXEQG010000005.1, from coordinate 140,011 downwards.
TCACATCTTGGGTATAAGGCCCGAGTTTGCTGAAAGCCCGGGACCTCTCGGGCTTATGCTTGTGAGGGACATCAATGCGACTCATTTTTGCTGCCTGCGCAGCCGCGCTCCTCGGGATATGGGGACACGGTGCTGAAGCCGAACTGCGCCAGGACGAGGTCGGAAGCCTTATCAAACTCGAACGTCAGGGATTGAAATCGGTTCCCAAGGGCACGCTGAAGTGGGCGCTTGGCGCGGCCACTCCGACGCAGCCGGGCAACGTGGAATTCACGCAGGCGTGGCTGGACAGCCTGCCGCGCGGCAAGGGCGGCGAGCAGTTTGCCTGCCTTGCCGAGGCGCTTTATTTCGAGGCCCGGGGCGAGAGCATCAAGGGGCAGGTGGCGGTGGCCGAAGTGATCCTGAACCGGGTGCAGAGCCCGAAGTTCCCGGATTCGGTCTGCGGCGTGATCAACCAGGGCACCGGGCGGAAGTATGCCTGCCAGTTCACCTATACCTGCGACGGCCATGCCGAGAAGGTCAACGAACCGGCGGCCTATGCGCGGGTGGCCAAGATCGCCAAGGCGATGCTGAGCGGATTGCCGCGCCGGCTGACCGACGGGGCGACGTATTATCACACCACCGCCGTGGCGCCCAACTGGTCGCGCAAGTTTGCGCACACCACCACCATCGGCGTTCACAAGTTCTATCGCCCGCATCAGCGCGTGTCGATGAACTGATACCGGACTGATCCGCGCCGGTGTCGGTTTACGGCAGCGGCGCGACGCGCGGAGGGGTTCTGGACCCGCGCGGAATATGCCACAGAGGGCGCATCGTCACCATCGGGGGCCGCCCATGACCCAGGACAGCACGCAGGATATCCGTCTCGCCTTTGCGCATCCCGCGGAGCGCGCCGCCGCCACCGCGGTCGAGCCGCCGCGCGACCGGATTTCGCTGCGCGATCACATCGTCGAGGTCGAGATCGGCGCGTTCCAGTCCGAACGCGGTCTGACCCAGCGGCTGAGCTTCAACGTGGTGGTCGAGGTGGGCGGCGCCGACGAGCAGGTCGACGACGACGTGGACCGTATCCTCAGCTATGACCGGGTGACCGAGGCAATTGCCCATGAACTGGGGGCCGAACGGCTGAACCTGCTGGAGACCCTGGCCGAACGCGTGGCGTTGCGCATCCTGCGCGAGCCGCAGGCGATGCGGGTCTTCGTGCGGATCGAGAAACTGGACCGGGGGCCGGGGGCGCTTGGCGTCGAGATCGTGCGGGGGCGCGAGGATGTGACCTCGGCCGCGACGGAGGCCGGGGAAAAGCCGCATCCGCGGGTGGTGTACCTGTCGAATGCCGCGGCCCGGTCGGATCACCTGAAGGGTTGGCTTGATACGCTTGAGGCGGCGGGGGCGCCGGTGGTGCTGTGCGTCGGCTTGCCCGAAGCGGCGCGGCCCGAAGCCGGGCAGCCCGAGGCGCAGCGCCGGGTGGACCTGCTGGCCATCGAGCAGAACGGCTGGCTGCTGGCGGCGCGCGATCCGCGCTGCGTGGTGGTCGGCACCCGGACCGAGCTGGACTGGGGCATGAAGAACGGGCAGATCGGCCTGTGGGCGCCGTCGAAGATCGTACTGGATGCCGCTTCGGGTCCACAGGGCCTGCCGCTCGATCCGGTGGCGCTGGCGGCCTGGCTGGCCGGGCTGCTCGAGGCCTGCGAACTGGTGGTGATCGGCGAAGCCTTGCCGGTGGCGCCGGGTGTGCCGGCGCGCGCGGTCCCAGTGGACGAGCCGACGCTTGCATGAGGCCCCGGTTTCGCGCATTCAAGCGCAATGACCGCCGATCAAGACGCATATTACCGCCCGCTGGTGCAACACGGCCCGGTGCGGCCCGACGACGCGGTGACGCTTGCGGGGGGCTGGTGCTGGTTCACCCATGCCGAACGGCGGACCCGCGACGGCGGCGACAGGATCGTGCCGGTTTCGGAGATTCCCGGCGACGTGATGACCAACCTGACGGTGCCGCGGCCCCCGGTTGCGGGCCTGCTTATGGACGCGCCGCGTCTGATGGGGATCGTCAACGTCACCCCTGACAGTTTCTCGGACGGCGGCCAGTTCGCCGGCCCGGCGCGCGCGGTGAAGCACGGGGTGGATCTGGCCGAAGCCGGGGCCGACATCGTCGACATCGGCGGCGAGAGCACGCGGCCCGGGGCGGTGGACGTGCCCGAGGAGGCCGAGATCGCACGGGTGGAACCGGTGATCGCGGCGCTGTCGAAGCGGGTCGATGTGCCGATCTCGATCGACACGCGCAAGCAGTCGGTGGCGGTGGCGGCGGTGACGGCGGGGGCGGCGCTGGTCAATGACGTGTCGGGGTTTACTTACGACAAGGCGCTGGCGCCGTTCTGCGCGCGCCACCAGTTGCCGGTCTGCGTGATGCATACGCAGGGCACGCCGCAGACCATGCAGGAGAACCCGCAGTACGACGACGTGCTGCTGGACGTCTACGATTTCCTGCTGGCGCAGATCTGCGTGCTGGGCGAACTGGGCATCCCGCGCCACCGGATCGTGGCCGATCCCGGCATCGGTTTCGGCAAGAGCATCGCGCATAACCTGGCCTTGCTGAACGGGATCAGCCTGTTTCACGCACTGGGCGTGCCACTGCTGCTGGGCGCGTCGCGCAAGGGCATGATCCGGGTGATCGGCGCGGCAGAGGCGCCCGAGGACCGGATGCCCGGATCGGTGGCGCTGGCGCTTGCGGGCGTGGCGCAGGGGGTGCAGATAGTGCGGGTGCATGATGTGGCCGAGACGCGGCAGGCGCTGCGGCTCTGGCAGGCGGTTGAAAGAGGAAGATTTGATGTCACGTAAGCTTTTCGGCACCGACGGGGTGCGCGGCCGGGCCAATACCGCGCCGATGACCGCCGACATGGCGCTGCGGATCGGCGCCGCCACCGGCCGCTATTTCCGCCGCGACAACGGCGGGGTGCACCGGGTGGTGATCGGCAAGGATACCCGCCGGTCGGGCTACATGTTCGAGACCGCGCTGACCGCGGGGCTGACCTCGACCGGCATGTCGGTGCTGCTGCTGGGGCCGGTGCCGACGCCGGCGGTGGGGCTGCTGACGCCATCGATGCGGGCGGACTTGGGGATCATGATCTCGGCCAGCCACAACCCGGCCGAGGACAATGGCATCAAGTTCTTCGGGCCGGACGGCTTCAAGCTGTCGGACGAGGCCGAGGGCGAGATCGAGAAGCTGATCGAGGCGGGGGTGGACCCCTCGGAGGCCGACAGGATCGGCAAGGCCAAGCGCATCGACGACGGCCGCTTCCGCTATCAGGAACGGGTCAAGAGCACCTTCCCGGCCGGGATGCGGCTGGACGGCATGAAGGTGGTGATCGACTGCGCCAACGGCGCGGCCTATCGCGCCGCGCCGGAGGTGCTGTGGGAACTGGGCGCCGACGTGATCCCGGTGGGGGTCAATCCGGACGGGTTCAACATCAATGACGGCTGCGGTTCGACCCATCCGATGACCGCCGCCGAGGCGGTGGTGGCGCATGGCGCCGACGTGGGCATCTGCCTGGATGGCGATGCCGACCGGGTGATGATCATCGACGAGACCGGACAGGTGGCCGACGGCGACCAGATCATGGCGCTGATGGCCGCGCGCTGGGCCGAGGAGGACCGGCTGCGTGGCGGCACTCTGGTGGCGACGGTGATGTCGAACCTCGGGCTGGAGCGGTTTCTCGATGCCAAGGGGCTGCGGCTGGAGCGGACCGGCGTGGGCGACCGCTATGTCGTCGAGGCGATGCGGCGCGGCGGCTGGAACCTCGGTGGCGAACAGTCGGGGCATATCGTGATGACCGATTATGCCACCACCGGCGACGGGCTGATGGCGGGGTTGCAGTTTCTGGCCGAGATGACGCGGACCGGGCGCAAGGCCTCGGACCTTGCGCGGAACTTCGAGCCGGTGCCGCAGATGCTGAAGAACGTGCGCTTCGATGCCGGTCAGGCCCCGCTGGAGGCCGACGCGGTGAAGGCGGCGATCGCCTCGGCCGAGGGCGAGTTGAACGGCAAGGGCCGGCTGCTGATCCGCAAGTCAGGAACCGAGCCGCTGATCCGGGTGATGGCGGAATGCGAGGATCCGGTGATGCTGGAGGCCGTCGTGGACCGCGTCGTGGGGGCCGTCGAAGAAGTCGTCTGAGGCAGGATGGGTGCCGAGCCCCCATCTTGCCGGATCGGGGCCTCCGCGGCACTGACCCGCGGGCCGGGGCGGCTCAGGACGGGTCGTGCATGCTTCCGGCGGGAGTTTAAGGGCAAGATGAAGACAGGGAGCGTCCCTGGGCCTTCATCTTGCCGGATAAACTCCGGGGGTGAGCCCGCAGGGCGAGGGGGCAGCGCCCCCTTTGGCCGGTGACGGTTCAGAGCACCTTGTCGAGGGTTGCCTCCAGCCGGCCGACGGTGGCGTCGACGTCATAGAGCTTGTCGAGACCGAAGAGACCGAGGCGAAAGGTCGAGAAGCCGTCGCCTTCGTCGCATTGCAACGGTACGCCGGCGGCGATCTGGGTGCCTTGTACCGCGAAGGCGCGGCCGGACTTGATGTCGGGGTTGTTGGTATAGCTGACGACGACGCCAGGGGCCTCGTAACCGGGGGCGGCGACGGTCTTCACGCCCTTCGAGGCCAGCAGCGCGCGGACCTTGGTGCCGAGGTCCCATTGCGCGGCCTTCAGCTTGTCGAAACCGAAGTCGCGGCTTTCCAGCATGGTGTCGCGGAACATGCGCAGCCCGTCGGTGGGCATGGTGGCGTGGTAGGCATGGCCGCCGCCCTCGTAGGCCTGCATGATCTGGTGCCATTTCTTCAGGTCGGCGGCGAAGCTATCGGAGGTGGTGTTGTCCAGCCGTTCGAGCGCGCGGGACGACAGCATCACCAGCCCCGCGCAGGGCGTGGAGGACCAACCCTTCTGCGGCGCGGAGATCAGCACGTCGACACCGGTGGCCTCCATGTCGATCCATATGCAGCCAGAAGCGATGCAGTCCAGCACCATCAGCGCACCGACCTCGTGTGCGGCTTCGGCCATGGCCTTGAGGTGGTCATCGGGCAGGATGATGCCCGAGGAGGTTTCCACATGCGGGGCGATCACCAGATCGGGCTTTTCGGCACGGATGCGGGCGGTGATTTCGTCGATCGGGGCGGGGGCGAATGGCGACTGCGGGTCGTTGCCGGTGCGGCTGGCCTTCAGCACGGTCTCAGCGCCGGTGAAGCCGCCCATGGCGAAGATCTGCGACCAGCGGAAGGAGAACCAGCCGTTGCGGACGACGAGGCAGTTTGCATCCTGGGCGAATTGGCGGGCCACCGCCTCCATTCCGAAGGTGCCGCCGCCGGGGACGATCACGACCGCCTGCGCCGCGTAGACCGCCTTCAAGGTGTCCGAGATGTCGTGCATGACCTCCTGAAAGGTGGCGGACATGTGGTTGAGCGAGCGGTCGGTGAAGACCACCGAGAATTCGTCGAGGCCGTTGGGGTCGATATCGTCGCGCAGCGCCATGTCCGTCTCCTTGTTGTCGGGTAAAGGGCTAGCGTGGCGGCGGGCGAAAGGCAATTGGCGTCAGGCGCGCCGGTTTTTTCACGCCGTCCGGTAGGCCTTGGCCAGCCTCTTCGGCTTGCGGCGCAGCAGCTTGGGGGCCCTGGCGAAGGCGCGGTTCTGCAGGCGGTCCATCTCGATCATCAAGGGGGTGCGAAGGGCCTGTGCGGCCTTGGGCGGCAGGTCGCCGGCTTCGATCAGGCGGGTGAGGTCGGCATAATCCTGATGGTCCCCGAGCAGGTCGGACAGGCGGCCGAGAGCGTCGATGCGGGTTTTCAGCTTTTCCGGGGCGCAGGTCCTGAGCAGGCGGGCGTGATACCAGTGGTATTTCACCCGCTTGCGCCATTGGTGAAGGTCGGCGGGGGCGCGGGTGTCGCGCGCCGTGGCGCCGGCCTTGCGGGCGCGGCCGTAGGTCTTGCGGAGCCCGGCTTTGAGGGCGGAGAAGCCCTTGCCCTTCACCTTCCAGTGCCGGGCGCGGTCGCGGCAGGCGATCAGATCGGCGCGGAATTCGGCTGCGCGGCCGTCGAGGTCGTCCAGATGCGCCGCGCGGGCGCGGTGTTCGAGGGCGTCGTGCGCCGCGGCCGCGTTGGGGCCTGTGAGGCGGTCGGGATAGGCCCGGGCCAGCCGGTCGAAGGCTTCCAGCGCGGCGGCGCCTTCGCGGGGGCCAGCGACGCGGCGGGCGGCGTCGCGCAGGGCGGCGTTCTCGGTCTTGTAATCGGGGAAGGCGGGGCGGACGAGGCGGAGCAGCCCGCGGAGCTTCTTGCAGGCCTTGCGGGCATCGTGAATGGCCTCGTCGGTGTCGTCTGCCCCATCGAGAGCGGCGATGGCACCGTCAAGTTGATCGCAGGCGATGCGGCGGAGCGCCTTGGTGACGGTCTTGTCGGACCTTTTGATGCGGTAGCCCATGGGAATGAGATTAGGACCTGCCAGGCGGGGGGCAAGCCTCAGCCGAGGGGGCCGGGCAGGCGTTCCTCGGACAGGAGCACGTTGGCCTCGACTTGCCCCGCACCGGGCAGCGTCATGATGCGGCGTCTGAGGACGCGCTCGAAATCGCTGAGGTCGCGGGCGACGACGCGCAGGCGATAGTCGTAGAGGCCGAGGATATGCTCGACGGTCTGCACCTCGGGGATGGCGGTGACGGCGCGTTCGAAATCCTCGAGGCTGACACGTCCCTTGGTGGCAAGCTTGACGCCAAGGAAGACGGTGACGCCGAAGCCCAGTTTCTCGCGGTCGAGGATCAGGCGGGTGCCCTTGATGACGCCGCTGTCGCGCAGGCGCTTGATGCGGCGCCAGGTGGCGGGTTGCGAGAGGCCCAGCCGACGGCCGAGGGTGCCGGCCGACAGCGTGGCATCGGCGGTGAGGGCGCGGAGGATGGCGCGGTCGGTGGCGTCGAGGTCGGTCATGGGGCTTCGGTGAATTGAAGATGCGAAACCGAAACGGTGGGCGTGGGTGCGTAACATCCGAGGTTCCGTGCAACCGGCGCGCATGCGCCATGCCCGACCTCCCCCCAAGGAGGGCATACATGCTGCATCGGCTGCGCGTGAGGCGTCTGCTGATTTGCCTGACGGAAGGTGTGCTTGGCTGAGAGGGCCCCCCGAGCTCGGGCAGGGCGCATGCGCGCCTTTGTAACGTGGGTCATACCGGCAACGCCTCGTCGTCCTTGATGCGGGCGACGTGCATCAGGGCTTCGAGGTCCATGATGTGGGGCAGGGTGAGCAGGCGGTCGCGGTAGATCTGCTGGTAATGCGGGATGTCGCGGGCGATGACGGCAAGGCGGACATCGACCTGTCCGAGGAAGGTCTGGATCTCGATCACCTCGGGCACCTCGCGGGCAGCGGCGAGGAATTCGTCGAAGGCGCGGGACTGGGTCTTGTCGAGGGTCAGGCGTAGCGAGACCTCGACGGCGTAGCCGAGGGCGGGCCAGTGGATCTCGGCCCGCTTGCCCTTGAACACGCCGGCCTCGCGCATCCGTTCGAGCCGGCGGGACAGAGTGGCCGCCGTGACGTTGGCGCGGGCCGCGAGGTCCGACAGCGGCAGGTCGGGATCGGCCTGCATCTGGCGGAGAATGCGTCTGTCGGTGTCGTCAAGCATGATTTCCGTCAGATACGGCAAATCGACGAATAGATAAATCGGAAAATGGCGGAATAATCGCGGGTTTGACGTGCAGTTCCGCGAGACTGGGCGTAGGTTGCCCCCCAATCGAACACGTCAAGCTGAAGGAAGTGACATGCGCGTTTACTATGATCGCGATTGCGATGTGAACCTCATCAAGGACAAGAAAGTCGCCATTCTGGGCTACGGCAGCCAGGGCCACGCCCATGCGCTGAACCTGCGCGACTCGGGTGCCAAGAACATCGTCGTGGCGCTGCGCGAAGGCTCGCCCTCGGCGAAGAAGGCTGAAGGCGAAGGGCTGAAGGTCATGGGCATCGCGGAAGCGGCGGCCTGGTGCGATGTCATCATGTTCACCATGCCCGATGAGCTTCAGGCCGAGACCTACAAGAAATACGTCCACGACAACCTGAAGGAAGGCTCCGCCATTGCCTTCGCCCACGGTCTGAACGTGCACTTTGGGTTGATCGAGCCGAAGCCGGGCGTCGACGTCATCATGATGGCGCCGAAGGGTCCGGGCCACACCGTGCGCGGCGAATACACCAAGGGCGGCGGCGTGCCCTGCCTTGTGGCGGTGCATCAGGATGCGTCCGGCAAGGCGCTGGAGATCGGCCTGTCCTATTGCTCGGCCATCGGTGGCGGCCGTTCGGGCATCATCGAGACCAACTTCCGCGAGGAATGCGAAACCGACCTGTTCGGTGAACAAGCGGTGCTTTGCGGCGGTCTGGTCGAGCTGATCCGAATGGGCTTCGAGACGCTGGTGGAAGCTGGCTATGAGCCGGAGATGGCCTATTTCGAGTGCCTGCACGAAGTGAAGCTGATCGTGGACCTGATCTACGAAGGCGGCATCGCCAACATGAACTACTCGATCTCGAACACTGCCGAGTACGGCGAGTACGTGTCGGGGCCGCGCATCCTGCCCTACGATGAGACCAAGAAGCGGATGAAAGAGGTTCTGACCGACATCCAGACCGGCAAGTTCGTGCGTGACTTCATGCAGGAAAATGCCGTCGGCCAGCCGTCGTTCAAGGCGACCCGCCGGATCAACGACGAGCACCAGATCGAAGCGACCGGCGAGAAGCTGCGCGGCATGATGCCGTGGATCTCGGCCGGCAAGATGGTCGACAAAGAGAAGAACTGATCTTTTCAGATTTTCGGTGAGAAAGGACCCGGCAGCGACGGAAGCTGCCGGGTTCTGCGTTTAGGGGTCAGTGCGTTTCGCCGAAGGACCCTTGGACATGAAATTTCCTACCCTGATATTTCCGATACTGCTGCTTGCGGCGTGCATGTCGTTGGGGACGGTGATCCTGGGGTGACATCGCGGACTGGCGGCGGCCTTCGGCCTTGATTCCGCGCGGGGTGTGTGGGGCGGGCGCTAGCGCTTCGCTCCGAGGCCCATTTGCATAAGCGCACGTCTGACCGGAGCTATCTCGTGCAGGGCGGCGATGCCGGCAGCGCGAAGGTCGCGCAGGGGCGCGGGAGTCATCATCGAGGTGCGGTTGAGCGCGGTGATGCCGGCGATGCGGGCGCGGATGTCGGGCAGGCGAGCACGCTCATAGGCGGCGAGCATGGCCGCGTCGCCCAGCGTGTCGGGGTTGGCCTTCGCCAGGTCCAACAGCGTCGAGAGATCGGCCAGCGACATGTTGAGGCCCTGCGCGCCGATCGGCGGCAGGACGTGGGCGGCTTCGGCGACCAGCGCGAGGCGTTCGGAGGTGAGCCGGGTGGCGTGCTGGGCGATGATCGGCCAGATGGCGCGGCGCGAGGCGAGGGTGAGCGGGCCGAACAGGTGCGCGGAGCGTTCGGTCATGGCGGTCTCAAACCCGGGCACGTCCATGGCGTGAAGCGCGGCGGCCTTCGGGCCGGTCTCCATCCAGACCACGGCCGAGGAGGGGCGGCCCTGATGATCGGGCAGGGGGACGAGGGTGAAAGGTCCGCCGGTGCGGTGAATTTCGGTCGAGGTGTTGTTGTGCGGGATCGGGTGGGTGACCGAGAAGGCCAGCGCCTTCTGGCCGAAGCGGGTGGTTTTTACCGTGATCCCGGCGGCCTGGCGCAGGGTGGAGTCGCGGCCGTCGGCGGCAATGACGAGGCGGGCGCGGTGGCGGGTGCCGTCGGACAGGGTGACGCGGGCCTCGGCAGTGCGGGTGAAAAGCGCGGTGGCGGAGACACCGGTGCGGAAGGTGACGTTCGCCATGTCGTCCAGCCGGGCGGCGATGTCGCGGCGCAGACGCCAGTTGGGAAGGTTCCAGCCGAAGGGCTCGTCCGAGATGTCGCTGGCGTCGAAATCGCGGGACAGGCGGGGCTCGGGCGTGGTGCCGCCCGCGTCGACGATGCGCATGGTCTGGAGCGGCGTGGCGTGCGGGGCGAGGCGTTGCCAGAGGCCCGCTTCGGCAAGGAAATCACGGGCCGGTTGCAGGAAGGCGGTGGAGCGCTGATCGGCAGTCTCGGCGTCGCGGTCGGCGACCGGCGGCGCGGGATCGACGCAGAGCACGCTGAAGCCGGCCTGCCCGAAGGCGGCGGCGGCGGTGAGGCCGGCGATGCCGCCTCCGGCGATGATGATGTCGTGATGCATGTCAGGGATCCTTTGCCCGGATCATAGCGCGGGCGGGCGCGGGGGCCAGAGCGGTCCGACAGGATGCGTGCAGCGCGCCCGTCCTAGGTGAGTTGCGCGAGAAATTGGCCGAGGTCGTCGGTGTGATGGTGAATATGGTCGGCGTCATGGCGCTCGGGGTGGACGTGGACGGTGCGCATTCCCATCGCATGGGGCGCGGCGAGGTTGCGGGGGTCGTCCTCGAACATGGCGGCGCGGGTGGCGTCGGTGCCGTCGGCGGTGAAGATGGCCTCGAACGCCTCGCGCTCGGGCTTGGGCCGGAAGCCCGCGTGCTCGACACCGTAGACCGCGTCGAACAGGCCCGAGAGGCCGCGCGCGGCGAGGACTTCCTCGGCATAGGGAGAGGTGCCGTTGGTGTAGACGATGCGGCGGCCGGGCAGCGCCCGGATGCGGGCGGCAAGCACGGGGTCGGGGGTCAGCACCGAGAAGTCGATCTGGTGGACGTCGTGCAGGTATGGGCCGGGATCGACATCGTGTTCGCGCATCAGCCCGGCCAGCGTGGTGCCGTAGGTTTGCCAGTAGTGCAGCCGCAGGCGATTGGCCTCGGCCTCGGTCACGCCGAGGGTGTTCATGACCCAGGCGGTCATGCGCGGCTCGATCTGGGAAAACAGCCGTGTTTCAGGGGGATAGAGCGTATTGTCGAGGTCGAAGACCCAATGGGCCACGTGAGAGAAGAGATCCTTGGACATGGCGCGGACGGTATCGCGGCGGCTGGCGGGGCGCAATGGTTGCCGGGCGCGGGAACCGCCGGTAAGGTGGCGCGGATGAGCCGGGGAGGGTCACGGGTGAACCAGAAGACGACGCCGCAGAAAGATGCCTACACGATGATCCTCGAGGCGATCGACGTGGGCACGTTTCGGCCCGGCGACCGGCTGGTCGAGAGCGATCTGGCGGACCGGCTGGGGATGAGCCGCACCCCGATCCGAGAGGCCCTGCAGCGGCTGGAGACACAGTCCCTGCTGTCGCGCGACGGGCGGTCGCTGATCGTGGCCTCGCTGGACCACAACCAGATGTCGGAGCTTTACGTGGTGCGCGCCGAACTGGAGGGGCTGGCGGCGCGGCTGGCGGCGCGGCATGCCACGGCCGAGGAGGTGCGGGTGCTGCGCGATATGGTGGAGGAAGACCGGGCGCTGGTGAATGATCCCAACGCGCTGAGCCGGGCCAACCGGCGGTTCCACAAGCAGATCCACCTGGCGTCGCACAATCGGTTCCTTGTGCAGCAACTGGACCTTGTGCATCGGTCGATGGCCTTGATGGCGACGACCTCGCTGGCTGCCGAGGGCCGCGGCGAGAAGGCGCTGGCCGAGCATGACGCGATTGTTCGGGCGATCGAGACGCGCGACGATGCGGCGGCATACGACGCGCTGAAGTCGCATATCTCGGTGGCGTTCGTGACCCGGTTGAAGCTGGACAGCGAGGGCTGAGCGACGCCGCGCGGATCGGCCGGGGCCGCCCGCGTTCGGGAACTGACGAGGGTTGCGCGTATTTGCAATAGCCTGTCGCCGGAGGTCCCGGATCGGGTCCGGGACGGTGGCGGGCCAGCCTGCAACGGAGGCGTCTTGTCCGGGTCCCATTCTTTCCGCCCCATTTCCCCTATTGCGCCGCAATCCGGCCCGATTTCGAGGCGATCAATTGAGGAAAGGTTAATGGAGAACGCACCAATGTCCGCAGCAAATCCTTTCTTCGATGCACCGACCCAGACCCGCAACGGCATGCGCCCTGAGGTCAGCCTCAATCTGGTGGTGCGGGCGATCACACGCCTGTTTGCGGCGGCATTGATGATTGCGGCGATCGGTCTCTGGGTTGCACCCGGCGCGGGCAACCTGCCGGAGCTGATGATGATCAAGCTCTGCGCATCGTTCTTCTTCGCGCTCACCGGCGTGCATCTGTTCTTCGCTGCGCGCAAGGTGTGACGCGCAGTCCCCCCACGACCCTCGTGTAAGACTGGACCGGTTGGCTGCCCGAGAGGCGCCGCCGGTTTTTTCTTGGTTGCCGTTCGGGCAAGCGCCAAGCGCGCGCCCGGGCAAATGCCGTTGCAGTGGCGTGCCGCGGCGCGTATCCATGGCCAACGCAACGACAAATCATGGGGGACGGCATGAGCCGCGCATTCGTATTTCCGGGACAGGGGGCGCAGGCCATTGGCATGGGCAAGGCGCTGGCCGAGGCATATCCCGCCGCGCAGGCCGTGTTCGACGAGGTCGACGAGGCGCTGGGCGAGAAGCTGAGCGCGTTGATCTGGGAAGGCGATGCCGCGGACCTGACGCTGACGCAGAACGCGCAGCCGGCGCTGATGGCGACCTCGCTGGCGGCGATGCGGGCGTTGGAGGCCGAGGGCATCGACATCACCAAGGCGGATTTCGTGGCGGGGCATTCGCTGGGCGAATATTCGGCGCTGGCGGCGGCGGGCGCGTTGAGCGTGGCGGATTGCGCGCGGCTCTTGCGTACCCGCGGGCAGGCGATGCAGGCCGCCGTGCCGGTCGGACAGGGGGCAATGGCGGCCTTGCTGGGGCTGGACCTTGCGCAGGCACGGGCGGTCGCGGCCGAGGCGGCGCAGGGCGAGGTCTGCGCGGCGGCCAATGACAACGATCCGGGTCAGGTGGTGGTGTCGGGCCATAAGGCAGCGGTCGAGCGCGCGGTAGAGATTGCCAAGGGCGCGGGCGCGCGGCGGGCGGTGCTGCTGCCGGTGTCCGCGCCGTTCCATTGCGCCTTGATGGAGCCGGCGGCGCAGGTCATGGCCGGGGCGCTCGACGAGGTCGAGATCAAGGCGCCCGCGGTGCCACTGGTCGCGAATGTGCGCGCCGAGGCGGTGGTCGATCCGGCGGAGATCCGCGCCCTGCTGGTCGAGCAGGTGACCGGCGCGGTGCGCTGGCGCGAATCCGTGGAGTTCATGGCCGGCAAGGGCGTCACCGATATGTGGGAAATCGGCGCGGGCAAGGCGCTGTGCGGCATGGTGCGGCGGATCGAACGATCGATCGCCTGCCGCAGCGTGGGCACGCCCGAAGATGTGGCGGCGGCGAAAGAGTCGCTGGCTTGAGCGCCCGCAGAGACACGCGAACGTATCTGACGGAAGGAAGAGTGGATGTTTGACCTGAGCGGAAAATGCGCGCTGGTGACGGGCGCATCGGGCGGGATCGGCGGCGAGATCGCCCGCGTGCTGCATGGCGCCGGTGCGACGGTGGGCCTGAGCGGCACACGCGAGGCCCCCTTGCAGGATCTGGCCGGAGAGCTGGGCGAGCGGGCGCATGTGCTGACCTGCAACCTGAGCGACATGGAGGCCGTGGAGGCGCTGCCGAAACAGGCCATCGAGGCGATGGGAGCGGTCGATATCCTTGTAAACAACGCCGGGATCACGCGCGACAACCTGTTCATGCGGATGTCGGATGACGAGTGGAACAGCGTGTTGTCGGTGAACCTCACGGCGTCGATGAAGCTGTGCAAGGGCGTGATGCGCGGCATGATGAAGGCGCGCTGGGGGCGGATCGTCAATATCAGCTCGATCGTCGGCGCGACCGGCAATCCGGGGCAGGCCAATTATGCCGCTTCGAAGGCCGGGATGATCGGCATGGGCAAGTCGCTGGCCTATGAGGTTGCAAGCCGTGGGATCACGGTGAACGCGATTGCGCCGGGGTTCATTGCCACGGCAATGACCGACAAGCTGACCGATGATCAGAAAGAGAAGATCAACGTGCAGATCCCCGCGGCGCGGATGGGCACCCCGGAAGAAATCGCGGCCGCGGTGCTGTATCTGGCGAGCCCGGAAGCGGGCTATGTGACCGGTGCGACCTTGCACGTGAACGGTGGAATGGCCATGCTGTAGGCAGAAGGTCGCGCGCCCCGGAAAGCGTTTGCCAAGCACATATCTTGTGTTATAGGCGCGTGGAATCCGGAAGCGCAGGCGCTGGCCGGGGACTGCCTGCGATTTGCGGGTGACAAGGGCCGCTGGCCACGCGCTGCCCCTTCAGGGGCAAAACAAGGTTCGACCCCGCGGGGGCACGGGCAAAACAGGGCCAAAGGCCAAAACGATGAGGAATTGAACATGAGCGACGTCGCAGATCGCGTTAAGAAAATTGTCGTGGAACACCTGGGTGTCGAAGAGGACAAGGTCGTGGAAAACGCCTCGTTCATCGACGATCTGGGCGCGGACAGCCTTGATACCGTCGAGCTGGTGATGGCTTTCGAAGAGGAATTCGGTATCGAGATCCCCGACGACGCGGCCGAATCCATCCAGACCTTTGGCGATGCCGTGAAGTTCATCAAAGAAGCGTCCTGACCTGCGGTCACTCGAGTTTCGACAGCGGCGTATCCCAGCGGGATGCGCCGTTTTTCGTGGCCGGGGGGGACCGCGAGGGTCACCATGGGGCCACGGTCCGGGCAGGTCGGGCGATGGGCGGTCTGCCGCCGCTAAGCCTTGCCCAGAACCCCGCGCTCGGGGTATGAGCGTGCCAAGAATTTGCAAAGGGGCTGAACCATGCGCAGAGTAGTTGTGACAGGGCTGGGTCTGGTGACACCGCTGGCCTGCGGCGTCGAGGAAAGCTGGAAAGCCATTCTGGACGGCAAGTCCGGTGCCGGACCGATCACCCGGTTCGACGCCAGCCATCTGGCCACCACCTATGCCTGCGAAGTGCCGCATGGCGACGGCAGCGACGGGACCTTCAACTCCGATGACTGGATGGCGCCGAAAGAGCGCCGCAAGGTCGACGATTTCATCCTCTACGGCATTGCCGCTGCCGATCAGGCCGTGCGCGACGCCGGCTGGACGCCGGAGGACGACGCCGATCTGGAAACCACCGGCGTGCTGATCGGGTCGGGCATCGGCGGGCTGAACTCGATTGCCGAAACCGCCATCCTCATCAAGGAGCGGGGGCCGCGACGGGTGTCGCCGTTCTTCATCCCCGGCGCGCTGATCAACCTGATCTCGGGTCAGGTGTCGATCAAGTACGGCTTCAAGGGTCCGAACCATTCGGTCGTGACCGCCTGTTCGACCGGTGCCCACGCCATTGGCGACGCGGCGCGGATCATCAAGGACGGCGATGCCGAAGTGATGATCGCGGGCGGCGCGGAAGCGGCGATCTCCGAGATCGGGATTGCCGGGTTCAATGCCTGCAAGGCGCTCAGCACCAAGCGCGGCGACGAGCCGGAGAAGGCCAGCCGTCCGTATGATTCCGACCGTGACGGTTTCGTCATGGGCGAGGGCGCGGGCGTCGTGGTGCTGGAGGAATATGAGCACGCCAAGGCGCGCGGTGCGAAGATCTATGCCGAGGTCGTGGGTTACGGGATGTCGGGCGATGCCTATCACATCACCGCGCCGTCCGAGACCGGCGAAGGTGCCGAGCGCTGCATGAAGATGGCGCTGCGCAAGGCGGGCATCGGGCCGTCGATGATTGATTACATCAACGCGCATGGCACATCGACCATGGCCGACACCATCGAGCTGGGCGCGGTCGAGCGGATGATGGGCGATGCGGCTTCGACCGTCACCATGTCGTCGACCAAGTCGGCCACCGGGCACCTGCTGGGCGCGGCGGGGGCGATCGAGGCGATCTTCTCGATCCTCGCGATCCGTGATCAGGTGGCGCCGCCGACGATCAACCTGGACAATCCGGCGGTGGAGACCAAGGTCGATCTGGCCCCGAACGCGAAGCGCGAGCGCGAGATCAACTATGCACTGTCGAATTCCTTCGGGTTCGGCGGCACCAATGCCTCGGTCCTGTTCAAGAAGGTGTAAGCCATGTGGCGGTCTGTGGCGTCCAACGCCCTGAGTTTCTTTGTCGTCGCGATCTTCCTGTTCGGTGGCGTGCTGCTTTGGGCGCGCGAGCAGTATTCGGCGGAGGGCCCGCTGCAGGCCCCGATCTGCCTGAAGGTCGAGCGCGGCTCCAACTTCGAGCGGGTGTCGCGTGACCTGGAAGCGCAGGGGGCGGTTGCAAGTGGCTTCCTGTTCCGGGTGGGCGCGGATTACACCGGCAAGGACACGGCGCTGAAGGCCGGGTCGTTTCTGGTGCCCGAGGGCGCGAGCATGGCGGAAATCACCGACGTTGTGACCCGTGGCGGCGCCAGCACCTGCGGCACGGAAGTGGTGTACCGGATCGGTGTCAACCGGGCGACGGCGGAGGTGCGCGAGCTGGACCCCACGACCGGGCGGTTCACCGAGGTTGCCAAGTTCACGCCGGGCGAAGACGCGGTGCCGGAGGATTACGAGCGGGTACGCAAGGCATCGGATACGCGCTACCGTGTGGCGCTGGCCGAGGGGGTGACAAGCTGGCAGGTCGTGGAGGAGCTGAAGGCGCTCGACGTGCTGGCCGGTGATGTCGAGGTGCCTGCGGAGGGCTCATTGGCGCCGGACAGCTATGAAGTGCGACCGGGCGCAGACCGGGCGGGTCTGATCGCTGAGATGCAGCGCCGGCAGGAGGCCATCGTGGCCGAGGCCTGGGCCAGCCGCAGCGAGGATCTTCCGATCGGGACGCCCGAAGAGATGCTGGTGCTGGCCTCGATCATCGAGAAGGAGACCGGCGTCGCCGCCGAGCGGCGGCAGGTGGCGAGCGTGTTCGTGAACCGTTTGCGTGACGGGATGCGGTTGCAGACCGACCCGACGGTTATCTACGGCATCACCAATGGCGAAGGCGTGTTGGGCCGGGGTCTGCGGCAGAGCGAACTGCGGCGCGAGACGCCGTATAACACCTATGTCATCAACGGGTTGCCTCCCGGTCCGATTGCCAACCCGGGCGCGGCTGCAATCCAGGCGGCGGTGGACCCGGCAGAGACGGATTATCTGTTCTTCGTGGCGGACGGTTCTGGTGGACACGCATTCGCCGAGACGCTGGATGAGCATAATCGCAATGTGGCCGCCTGGCGGAAGATCGAGGCGGAGCAGGCGGGGCAGTAGTTTCGTCTGATTGGAATGAGGGGGCGGGCCGTTGGGGTCCGCCCTTTTGCGTTTCAGGGGAGGCCGGGCGTGCGTGTCGGGCGGCCCTGTGGCGGGCGTGTTGCCGTGTCAGTCGTCGAGCACGCACAGCCCGTTGGCCAGACAGGCCAGAACGAAGCTGCACGGGGCCTGGAAGCCCTCGAAGGTGCAGTGACAGGGGACGAACGGATTGGGACAGGTGCCGTCGATGAACTGGAAGAGCTGCCGGTTCAGCAGTTGGACATCCTCGCTCGACTCTTTCAGGCTTTTCCTCATCTCGTCGGACAGGCGGAATTTCTGCGGCTCTGCCGGTTGGATATAATCCTGCGCCTGCGCGGGGGTGTCCAGGGTGAGGGCGAAAAGGCCGATGGTGAGGGCGGGTACTACAAGCTTCAATGTGATGGTCTTCATGACATGCTCCTGATGAGAAAGGGTTGTGAAATATTCGCTTCTGCACAGGCGAAGCGGGGTACACCTTGCCTGCAACCTTTAGGTGATAATTTATTCGGTATACTACAAATACGTGAGTCGGCCAACCCCACCGCACTGTGAGGCAGTCAGGAGGTCCCGGATCAGGTCCGGGACGGGGAGCTCATTTGGCCGCGACCATGCCGGCGATCATCGAGCCGAAGGCGACGAGGTGGATCAGGATGATGGCGCGGTCTTTCCACAGCAGGCCGACGACGAACCAGCCGATCACGCCGATCAGGAACAGGTAGAGGTTCCACGGGGTCAGGCCGAAGCCGGTGAGCGCGTAGCCGAGGATCTGGATGATCGAGGCGGCCCATTTAATCACCATGACTGGCGTCCATTGGGTCGCGGGCGGGTTGGCGGCGGTCTGGGTCATGGCAGGTTTCCTGTCCGGAGGTGTTCAGCGTTGCGATAGATATGGCTTTGTGAGAGCGTTGCGTGAAGCCAGAACTCCGCGCACGTGCCTGTAGGAAAACTATTGCCATGAGACATCTGCCGCCGCTCAATGCCCTGCGCGCCTTCGAGGCCGCCGGGCGGCACATGACGTTTCGCGCGGCGGCGGATGAGTTGGGCGTGACACAAGGCGCGGTGGCGCAGCACGTGCGGGCCTTGGAGGCGCGGTTGCAGGTGGCGCTGTTCGAGCGGCGGCACAGGGATCTGGCGTTTACCGATGCGGGGCGGGCCTATCACGAGGCGGTGGAGCGGGCGTTTTCCGCACTTGAGGCCGCGACTGGGCGGTTGCAGCCTGTCAGTCGGGAGGTGACGATCAGCGTGACGCCGAGCTTCGCGGCCTCCTGGCTGATCCCGAAGATGGCGTCCTTGACCGAGTTGCACCCGGAGGTGGAGTTGCAGATCCGCGCGACGGAGCGGGTGACGAGCTTTTATTCCGAGCCGATCGATCTGGCGGTGCGGCAAGGCCGCGGGCCGTTCGGGGCTGGGCTCCGGGCGGAGTTGCTGTTTCACAACCGGCTGATCGCGTTGGCGGCGCCGGAGGTGGCGGAGCGTGCGCGGGAGGCTCCGGAGCGGGCCGTGCTGTTGCAGGAGCCGCACGGGCGCTGGCCGGAGTTCTTCGAAACGGTGCTTGGCCTGCCGCGTGAGGCCGCGCGGCGCGGGCCGACGTTCAGCCAGACAGCGCTGGCCATTGATGCGGCGGTGGCAGGACAGGGGGTGACGCTGGCCCCGCGCGCCTATGTAGACCGTTACCTTGCGGACGGACGGCTGGTACAGGCCTGGGACGGGGAATGGATGGGCGAGCGGCATCTCTACCTGTTGGCGCGCAGCGATGTGACACTGCGGCCCGAGGTGAGGGCGGTCTGGGGCTGGTGCCTTTCCTTGCGCGAAGGTTGATCAGAAAAACGCTTAGGTAACAATACGTTAACCCGATTTCGTTTGACAAGCGGGACGGTCCGGTGTATCACTTGTGACATGCTGGAAGACATGGGCGAGCGGCCCCCGGGGGAACCCGGGCGGCCGTTTTTTCGTGTGGATCGTGCGGGGGACCAACCTCAAAGGTGGGAGGTATACCTTCAGCATGACACTCATCACACCGGACCAGACGACGGCGCGGCTTGACGAAAAGCTGCGGGCCGTGCGGGAGAACCTCGAGGACTTCGAGATGGCGCTGCGCGACCTGAAGAAGCGGGTCCAGGACGGGGAAGTCGGAACTTTGAAGGACGTCAGCAAGACGCTCGCGGAAATTCGCGGGTGGATGAAGCTGGCGATGGAAACGGAGGCACAACTTGCAGAACACGCACGAAGAGAAGCAGCCATCGAGGGATCATATGGACTCGATCTCGATCAGGCCCGATCTGAAATCGGGTGCCGTCTTGCTCAGTTGCGCCGATGCTGCGGTGCAGGACGCGTTTCTTGACGACCTTGGTGAGGGAGAGCTTCTGGCTCTCCCCTTTTTGTTCGACTTCTGGGCGCATCCGCATCAATTGCCGCCGGAGGGGAACTGGCGGTCCTGGGTGGTGCTTGGCGGGCGCGGCGCGGGCAAGACGCGTGCCGGGGCCGAATGGGTGCGGTCGATGGTCGAGGGATCGCGGCCGCGCGATCCGGGCCGGGCGCGGCGGGTGGCACTTTTGGGCGAGACTTATGACCAGGTGCGCGACGTGATGATCTTCGGCGACAGCGGGATCCTGCGCTGTTCGCCGCCGGACCGGATGCCGGTGTGGGAGGCCAGCAAGCGGCGGCTGGTGTGGCCCAACGGGGCGGTGGCACAGGCCTATTCGGCGAACGATCCGGAGGCCTTGCGCGGTCCACAGTTTGATGCGGCCTGGGCGGACGAGCTGGCGAAGTGGCCGAACGGATCGGAGACCTGGGACATGCTGCAATTCGCGTTGCGGCTGGGCGATGACCCGCGGGCCTGCGTGACGACGACGCCACGAAATGCCGAGGCGCTGAAACGCTTGCTGGAGTCGCCGTCGTCGGTGGTGACGCGGGCGCCGACCGAGGCGAACCGGGCGCATCTGGCGGAGTCCTTTCTGGTGGAGGTACGTGCGCGGTACGAAGGGTCCCGGCTGGCGCGGCAGGAGTTGGACGGCGAGTTGCTGACCGATATCGACGGCGCCCTCTGGACGCATGAGATCCTCGATCGGTGTCGGACGGGCGGGCTGCCGCCGCTGGACCGGATCGTGGTGGCGGTCGACCCGCCGGTGACGGGGCATGCGGGATCGGATGCCTGCGGGATCGTGGTGGCGGGCGTCAGGATGCAGGGTCCGGTGCAGGACTGGCAGGTTTACGTGCTGGAGGATGCGAGCATCGCGGCGGCCTCGCCCCGGACGTGGGCGGAGCGGGCGGTGGAGGCGTTTCACGAGCATGCGGCGGATCGGATCGTGGCCGAGGTGAACCAGGGAGGTGATCTGGTCGAGGCGGTGGTGCGGCAGGTGGATGGATCGGTGCCCTACAAGAAGGTGACGGCCAGCCGGGGCAAGGTGGCGCGGGCCGAACCCGTGGCGGCGCTTTATGAGCAAGGCCGGGTGCATCATGGCACCGGGCTGGGGCTGCTGGAGGACCAGATGTGCCGGATGTCGCTGAAGGGCTTTGAGGGCAAGGGCAGCCCGGACCGGGTGGATGCGCTGGTTTGGGCGGTGACGGAACTTGTGCTGGAACAGCGCGCGGCGCGGTCGGGCGTGCGGAGGCTCTGAGCGCGGCCGGGGCTGCGTACGGTGTGATCGGGTGGGTTTAACCATTTGATAGCATAGTGGGTCTTGTCAGGCCGGGGATGCCTCCGGCGGGAGTTTACAGGGCAAGATGAAGCACGGCGCGGGGCCGTGAGTTCAACACGACGAGATGGCGATACGGGCCGGGGCCTTCGGGGTCCGGCGACGGGAAAGCTGTGCCCTGAGGGGCCGATGAAGGGAGCGTGGGACGCGATGTTTGATTTTCTGCGACAGGACAAGGCGGAACGGCAACCGGAGGCCAAGGCAAGCGCGACCGGGCGGGTCGTGGCGTGGCAGGGCGCGGGCCGGGTGGCCTGGAGCCCGCGCGATACGGTGTCGCTGACGCGAGCGGGCTTTGCCGGGAACCCGGTGGGGTTTCGCGCTGTGAAGCTGATTGCCGAGGCGGCGGCGGCGCTGCCGCTGGTGTTGCAGGATGCGGAGCGGCGCTACGAGGTGCATCCGCTGATGGCGCTGGTGACGCGGCCCAATCCGGCGCAGGGGCGGGCGGAATTGCTGGAGGCCTTGTACGGTCACCTGCTGCTGAGCGGGAATGGCTATGTCGAGGCGGTCTCGGGCGAGGAGGGCGTGCCGCTGGAGCTGCACGTGCTGCGCTCGGACCGGATGTCGCTGGTGCCTGGGCGGGATGGCTGGCCGGTGGCCTATGAGTATGCCGTAGGCGGGCGCAAGCACCGGTTCGATGTGACGGGGCCCTTGTCGCCGATCTGTCACGTCAAGAGCTTCCATCCGCAGGACGATCACTACGGGTTGTCGCCGTTCCAGGCGGCGGCGCAGGCGCTGGATGTGCATAACTCGGCCTCGCGGTGGTCGAAGGCGCTTCTGGACAATGCCGCACGACCGTCGGGGGCGATCGTCTATCGCGGCGCGGACGGGCAGGGCGCGCTGAGCGCCGACCAGTTCGAGCGGCTGGCGAGCGAGATAGAGAGCAATCACCAGGGCGCGCGCAATGCCGGACGGCCGATGCTGCTGGAAGGCGGGCTGGACTGGAAGCCGATGGGCTTTTCGCCCTCGGATATGGAATTTCACAAAACCAAAGATGCGGCGGCGCGCGAGATCGCGCTGGCCTTCGGGGTGCCGCCGATGCTGCTGGGGATACCCGGCGACGCGACCTATGCCAATTACCAGGAGGCCAACCGGGCGTTCTATCGCCTGACGGTGGTGCCGCTGGCGGCGCGGGTGACGGCGTCCTTGAGTGCCTGGCTGAGTGGCTATGCTGGCGAGGCGCTGGAGCTGAAACCCGATCTGGACCAAGTGCCGGCGCTGTCCGCCGAGCGCGAGGCGCAGTGGGCGCGGGTGACGGCGGCTGATTTCCTGTCGGTGGCGGAAAAGCGCAGACTGCTAGGCCTGCCGGCGGAGCCTGACAATGGGTGAGCGCGTGGGGTTCGAGGCATTCGATTGCGCCCCGGCGCTGCGGCTGGAGGCGCATGAGCGGGTGGCGGAGTTGCAATTCGCCGCGATGAACAAGCGATTGGACCGGCTGGAGGAGTTGCTGGAGCGGCTGGAGAAGCGGCTTTGGCTGGCGGTCTACGGCGTGGTGGCCGCGATCCTCGGGCAGGCGTTCCAGAGCCTGCTGGTGGTGCAGTGACGATGGGTGCGAAGTGCCCATCCTGCGAAGGATTTGGGTCGGGGGGTGCCGGGCTGAAGCCCGGCCTACAGCCCCGGCCTGCGGAGCGGCAGATGTGGAGCGTGTGATGGAACTTGAAACGAAGTTCGCGTCTTTCGAGGGCGCGTTGAGCGTGACCGACGGACATGTGATCGAAGGCTATGCGAGCCTTTTCGGAGCCCGTGACCAGGGCGGTGACGTGGTGGCAAAGGGCGCTTATGCGGCCTCGCTCAAGCGGCTGGGCGAGGAGGGGCGCAAGGTGCGGATGCTGTGGCAGCATGACCCGACCCAGCCGATCGGCGTCTGGGACGAGGTGCGCGAGGATGCCCGCGGCCTGCACGTGAAGGGCCGTATCCTCGACAGCGTCGAGAAGGGACGCGAGGCGGCGGCGCTGCTGGCGGCGGGGGCGATCGACGGGCTGTCGATCGGATACCGCACGCATAAGGCGGTGAAATCGGACAAGGGCCGGCGGCTCTTGCAGGAACTGGAGCTTTGGGAGGTGTCGCTGGTGACCTTCCCGATGCTGCCCAGTGCGCGGGTGGCGGCGAAGGGCGACAGCCCCGAGAGCGACTTGCGGGAGTTGGCGGCGGTCTTTGAGGCGGCGCGTCAGGAGATCGCGCGCGGCACCTGACGCCGCGGGACATCAGGAGAGAGCAGATGGGTAACACCGATGCGACGGCAGCGGGCGGGGATCCCTTGTCCCCGGCTGAGGAAGTGAAGACCGCGGTGGGCGGCTTCGTTTCGGAACTGAAGGCCTTCAAGGCCGAGATGGAACAACGTGTTGAAAAGCAGGAAGAAAAGATGACCAAGTTCGAACGCAAGACCCTTGCCGCGGCCCGCCCGGTGCTGGCGGGAACCGATTATGACGCGCCGCACCAGAAGGCCTTCGATGCCTACCTGCGCTCGGGCGACGACGACGGCCTGCGCGGGCTGGAGCTGGACCAGAAGAGCATGTCGACGGCGGTGAACTCGGACGGTGGTTTCCTTGTCGATCCGCAGATGTCCGAGACGATCCGGTCGGTGCTGCATTCGGGCGCGTCGATCCGTGCGGTGGCCACGGTGGTGAACGTCGAGGCGACGTCCTACGACGTGCTGATCGACACCAGTGACGTCGGCGCGGGCTGGGCCAGCGAAACCGGCGCGTCGACCGAGACCGGGACGCCGACCGTCGACCGGATCACTATTCCGCTCTACGAGCTGTCGGCGCTGCCCAAGGCCTCGCAGCGGCTGCTGGACGATGCGGCGTTTGACATCGAGAGCTGGCTGGCGGGGCGCATTGCCGAGAAGTTTTCGCGCGCCGAGGCGGCGGCCTTCGTGGGCGGTGACGGTGTCGACAAGCCCACCGGCTTCCTGACGCATCCGGCGGTGGACAACGACGTCTGGACCTGGGGCAACCTCGGCTATGTGCCCACGGGCAGCGACGGCGCGCTGGGCAATGGCGATGCGATCATCGATCTGGTCTATGCGCTGGGCGCCGCCTATCGCGCCAACGGCACCTTCGTGATGAATTCGAAGACTGCCGGCGAGGTGCGCAAGCTGAAGGACGGCGACGGTCGTTTCCTGTGGTCGGACGGTCTGGCCGCCGGTGAGCCTGCGCGTCTGCTGGGCTATCCGGTGCTGATCGCCGAGGACATGCCGGACATTGCTTCTGGATCGGATTCGATTGCCTTTGGCGATTTTTCTGCCGGCTATACCGTGGCCGAACGTCCGGACCTGCGCGTGCTGCGCGATCCGTTCAGCGCCAAGCCCAACGTGCTATTCTATGCCACCAAACGTGTCGGCGGTGACGTGAGCGACTTCGCCGCGATCAAGCTGCTGCGCTTCGCCGTCTCGTAATCCGGGATGGTGAGGCCGGGGGGTCGTAATGGCCCTTCGGCAGGCGCGCGTCGGGAACCCGGCGTTGTCTGGCAGCTCCCCTCCGTTCGAGCAACGCAGGGTGACGCGCGCCTGAATTTGGGGGCCCGAGGGGGCCGGCATGACGGAGTTTGCGAAGATGATGTTGGTGGAAGAGACCAATGTGCCCGCGGCGGCGCTTCCGGTCGAGGAATTCAAGGCGCACCTGCGCCTGGGGACCGGGTTTGCCGGTGCCACGGTGCAGGACGCGGTGCTGGAAAGCTTTCTGCGCGCAGCCATGGCGGCGATCGAGGCCCGGACCGGCAAGATCCTGATTGCACGGGACTTTGCCTATACGGTCGAGGGCTGGCACCAGACCGCGGCGCAGCGCCTGCCGGTGGCACCTGTCAGCGGAGTGGGATCCGTCGAGATCCGCGACGTGGCCGGCGCGGTCAGCGTGGTGGACCCCGGCGACTATCGGCTGGTGCAGGACATGCAGGACCCAGAGTTGCGCGCCACGGGGAGCCGCCTGCCGGCTATCCCTACGGGCGGCACGGCGGTGACGCGCTTCTCCGCAGGCTACGGAGCCGACTGGGGGGCGCTTCCGGCGGACCTCGGGCAGGCGGTGATGCTGCTGGCGGCACATTACTACGAGTACCGCGACGAGACCTCGCTGGGGCAGGGGTGCATGCCGTTCGGCGTGACCAGCCTGATCGAGCGCTACCGCCGGGTGCGGATCGGGGTGCGGACATGAGCGTGCCGCGGCTGACACGGGCGCTGATGCTGGAGGCGCCGCAGGACGTCGCCGATGGCGCCGGCGGCTTTGACCGGCTGTGGCTGCCGCTGGGCACGCTGTGGGCCGAGGTGACGGCGCGCACCGGGCGGGTGACGGGCGGTGCGGCGACCGCGCAATCGGTGACGGCGTACCGGATCGTGGTCCGGGGGGCGCCTGAAGACGCGCCCGAGCGCCCGAAGCCGGGGCAGAGGTTTCGCGCGGGCGCGCGGGTCTGGCGGATCGAGGCGGTGGCAGAGCGTGACCCGGAGGGGCGTTATCTGACCTGTTTCACGGAAGAGGAGCTGGCGACATGAGTTACGCGGTGACGGCGGCCTTGCAGGAGGCAGTCTACCAGAGGCTGGCGGGCGATGCGGCGCTGACGGCGGTGGTGGGTAACGCGGTCTATGACGCGATCCCGGCGGGTACCTTGCCGGCGATCTACGTGACGCTGGGCGCGGAACATGTGCGCGACCGGTCCGACAAGACCGGCGGCGGCGCGATGCATGACTTTGGCGTCTCGGTGTTTTCGGAACACCAGGGGTTCCAGGATGCCAAGCAGGCCGCTGCGGCGGTAAGCGATGCCCTGGTCGATGCGCCACTGTCCCTCAGCCGGGGACGGCTGGTGGGGCTGAGGTTCCTGCGCGCCAAGGCGAAGCGGAACACCGGCGACGGCACGCGGCAGATCGACATGATCTTTCGCGCGCGGGTCGAAGACAACTGAACTTTCAATCGGAGTAAGCGACATGGCAGCGCAAAACGGCAAGGACCTTCTGATCAAGGTCGATCTTTCGGGGGCAGGACAGTTCGAGACGATGGTGGGGCTGCGCGCCTCGCGGATCAGCTTCAACGCCGAGACGGTGGACGTGACATCGCTGGAAAGCGCCGGGGGCTGGCGCGAGTTGCTGGCCGGCGCGGGCGTCAAGAGCGCGGCGATTTCCGGCGCCGGCATCTTCAAGGACGCGGCGACGGACGAGCGCGCACGGCAGATCTTCTTCGACGGGGAGGTGCCCAGCTTTCAGGTGATCATCCCCGATTTCGGCACCATCGAAGGACCGTTCCAAGTGACGTCGCTGGAGTACGCCGGGAACCACGACGGAGAGGCGACCTACGAGGTTTCCCTGTCTTCGGCCGGGCAGCTGAACTTCGTGGCGCTCTGAGGATGGCCAATCCGTGGAGGGGAGAGGTCACCCTGGTGATCGACGGAGAGGCAAGGGTGCTGAAGCTGACGCTGGGCGCGCTGGCCGAACTGGAAGAGGCGCTGGACGAGGGATCGCTGGTCGATCTGGTCGAGCGTTTCGAGGGCGGGCGGTTTGCCAGCCGCGACGTGCTGGCGTTGATCGTGGCCGGCTTGCGCGGCGGTGGCTGGCAGGGCGGTCCGCGCGATCTGGTGCGGGCCGAGATCGCGGGCGGGCCCCTGGGCGCCGCAAAGGCGGCGGCGGCGCTGCTGGCGCGGGCCTTCATGGTGCCGGAGGAGACGGCGGAGTGACCCGTATCAACTGGGCGCGGCTGATGGCGGCGGGGCTGCGCGGGCTGGGCCTGAAACCCGACGAATTCTGGGCGCTGACCCCGGCGGAGCTGATGCTGATGCTTGGGGTCGGCGGGCAGGGGACGGTGCTGACCCGCGACCGGCTGGACCAGCTGATCGCGGCATTCCCGGACGAGAAAGGAACGGAAGATGGCGGAACTTGAAGGCTTGGACGATCTCGACCTGCAGGTCGATGCGCTGGCGCAGTCGCTGGGCTCGGCCTCGTCGCTGGCGGCGAATTTCGACGTGGAACTGAAGCGGATACATCAGACATTTTCGGCGACGGGCAACCAGGCGAAGGCGCTGAGCTCGACGCTCTCCGGCGGGCTGCGCAAGGCGATCGACGGTGTGGTGCTGGACGGGATGAAGTTCTCGGAGGCGCTGAACGTGATCGGCCAGTCGATGATAAACGCGGCCTACAGCGCGGCGGTGAAGCCGGTGACGGATCACTTCGGCTCGTTACTGGGCGGCATGGTGAGTGGGCTGTTTCCCTTCGAGAAGGGCGGCGCGTTCAGCCAGGGCCGGGTGACGCCCTTCGCCAATGGCGGTGTGGTCGGCGGGCCGGTGCACTTTCCGATGCGCGGTGGGCTTGGGCTGATGGGCGAGGCGGGACCGGAGGCGATCATGCCACTGAGCCGTGGACCTGACGGCAAATTGGGGGTGCGGGCCGGTGGCGGCGGCAGGCCGGTGAACGTGGTTATGAACATCCAGACGCCGGACGTGCAGGGCTTTAGCCGGTCGTCCAGCCAGATCGCGGCGCAGATGGGCCGGGCGCTGGCGCGCGGCAATCGCAATCGTTGAGAGGGGAAAAGCCATGTCATTTCACGAAGTACGGTTTCCCGCGAACCTGAGTTTCGGGTCGTCCGGCGGACCGGAGCGGCGGACCGACGTTGTCACGCTGGCCAACGGGTTCGAGGAGCGCAACACGCCCTGGGCGCAGTCGCGGCATCGCTATGATGCCGGTCTGGGGCTGAGGTCGCTGGACGATATCGAGGTGCTGATCGGCTTTTTCGAGGCGCGGCGCGGGCAGCTTTACGGATTTCGGTGGAAGGACTGGTCAGACTTCAAGTCGTCGCTGCCGTCGAAGGCGCCGGACTACCGCGATCAGGTGATCGCCATCGGGGATGGCGCCTCGGTGCAGTACCAATTGGTCAAGACCTATCAGTCGGGCGGGGCGGAGTACGCGCGGCCGATCACCAAGCCGGTCAACGGCACGGTGAAGATCGGCGTGCAGGGTGACGAGTTGCAGGAGAGCATTCACTGGGACGTGGACGAGGCGACGGGGGTCGTGACCTTCGAGCGGCCGCCGTTGCAAGACGTCGAGATCACGGCCGGGTTCGAGTTCGACGTGCCGGTGCGGTTCGACACCGACAGAATCGCGACCTCGGTGGCGTCCTTTCAGGCCGGAGAGGTGCCTTCGGTCCCGGTGGTGGAGGTGCGTATCTGATGCTGACGGAGGGTTTGCAGACGCATCTGGAGAGCGGTCTGACGACGCTGTGCCGGGCCTGGGCGATCGACCGCACCGATGGCACGGTGTTCGGCTTTACCGATCACGACCGGGCACTGGCGTTCGACAGGTTGGTGTTTCGTGCGGACACGGGCCTCAGTGCGATGGCCTTGCAGCAGGGCACGGGCCTGTCGGTGGACAACACCGAGGCGGTCGGCGCGCTGTCGGATGCGGCGATCACCGAGGCGGACATCCTTGCGGGGCGCTTCGACGGGGCCATGGTGCGGGCCTGGCTGGTGAACTGGCAGGACGTGAGCCAGCGGCACCTGCTGTTTCGCGGCACGATCGGCGAGCTGAAGCGCATCGATGGCGCCTTCGAGGCCGAGTTGCGGGGGCTGTCGGAGGCGCTGAACCGGCCGTTCGGGCGGGTCTACCAGTCGCCCTGCACGGCGGTTTTGGGGGATGCGGCCTGCGGGTTCGATCTGACGACGCCGGGGTTCGTCTGGGAGGGCGTGGTGCAGGCGGTGGCCGAGACCTCGACCGTGACGGTCGACACCGGCGGCGGATTCGCGCCGGGGTGGTTCCAACGTGGGCGCATGGATGTGCTGAGCGGGGTGGCCGAGGGGCTGTTCGGCGCGGTGAAACGGGATGTCATCGTCGATGGGCGGCAGGAAATCGAGCTGTGGGAGCCGCTGCGCGCACAGATCGCGGTGGGCGAAACCGTGCGGCTGACGGCGGGCTGCGACAAGCGGGTGGAAACCTGCCGGTTCAAGTTCGACAACCTGCTGAACTATCGGGGCTTTCCGCATGTGCCGGAGGATGACTGGCTGATTGCCAGCCCGGCGCGCTCGGGCGGCAAGTCGGGCGGCAAGCGCAAATGACCTGCACCGGCGACAGGGTCGTGGCCGCGGCGCGCGGGTGGATCGGGACGCCCTATCTGCACCAGGCCTCCGTGCAGGGTGCGGGGTGCGATTGCCTCGGGCTGTTGCGCGGGGTCTGGCGCGAGGTATTCGGCGCGGAGCCGGAAGCCGTGCCGGCCTATACCCGCGACTGGTCGGAGCCGCAGGGAGACGAGCGGCTGTGGCGGGCGGCGCAGGCGCATTTGCTGGCGAAGCCGTTGCAGCAGGCCGCGCCGGGCGATGTCCTGCTGTTCCGAATGCGGGACGGCGCAGTCGCCAAGCATCTGGGATTGCAGGCGCGTATCGGGGCGCAAGGGTCCTTCATCCATTCCTACACCGGCCACGGGGTCACCGAGAGCCCGCTGAGCGCCCCCTGGGCGCGGCGCATCGTGGCGCGGTTTGCATTTCCTTGAAGGGGAGGCCATCTGATGGCGACTATCGTTCTTTCCGCCGCCGGCGCGGCGCTTGGCAGCTCGGTCGGGGGCACGTTCCTTGGCCTGTCGATGACAGCTGTGGGCCGCTTCGTGGGCGCCACCATCGGGCGGGCCATTGACCAGCGGCTGATGGGGCAGGGGTCCGAGGTGGTTGTTGAGGGCAACCGGATTGACCGTTTCCGGGTGAATCGCGCGGGCGAAGGCGCGCCGGTGGCGCGGGCCTACGGTCGGATGCGGATGGCGGGGCATGTGATCTGGGCCAGCCAGTTCACCGAGCATGTGAACACCAAGAAAAGTGGCGGCGGTGGCGGCAAGGGCGGACCGCCGCAGCCCAAGGTGAAGGAGACGCGTTATTCCTATTCGGTGAACCTTGCGATCGCGATCTGCGAGGGCGAGATCACCAGCGTCGGGCGCGTCTGGGCGGATGGCGAGGAGATCTCGCCTGAGAGCCTGACGATGCGGGTCTATACCGGCGCCGAGGTTCAATTGCCCGACGCCAAGATCGAGGCGATCGAGGGCGCGGGCGCGGTGCCGGCCTATCGCGGGACGGCCTATGTGGTGCTGGAGGACCTTGACCTCAGCGCGTTCGGCAACCGGGTGCCGCAGTTCAGCTTCGAAGTCTCGCGGCCGGTGCAGACCGACACGCCCGAAGGCTACAAAGAGGTCCCGCATAACCTGCAGGCGGTGGCGCTGATCCCGGGGACCGGGGAATATGCGCTGGCGACGACGCCGGTGAGCTACAAGTACGGGCCGGGGCAGCACCGGCTGGCCAACGTGAACGGCGCATCGGGGCGGAGCGATCTGGACGTGTCGCTGGATCAGCTGGTTGAGGAATGTCCGAACATGGGCGCGGCCTCATTGGTGGTGTGTTGGTTCGGGGACGATCTGCGGGTTGGCGAGTGTACGGTGCAGCCCAAGGTCGAGCAGACCGAGTTCGACGGCAAGGATGCGGGCTGGAAGGTCAGCGGAATGGCGCGGGGCGCGGCGGAAGTGGTGCTGCTGGATGAAGGGGGCGAACCGGTGTAT
The DNA here is from genome assembly GCF_056858395.1 of Litorisediminivivens sp. KMU-197. Classification (NCBI taxonomy): domain Bacteria; kingdom Pseudomonadati; phylum Pseudomonadota; class Alphaproteobacteria; order Rhodobacterales; family Paracoccaceae; genus Litorisediminivivens; species Litorisediminivivens sp. KMU-197. The sequence continues at coordinate 109,664 of NZ_JBXEQG010000005.1, read as the reverse complement.
GGCGGGACCCCCAGCGACGGGTCGGTGCTGGAAGGCATCGCGGCGCTGAAGGCGCGCGGGCAGGTGGCGATGTTCTATCCGTTCATCCTGATGGAGCAGCAGGCGGATAACGGACTGCCGGATCCCTACAGCGACGCCGTGGATCAGCCGGTGCTGCCGTGGCGCGGGCGGATCACCACGTCGAAGGCGCCGGGGCAGCCGGGGTCTCCGGACGGGACGGCGGCGGCCGAGGCTGAGGTGGCGGCGTTCTTCGGGACCGCGCAGGTCGGTGACTTCGCGGTGGACGGGGTGAGTGCGGCGAACGGTGGCGTGATCGGCGCGTTGGCGGGGGCTGCCAAGGTCATCGACAAGACCGTTGTTTACAGCGGACCGCAGGGCTGGGGCTATCGCCGCTTTATCCTGCATTACGCCACGCTGTGCGCCGCCTCGGGTGGTGTCGACGCCTTCTGCATCGGCTCCGAGATGCGCGGGCTGACCCAGATACGCGGGGCCGGGGGCAGCTTTCCCGCCGTAGACCAGTTGCGACAGCTGGCGGCGGACGTGCGCGAGATCCTCGGCCCCGATGTGAAGATCTCCTATGCGGCCGACTGGTCGGAGTATTTCGGTTATCACCCGCAGGACGGGTCGGGAGACGTGTACTTCCACCTCGATCCGCTGTGGGCAGATACGAACATCGATTTCGTGGGGATCGACAACTATATGCCGCTGTCGGACTGGCGCGACGACGCGGATCACGCGGATGCGGGCTTTGGCGCGATCTACAACCTTGATTACCTGCGCGGCAATGTGGCGGGGGGCGAGGGCTACGACTGGTACTACACCACGCCCGAGGCGCGAGAGGCGCAGCGGCGCACGCCCATTACCGATGGCGCCTATGGCGAGGACTGGGTGTTCCGCTACAAGGACATTCGCGGGTGGTGGGAGCACGCGCATCACAACCGGACCGGCGGGGTGGCCGAACCCGCGCCCACGGCATGGCTGCCGCAGATGAAGCCGGTGTGGTTTACCGAGTTTGGTTGTGCAGCCGTCGACAAGGGCACCAACCAGCCCAACAAGTTCCTCGATCCGAAGTCGAGCGAGTCGGGCCTGCCGCGCTATTCCGACGGGCGGCGCGATGAGCTGATCCAGCGGCAGTACCTGCGCGCTGTGACCGAGTACTGGGGTGACCCGGCGAACAATCCGGTGAGCGAGGAATACGGCGCGCCGATGATCGACATGGGCCGGGCGTTCGTCTGGGCATGGGACACGCGTCCTTTCCCGGCGTTTCCCGGCAACGAGCTGTGGAGCGATGGTGAAAACTACGCCCGGGGGCATTGGCTGAACGGGCGGGTCTCAGGGATGTCGCTGGCCAAGCTGGTCGAGGAAATCTGCATCGAGGCGGGGGTGCTGGCCTATGACGTGTCGGGCCTGCACGGTTTCGTGCGGGGATATCTGAGCGAGCAGATTGGCGACATGCGCAAGCTAATGCAGCCGCTGATGCTGCGTTACGGCTTTGATGCGGTGGAGCGCCGGGGTGTGCTGCATTTCGTCATGCGCAACGGCCTGAACCCCAAGGCGGTCGATGCCGCGCGGCTGGCGCTGAACGAGGACCTCGACGGGGTGCTGACCCAGACGCGGGCGTCGGAGGCCGACATGGCGGGACGTGTGAGGCTGGAGTTCATCCGCTCGGACGGCGATTACGAGACTGTGGCCGAGGAAGCCGTATTGCCGGACGAGGCGACACATGCGGTGTCGCGCAGCGAGATACCTTTGGTGATGACCCGCGCCGAGGGGCGGCAGACGGTCGAGCGCTGGCTGGCGGAGGCCCGGGTAGCGCGGGAGACGGCGCGTTTCGCGCTGCCGCCGTCGCGGCTGGACATCGGGCCGGGGGACGTGGTGTCGCTGCCCGAGGGCGCATCGCGGGCCTTGTACCGCGTCGATCGGCAGGAGGTGGGCCGCGAGCAGATCGTCGAGGCGGTCAGGATCGAACCCGAGGTCTACAAGCCGGTGGACCTGCCCGACGAGCTGCCCTCGGTCCCGGAATTCGTGGCGCCGGTGCCGGTGCTGCCGCTGTTCATGGACCTGCCGCTGATGCGCGGCGACGAGGTGCCGCATGCGCCGCACCTGGCGGTGGCCGCGAAACCCTGGCCGGGGAGCGTGGCGGTCTACGACTCGGCGCAGGATGCGAACTATGCGCTGAACGATATCATCGCGGCGCGGGCGACCTTTGGCGTGACCGAGACGCCACTGTTCGCCGCCCGTTCCGGGCTGATTGACCGCGGTGACGCGGTGCAGGTGAAGCTGACCACGGGGATGTTCGAGACGATCGACGAGGCCGGATTGCTGGCGGGTGGCAACCTGTGCGCCATCGGTGACGGCACGCCCGGTGGGTGGGAGCTGTTCCAGTTCCGGGACGCGGAGTTGGTGGATGAGGATACCTGGCTGCTGAGCCACCGGTTGCGGGGGCAGCTGGGCACCGATGCGCTGATGCCGCAAGCCTGGCCTGTGCGCAGCTATGTGGTGCTGATGGACGGCGCGCCACAGCAGATCGACCTTGCCTTTGCGCAGCGCAGGCTGGCGCGGCATTACCGGATCGGACCGGCGCGGCGTCCGGTGAGCGACCCGTCCTACGTGCAGGAGGTGCATGCCTTTGACGGAAACGGCTTGCGGCCGCTGAGCCCGGCCCACTTGCGGGGGACATGGCAGGGCGCGGACCTAGCGGTGGACTGGGTACGTCGGACCCGGATCGACGGCGACAGCTGGGACCTGGCGGATGTGCCGCTCGGCGAAGCCTTCGAGCGGTATATCCTGCGGGTCATGGACGGCGTGACGGTGCTGCGCGAGGAGGTGCTGGATGCGCCGGGGTTCAGCTACACGGCCGGGATGCAATCCGCGGATGGGGCAGTGCCCGGCTTTGCCGTCGAGGTGGCGCAGGTGTCGGATGTTTACGGGCCGGGGCTGTTCGCGCGGTGGCAGGCCTGATGCGGCCGGTGCTGCATGGAGACGTGACGGCGGCGGCGCGGGCCCTACTGCTGGTGCCCGAGGCCGCGCGGGACGGGCTGTGCCGGCGCATGATCGAGGAGGCGGATTTCGCGGATCGCTATGCCAAGCGGCTGGGCCGGCCGCACCGCGACTGGGGCAATGGCACGCTGATGGCGGCGGCGCGGGCGCGTCCGCTGGCGGATGAGCCGGCGCTGGGCGAGGAACGCTATTGCCGCTGCATGGAGACGGTGTTCCGTGGGCTGCTGGACTGGCGGGCGGGGCGGCGGATCGGGTGAGGGAGGTACGTAATGTGCTATTGCCGCCGAACCTTTTCACGCTGATCCGGGCCTGATCCGGCACCTCACGTCCAAGCTTGAGAAGAGGTCCCGGCTCAAGTCCGGGACTGCGGCGGCGTCAAACTTCCGACTGACGGCCGCCTGATGCGCCGGGCTTGCCTCATCCGCGGGCGCAGCCGATGCAGAGCGTCACCGCGGGGTCGAACTCCAGCCGTTTCACAGCGATCCGCTCACCGCAGTCGTCGCAATAGCCGAAGTCGTCGCCGCCCAACCGGATCAACGCCTGACGCAGCCGCGCGGCCTGGGCATCGCGGCGGGTTTGCGCCGCCTTGGCCATGCTTTGGCTGAGCAGCGCGTCCTGCCGGCTGAGCCGCCCGACGGATTGCTGATCCAGCGTGACCACCGATTGCCCGTCCCGGCCACGGTCGCTTTCATCGGCGAGCTCCGCAAGTTTGTCCTCTATCACCTTGCGAAAGCGGTCCTTTTCCGAATCGATCATGCCCGCGAATGCCCTTGATCACAGGTTTGCGCTTGGCGTTGGCCTCTGCGATGTTATATCCAAGGGACGACAGCCGAGACGAGGATGCCATGGCCCGTACACAAGCGCAAATCGCCGAGGTCGACCCGATCTGGGCGCGGATCCTCGAAGAATCGGAAAAAGCCGTTGCGGATGAGCCGCTTCTGGGCGGGTTGATCCACCAGAGCGTCCTGCACCATCCGTCGCTCGACCGGGCGCTCAGCTACCGGATTTCGCTGAAACTGGCTTCGGGCGAGATGTCCGAACAGATCCTGCGCGAGATCTGTGACGAGGCCTTTGTTTCGGACGCCACCATCGGACGGTCGGCACGGGCCGACCTGGCGGCGGTTTTTGACCGGGACCCGGCCTGCCACCGGTTCATCCAGCCGCTGCTGTTCTTCAAGGGCTTCCAGGCGGTGCAGTCCTATCGCGTCGGGCATTGGCTCTGGCATCAGGGCCGCCGCGACATGGCCTATTTCATCCAGATGCGCGTGTCCGAGGTGTTCGGCATCGACATCCACCCTGCCGCCCGCATCGGCAAGGGCATCATGATCGACCACGCGCATTCCATCGTCATCGGCGAGACCGCGGTGGTGGGCGACAACGTGTCGATGCTGCATTCGGTCACGCTGGGCGGCACCGGCAAGGAAGAGCAGGACCGTCACCCCAAGATCGGCGATGGCGTGCTGATCGGGGCCGGGGCCAAGGTTCTGGGCAATATCCGCGTCGGCAACTGCGCGCGGATCGCCGCGGGATCGGTGGTGCTGGCGGAGGTTCCGCCCTGCAAGACCGTCGCAGGGGTGCCGGCGCGGATCGTCGGCGACGCGGGATGTGCCCAGCCGTCGCTGAGCATGGACCAGATCCTGCGCAACGGCGGCTGACGCGCGCCCGGAAAGGCCGCCAAAACAAAACACTTGTCAGATGACCTGTGCCCTCCGACAATCGGTCGGGCATTTCGTGGCTTTTGTCATCTGCATTTTAGGCAGTTCTTCATTGCCGTTCTCGCGCCTGCGCGCCAATGGCCTTTTTTCTAGGGAGGACCGGACATGGGCGTCACCGATCATGTCGATTTCAATCAATTCATGGAGGGCGTGAAGCGCCGCAATCCCGGACAGCCGGAGTTCGTTCAGGCCATCCACGAGGTCGCGCAGGACATCTTCGACTTCATCCAGGACAAGGAGGCCTATCACGAATACCAGATCCTGCGGCGTATTGCAGAGCCGGACCGTGTGGTGTCGTTCCGGGTGTGCTGGGAGGATGACAATAACAACATCCGTGTGCAGCGCGGCTGGCGGGTGCAGAACAACAACTCGATCGGGCCATACAAGGGCGGCATAAGGTTTCATTCCAACGTCACCGAAAGCGTGCTGAAATTCCTTGCCTTCGAACAGACCTTCAAGAACAGCCTGACCGGCCTGCCGATGGGCGGCGGCAAGGGCGGCGCGAACTTCAACCCCAAGGGCAAGTCGGACCACGAGGTGATGCGCTTCTGCCAGTCGTTCATGACCGAGCTCTACCGCCATGTCGGCGCCGATACGGACGTGCCGGCGGGGGATATCGGGGTGGGCGCGCGCGAGATCGCCTATATGTTCGGGCAGTACAAACGGATCACCAACCAGTTCACCGGGGTGCTGACCGGCAAGGGGCTGGAATACGGCGGCAGCCTGGTCAGGACCGAGGCCACGGGCTATGGCGCGGTCTATTTCCTCGAGGATATGCTGAAGCGGCAGGGGCAGGAGATCCTCGGCAAGACGGCGGTTGTCTCGGGGTCGGGCAACGTGGCGACGCATGCTGCCGAGAAGATCACTCAGCTTGGCGGCAAGGTGCTGACGCTGTCGGATTCACGCGGGTTCATCCACGATCCGGACGGCATCGACCTCGACCGGATCAACTGGGTCAAGGAGCACAAGACCAGACGGCGCGGACGGATCGCGGATTACGTGGAGGAGTTCGGGAGCGCCACCTATCATGAGGGCCAGCGGCCCTGGGGGGTCGCCGCCGATATCGCCGCGCCCTGCGCCACGCAGAACGAGCTGAACGGAGACGAGGCGCGGACGCTGGTCAAGAACGGCTGCATCGCGGTCACCGAGGGGGCCAACATGCCCACCGACCTTGAGGGCGTCGAGGTGTTCAAGCAGGCGCGCATCCTGTTCGCGCCGGGCAAGGCGGCCAACGCGGGCGGCGTGGCCATGTCGGGGCTGGAAATGAGCCAAAATTCGGCACGGATGTCATGGCGCGAGGACGAGTTGCAGGCCCGGCTGCGCGAATTGATGATGGGCATTCACGACCGCTGCCTGGAATTCGGCTGCGAGGACGGCAATCCCGACGGCCAAGGCTATTGCGACTACGTGAAGGGCGCCAATATCGCGGGCTTCAAGAAGGTGGCCGACGCGATGCTGGCCTACGGGGTTGTCTGACGGCGCTCAGACCCGGTCCGCGGCTTTCGGGGCGTGTTCGAACCGCGGCCGCGACAGCCAGCGCATCACCACGCCGCCCAGCGACATGGCGATGTAGAACAGCTGGATCATGGCGGCGCTCAGGTTGAAGTCCGCCCAGAGGCTGACCAGCACGCAGCTCGCAGCGACGAAGACCAGCACGAAATACGCCGTTCCCCGGCTGTCCAGCCGACCCATGCAGAGACAGAAGAACCCGCCCACGTAGAGCAAGACTCCGATCAATCCGATGCTGCGGCAAATGACGTCGATTTCGGGCAGGGTGACGTAATCAATGACCATGGTGCCTCGCAACCGGGGGAAATATCCCCGAACCAGACGCCCCGGAAATACGGAGCGTGAGAGCACCTTACGGCATCGCGAGAGCCTGTCAGGTCAGGAGAACCTTGCTTGACAGTTCGCGCCTCGGCTGGGCGGGGTCAGGCCAGCAGGGCCATGGGGTTCTCCAGCCCGTCCTTGATCGCCGCCAGAAGCTCGGCGCCGAGCGCGCCGTCGATGACCCGGTGGTCGACCGAGAGCGTGACCGACATGACGGTGGCCGCGGTGATTTCCCCGTCTTCGTCCACGACGGGTTTCCGGACGCCGGCCCCGACGGCCAGGATCGCGCCGTGGGGCGGGTTGATGACGGCATCAAAGTTCTCGACCCCCATCATCCCGAGGTTGGAGATCGCGAAGCTGCCGCCCTGATACTCCGGCGGCGAGAGCTTGCGGTCGCGGGCGCGGGCGGCGAGGTCTTTCATTTCGGTCGAGAGCGCCGAGAGCGTCTTGGCATGGGCGTCGCGCAGCACCGGCGTGAAGAGGCCGCCCTCGATGGCGACGGCAACGGCCACGTCGGAGGGTTTCAGCCGCAGGATGCGGTCGCCGGCCCAGACCGCGTTGGCGTCGGGCACCTGTTGCAGCGCGGCTGCGCAGGCCTTGATGATGAAGTCGTTGACCGAAAGCTTGACGCCGCGCGCCTCGAGTTGGCGATTCAGCTTGGCGCGGAAGTCGAGCAGCGCGTCGAGGCGGATGTCGCGGCGCAGGTAGAAATGCGGGATTTGCTGCTTGGCCTCGGTGAGGCGCGCGGCAATGGTCTTGCGCATGCCATCGAGGGGGACCTCGTCGTGATCGCGGTCCTGGTACATCGCCGCCACCTGGCTGGCGGAAGCGGCGGGCGGAGGTGTCGGGGCAGCCGCGGCTTGTTGGGCCTGCTGGGGTGCTTTCGGCTGCTCCTGCGCAGCCTCGACGTCGGCCTTGACGATGCGGCCGCGCGGGCCGGAGCCCTTGATCCCGGCCAGGTCCAGCCCCCTGTCGGCGGCGATGCGACGTGCCAGTGGCGAGACGAAGATGCGGTCACCGTCCGAGCTGTTCCGGGCCGGGGGGGCGGGCTTCTCGGGACCCCCTGCGGGGGCCGCCTCGTCGCCCGCGTCGGCAGGCTGCGCCGCCTCCGGCACGGGGGCGGAGGGTGCCGCGTCGATGTCATCGGCGCTTTCGCCCTCGGCCAGGAGCACCGCGATCGGCGCGTTGACCTTGACGCCCTCGGTGCCGTCCGCCACCAGCAGCTTTCCGATCACGCCTTCGTCGACGGCCTCGAACTCCATTGTCGCCTTGTCGGTCTCGATCTCGGCCAGCAGGTCGCCCGAGGCCACGGTGTCGCCTTCCTTGACCAGCCATTTCGCGAGCGTGCCTTCCTCCATCGTCGGGCTCAGGGCGGGCATCAGGATTTCGGTCGGCATGTCTTCGTCTCCGGACGTGGCGTCTTGGGTGAGGGCGGGAGCGAGGGGCCTGCCCCTCGCGCTCCCCGGGATATTTTCAGCCAGAAGAAGGCATCAGGGTGATCTGGTCATAGGGGGCTTTCGCGGATCCCCCGTGGGCAAGGGATTCGATGGCGGCTTCGATCCTGTCCTTGTGGCCGGCCATCCAGACATAGGCGTCCTGATGGCTGGGCCGGCCCACCACGCGGGTGTCGGCGGCCAGCCGTTCGGGCACGAGCGCGGTGACGGTACGCCCGTCGACCACATGGGTGACGCGGTAGCACTCAGTCTCGATATCGCGGCCGTGAACCTCCATCAGCGGTACGTCACCTTCTTCACGGCTTCGATCACCTCGGCGGTCGAGGTCAGCGCGTGTTTCTCGAGGTTGGCGGCATAGGGCATGGGCACGTCCTTGCCGGTGCAGTTGATCACCGGGGCGTCGAGCCAGTCGAAGGCCCGTTCCATCAGCACCGCCGAGATGTGGTTGCCGATGGAGCCAACCGGGAAGCCTTCCTCGACCGTGACGCAGCGGTTGGTCTTCTTGACGCTTTCGATGACCGTTTCGGTGTCCATAGGGCGCAGGGTGCGCAGGTCGATGACCTCGGAGTCTATTCCGTCTTCGGCCAGATTTTCCGCGGCTTCCAGCGCGTAGGTCATGCCGATCCCGAAGCTGACAATCGTCACGTCGCTGCCCTCGCGCCAGATGCGGGCCTTGCCGAAGGGGACGGTGAAATCCTTCATTACCGGCACGTCGAAGCTCTTGCCGTAGAGGATCTCGTTTTCGAGGAAGATCACCGGGTTGGGGTCGCGGATGGCGGATTTGAGCAGGCCCTTGGCGTCCGAGGCCGAGTACGGCATGGCCACCTTGAGGCCGGGAATATGGGCGTACCACGCCGCGTAATCCTGGCTGTGCTGGGCGGCGACCCGGGCGGCGGCGCCGTTGGGGCCGCGGAACACCATCGGCGCGCCCATCTGGCCGCCGGACATGTAGAGCGTCTTGGCCGCCGAGTTGACGATCTGGTCCATCGCCTGCATGGCGAAGTTGAAGGTCATGAATTCGACGATGGGGCGCAGGCCGCCGAAGGCCGCGCCAACGGCGAGGCCGGCAAAGCCGTGTTCGGTGATCGGGGTGTCGATCACGCGTTTCGGGCCGAAGTCGTCCAGCAGGCCCTGGCTGATCTTGTAGGCGCCCTGGTATTCGGCGACCTCCTCGCCCATCAGGAAGACGCTGTCGTCGGCGCGCATCTCCTCGGCCATGGCGTCGCGCAGAGCCTCGCGGACGGTCTGCTGCCGGGTTTCGGTGCCTTCGGGCCAATCGGGTTCGCGGTCCCGGCGGGCCGGGGGCGGACCGCCACCATCGTCGTCAGACGTGGCGTTGCGGGCCTTGGCGGGAGGCCCCGGCTCGGGGGGTGGGGCTGCGCCGGAGGAGTCGGCGGATGTGTCGATATCCGCGGCGCTTTCGCCGTCTTCGACCAGCACCGCGATCGGGGTGTTGACCTTGACGCCCTCGGTGCCTTCGGCGATCAGGATCCTGCCGACGGTGCCTTCGTCCACCGCTTCGAATTCCATGGTCGCCTTGTCGGTCTCGATCTCGGCGATGACGTCGCCGGAGGCGACCTCGTCACCTTCTTTCACCAGCCATTTCGCCAGTGTGCCCTCTTCCATGGTGGGCGACAGTGCGGGCATCAGGATTTCAACCGCCATCAGGCATCCCCTTCGGTTTCGGGCGCAAGGAAGCCCACGATATTGCCCTGTCCGTCCTCGACATAGGCCGCGCGACCGATGCCGGGATAATCCGTCGGCGGCAACGCCTCGGCCCCGCCGTTGGCCAGCGCCCAGGCATAGCGGTCGTCGCAATCGGCCACTTCGAACGTCAGGGTGCAGCCGCGCACCGGGCCGCCGGGGGCGGGCGCCTCACCCATCCGCTGCATCATGCCGCCGGTCAGGCCATCGCCGAGGCCGGGGCCGGAGATCAGCTGGTAATCAACCTCTTCGCCGCCGGGCATCGGGTCGAAGGACCAGCCGAACAGCCCGGAATAGAAGGCGCGCGCGGCGGCGGTGTCGGCGGCGTGAATCTCGAAATGTGCGGCCATCAGCCTGCCTCCGCGTAGATGTCCGTCCAGAGTTCGTCCAGCGGCGGTTCGGGACTTTCGCGGGCGAAGTCGGCGGCGTCGCTGACCACCTTCTTGATCTCCTTGTCGATCGCTTTCAGGTCATCTTCGCTGGCGTGCTTGCCCTCGAGCAGCAGCGAACGGACGTGTTCGATGGGATCGCGTTCCTCGCGCATCTTCTGCACCTCTTCGCGGGTGCGGTACTTGGCCGGGTCGGACATCGAATGGCCACGGTAGCGGTAGGTCTTGACCTCGAGGATATAGGGCCCCTTGCCGGAGCGACAGTGACCAACGGCCTTCTCGCCGGCCTCCTTGACCGCCAGGATGTCCATGCCGTCGACAACCTCACCGGGGATGCCGAAGGCTGCGCCACGGGTATAGAGGTCGGGGGTGGAGGTCGACCGCTGCTGCGCGGTGCCCATGGCGTACTGGTTGTTTTCGATCACGAAGATCACCGGCAGATCCCACAGGGCGGCCATGTTGAAGGTCTCGTAGACCTGGCCCTGGTTGGCGGCCCCGTCGCCGAAATAGGTGAAGGTGACGCGGCCATTGTCGCGATACTTGTCGGCGAAGGCGAGGCCCGCGCCGATTGGCACCTGTGCGGCAACAATGCCGTGACCGCCGTAGAAATGTTTCTCTTTCGAGAACATGTGCATCGAGCCGCCCTTGCCCTTGGAATACCCGCCCTCGCGGCCGGTCAGTTCGGCCATGACGCCCGCCGGGTCCATGCCGCAGGCCAGCATGTGACCGTGATCGCGGTAGGAGGTGATGCGCTTGTCGCCTTCCTCGGCGGCGGCCTCGAGCCCGACGACAACCGCTTCCTGACCAATGTAGAGGTGGCAGAAACCGCCGATCAGGCCCATGCCGTAAAGCTGTCCGGCCTTTTCTTCGAAGCGACGGATCAACAGCATGTCACGGTAGTATTGCGTCAGGTCGTCCTTGGAAACGTTGGGCTTTTTCACTGCCTTGCGTGCAGCCATCCCGGCACCCTCCCCCGTAGCGAATGGTTTAGTGTTGAACTAAAGCGTAACGCATGGCGGGGCCGGAGGGGAAGGGGGAATGGTGCGGCGGGCGGCATCGGGCCGGCTTTGACCCGGAGCGGAGGTTTGCGGCGGCCACCAAGCGCGTTGACAGAGGGCAAAGGTCGCCATGCAACGCCGCACCTCGGCCCGGGCACGCGCGGCTTCGCGTCCAGTTGAAGTCGGCGGATGGTGCGTGAGATCACGCACCCTACGGGATCTGTGCCAAGGACGGCTTCAGTCCGTCAGCGGATGACGACCTCGTCCATCCGGATCAGCCCCAGCACTTCGCGGGCCTGTTGATCGAGCAGGTCGAGATCAAGGTAATCGTCGGACAGACGGCGCGTCAGGTTCTCCATCCTCACGACCTGGGCGCGCAGGGTGTCGCGCTCGGCCTCGAGTTGGGCGGCATCGTCGAGGATCTCGGCACGGCGGAACAGGCCGTAATCCCCCTGCACGGCGGCAAAGGTGAAATAGGCCGCCAACGTGAAAGCAATGCCGAACACGCTCAGGGGCACGATGTTCCTGCGGGCGGGACTGACGCTCATTTTCTGCCTCGAAACGCATCTCTTGGTGGATGCAGTATCGCGACTATGACACAGGCGATTCGCGGTGTGAATCCCTTTCCCGAAAAGGCCGGGGTAAATCTGTGTCCTCTGAGCCAGAGTCCGCCACCGAAGCGGTGCCTTTCCAGCGCTTTACAACGGATATCCATGTTGACTAGCGCGGATCGAAAGTTATTTTCGCGCAGCTTTGCCGTGGTGGAGACGTTGCAGGGCGACTGTCGGCCGGGAGGGCCGCGCCATTGAAGCGTGGCGACCGGTGAGGAGAATACTTGTGCTCGATTTCAGATTAACCCGGCCCAGCGCGTTTGCGGCCGTGGTGGCCGGTCTCGTCTCGGTCGTGGTCTTCGCTGCCATCGCGGGCGGCGTGTTCGCACCACCCGACGACGTTTTCATGCGCGTGGCATTCTGCGCCGCCACCTGCCTGCTGACCTTCGATGTGATCGAAGGTGCCTATGTCGCCCGCCGCAAGGGGCATGGGATTGCCGACCCGCACCTTTGGGTGCACGCATTCTATCTTGGATTCGCCGTCACGGTCCTGATGGTGCTGATGCGTTGGGAGGGCATGGGAACCGCCTGTGAGCTGTTTGCCACCAATGCACAGGGTGGGGCGATCTTTGGCGCAGTCGTGGCCTATGCCGCCCGCGTGATCCGTCTTGCCCCGCTCGAGAAACGTTATGATCTGAGCCGGCCGGCCACGTCCAGAACCTTCGGTCGCGTGTATTTCCTGTGGCCGTTCATCGTGACGGCGCTGATCGCATGCTTTCTGATCTATCCGCCGCAGCAGGGGTTTGATCCCAACTTCTTCCTGTTTCAGGTCATTTTCCTGGGAACGCTGGTCCCGCTCTATGGCTTCGGGGAAAAACGCTTCTGGCAAGGCTTCTGGCCGCGGGCTCTGGGGCTGGGGCTGCTGTTCCTGGGCCTTTTGGTGCTGTGATCCTGCGCGGCTGATCCTCAATTGAAATGCGCCCCCGCGAATATTCGCGAGGGCGCCGGGAACTTCGGGAAACGGGGCGTCAGCCCGCCTTGGAAGCCTCGTAGATCGAGTCGATCGCGTCACCCAGCATGGTGTTGAATTCAGCGTCCGATTGCTGCGCCGACAGGCCCTCGGTCAACCCGCGCGAGAAGCTGGCGATCAGACCCTTGTTCTGCGCCAGAAGCTCGTTGGCCTCGGCCCGCGAATAGCCGCCAGACAGGGCCACGACGCGCATGACACCCGGGTGGTCGATCAGCGGCTTGTAGAAATTAGCCTCGGACGGCAGCGACAGCTTCAACATGATTTGCTGGCCCTCGGGCAGCGAATCGAGGTGCGCGAGGATCTTGTCGCGCAGGATCGCCTCGGCCTCGGCCTTGTCGTCGATGGTGATGGTCACTTCGGGTTCGAGGATCGGCATCAGTCCGTGGCTGGCGATCTGCTTGCCCGCCTCGAACTGCTGCGCCACGATCGAGGCGATCCCCGCCTCGTTTGCAGCGTCGATGACTGACCGCATCTTGGTGCCGAAGACGCCCTTTTCGACGGCGCGTCGGCATAGCGCATCGAGGTCCGGCATCTCCTTCATCAGTTTCACGCCGTCCGAGGCTTCGGTCAGACCCTTGTCGACCTTGAGGAAGGGGACGACGCCGCATTCCTTCCAGAGGTATTCCGCGGTGGGCGTGCCGTCGATGTCGCCGTCCATCGTACGTTCGAACAGGATCGCGCCGATCACCTTGCCGTTCGAGAAGGGCGGCGCCTTGATGATCCGGGCGCGCATCTCGTGGATCTTGGCGAACATCTCCTCGTCGCCGGAATAGACGTCTTCCTCGATGCCGTAGAGCCGCAGCGCCTTGGGCGTGGAGCCGCCGGATTGATCGAGCGCGGCGATGAAACCATCCTTTTCGGCCATCTGCTTGGCCATTGCGTCGTTTGTCATGTGGTGATGTCCGTTCCTGATGAAATGATCCCTGGGGCCGCCGTCCCCGCGCGCACAGTGGTAAGCGAGCCGCGATGGGCTTGCAACGTGATGGCGCAAACAGCCCTACCGTCCAAGCGCTTTGACCGTGATCCTACGGCAACAGGGGCGCGTCGCCCGTTCTGGGCCTGACCCGGGCTCTAATGGCCGCGTCGCGCAAACGCCCCGGATCGTGCCCGGGGCGTGCCTCCGCCCGATGCGCGTGACAGGCGGCGTCACCCCAGCGCCGCGACGCCCGGCAGGTCCTTGCCTTCCATCCACTCGAGGAAGGCCCCGCCGGCAGTGGAGATATAGGTGAAGTCGCCGGCCACACCGGCTTTGTTGAGCGCCGCCACCGTGTCGCCGCCGCCAGCGACGGAGATCAGCTTGCCCGCCTTCGACAGCTCCGCCGCCTGTTTCGCAGCGGCATTGGTGGCGGCGTCAAAGGGCTCGATCTCGAAGGCGCCCATTGGGCCGTTCCAGATCAGGGTCTTGGCGCCCTGAAGGGCCTTGGCGACCTTCGCCACCGTGCCGGGACCGGCATCGAGGATCATCGCGTCGCCGGGGCATTTGTCGGCGGCCAGCACCTCGTGCGGGGCGTTGGCCTTGAAATCGCGCGCCACCACGATGTCGATGGGCAGGATGATCTCGCAGCCCTGCGCGTCGGCCTTTTCCATGATCTCCCTCGCGGTGCCGGTCATGTCATGCTCGGCCAGTGATTTGCCGACGTCGATGCCCTGCGCGGCGAGGAACGTGTTGGCCATGCCGCCGCCGATCACCAGCGTGTCGACCTTGCCCACGAGGTTGCCGAGCAGGTCCAGCTTGGTCGAGACCTTGGCCCCGCCGACCACCGCCACGACCGGCCGCTCGGGATTGCCGAGCGCCTTTTCCAGCGCCGTCAGTTCCGCCTGCATCAGCCGCCCGGCACAGGACGGGAGCAGGTGCGCGACGCCCTCGGTCGAGGCATGCGCGCGGTGCGCGGCGGAAAAGGCGTCGTTGCAATAGACATCGCCCAGCGAGGCGATGAACTTGGCCATTCTCGGATCGTTCTTTTCTTCCATGTCGGAAAAACGCGTGTTTTCCACTAGCACCACGGCGCCCTTGGGCAGTGCGTCGATCTCGTCACGCGAGGGGCGCTCGATGAAGGTGACTTCCTTCTCCAGTGCCGCCTCAAGTGCCGGCAGAACCTGGCGAAGGCTCATTTCGGGGTCGGGCTTGCCCTTGGGGCGGCCGAAATGCGCCAGCATCACCGGCTTGCCGCCCTTGTCGAGGATATCGCAGATCGTCGGCACGATGCGCCGGATGCGGGTGTCGTCGGTAACCTTGCCGTTTTCCATCGGGACGTTGATGTCGACCCGCACCAGCACGACCTTGCCGTCCAGATCCATGTCGTCGAGAGTTTTCCAGGCCATGTCGGGTGTCCTTACGTCGGGTTCAGGTTGCGCCTTGTTTGGCCGCTAACGTCGCGCGGGTCAATCGCGCGCTTGCCGAGGGCGGCCGGGCAACTTAGGTATCTGGGCAATTGAACAAAGAGGAGGCCCTTATGGCCGAGATCAAGGATCCCGAAAACACCATCCTGATGGAGCTGAAGGGCGGCACCGTCACCATCGAGCTGCTTCCCGACGTGGCGCCGAAGCACACCGAGCGGATGAAGGAACTGGCCCGCGCCGGTGAATACGACAACGTCGCGTTTCACCGCGTGATCGAGGGCTTCATGGCCCAGACCGGCGACGTCGAGCACGGCGACATGGAAGACGGCTTCAACCTGCGCCGCGCGGGCACCGGCGGTTCGGACAAGCCGGACGTGCCGGCCGAATTCTCGAAACTGCCGCACGACCGGGGCACGCTGGGTGCGGCGCGGTCGCAGAACCCTAATTCGGCAAATTCGCAGTTCTTCATCAACTTCTCGGACAACCATTTCCTGAACGGCCAATACACCGTCTATGGCCGCGTCATCGAGGGCATGGAGCATGTCGACGCCATCACCCGGGGTGAGCCGCCTGCCGAGCCCGACCGGATGATCAGCGTCAAGGTGGCCGCAGATGCGTAACCTTGCCATCGCCCTCGGTCTTGCCGCAGGCCCCGTGCTCGCCCTTCTGGGCGGTGCGCCGGCCGGCGCGACGGGCCTCAAGATTGAAATCGAGGGCGAGGCCACGGGCACCGTCACCATCGACCTGCTGGAGGATACCGCACCGAAGCATGTGGCGCAGATCGCCGCGCTTGCCGAGGCCGGCGAATACGACAACGTGGCCTTTCACCGGGTGATCGACGGCTTCATGGCCCAGACGGGCGATGTCGAATACGGCGACACCACGGCCGAGGATTTCTCGATGCGGTTGGCCGGGCGGGGGGCATCGTCCAAGGCCGACCTGCCGGCCGAGTTCTCGGACATCGCGTTCGACCGGGGTGTCGTCGGCATGGCTCGCAGCCAGGATCCGAACAGCGCCAATTCGCAGTTCTTCATCATGTTCGACGAGGGCCACTTCCTGAACAACCAATACACCGTGGTGGGCCGCGTGACCGAGGGCATGGATGTCGTCGATCAAATCAAGCGCGGCAGCGGTCCGAACGGCGCGGTAATCGGCACGCCCGACGTGATGAAAACCGTTACGGTGACCGACTAGGTCCGACCCCACGGGCGATCAAACCCGCGTGCGGGGGGCTATGCAGATACCCTCCGCACGGCGCATCCTCTTGCCAAAGGGAGATGCATCATGACGCTTAGAACCATCCTGTGCGCCGCTGTTTTCGCTGGTCTAGCCAACCTTGCCACGGCCGATCCGGGCCGCTGGCAAGGCGAATGGCCACGTACCAACTTTAGCAAGAACACCGTCGACAGCTGGTCCGAGATCCTCTCTGGCGGGCCGCCCAAGGATGGTATACCGGCGATCGACAACCCGGACTTCATCCCGGTGGCGCAGGAGTCCCGCATCGGCGCCCGCGAGCCGGTGATCGCGGTGGAACTGGGCGGCGCCAAGCCCCGGGCCTATCCGATCCGCTACCTCACATGGCATGAGATCGTGAACGATCAGGTCGGCGGTGTACCGATCGCGGTTACCTTCTGCCCGCTGTGCAATTCGGGCATCACCTTCGACCGGCGCACCGCCAAGGGTGTGCTCAGCTTCGGGGTTTCCGGCAAGCTGCGGAATTCCGACATGGTGATGTACGACCGCCAGTCCGAAAGCTGGTGGCAACAGGCGGTGGGCGAGGCCATCGTGGGCGAGTTGACAGGGACCGAGCTGAAGATGCTGCCCACGTGGATGGAAAGCTGGTCGCAGTTCAACGCACGCAATCCGGACGGGTTGGTGATGGCCGAACCGGACTGGCCCCGGCGCTATGGCGAAAACCCCTATCGCAATTACGACAGCTCGGCGCGGCCGTTCCTGTATCGGGGCGAGATGCCACCGCACGGGGTGCCGCCGCTGATGCGGGTGGTGCGCGTGGGCGACAGGGCCTGGCCGCTGTCGCGTTTCGAGACGACGCAGAAGATCGAAGAGGCCGGCGTCACGCTGAGCTGGCAGGAGGGACAGGCCTCGGCACTGGATTCGAGCGCCATCAACAAGGGGCGCGAAGTCGGCAATATCCGGGTGCGGGACGGCGCGGGCAAGGACGTGCCGCATGACGTGATGTTTGCCTTCGCCTTCCACGCCTTTTGGCCTGAAGGGTCATGGATGATGGGCCGCTAGGCGGGGAAAAATCGTCGACGATTTTTGCAAAATCCATCGATGGATTTTCTCACCCGGAACAGCTCGCCCCGCCCAGTACGCAGAACTTGGCGCAATGCGGGTGGTTCAGCGCCACGGGCCGCTCGGCCTCGGCCAGCGTCTCGCCCATGTCGAACTCTGGCTCATAAGGCAGCAGCGTGCAGGCCACGACCGAGGGACGCTCGGCGCCCTTGCGCTTGACCACCATGCGCGACGAGGAACACATCACGTCGGCGGGCGACTTGCCGAGGATGCCCCAGCAGGCGGTGGTGATCTCGGGCACTTCGACGCTGGCATCCATTTCCGGGAACAGCACAGTCATTGCGGGATCGGCGGCGTCGATGGCGAAACCCTCGCGCTCGAACAGTCGTGCAAAGCCATCCCGGGCCTCGGCCTCGCTCTCGGCCCAGATGATCCGTCCGGCCACTGCCATGCGGATGCCTTCGTCGCGCAGCCAGCGCATGCCTTCCAGCGTCCGCTGATAGGCGCCGCCTCCGCGTTCCGCGTCGTGGTTCACCTCTGACCAGTGATCGAGCGAGATGCGCAGGGTCAGCCGTTCGCCATGGTCGCGCTGTAGTTCCCGCAGCCCGGCCTGCACCGATTTCCGCATCATCGGACGCATGGCATTGCTGAGTATCAGCACCTCGTAGCCGCGATCCAGCGCTGTGCGGGTCATCGCGATCATCTCTGGGTTCATAAAGGGTTCGCCGCCGGTGAACCCGATTTCGCGCACGCCCCAATTGCGGTCGGCAAGCTGATCGAGATAGGCCGCGACCTCGTCGGCGGACAAATAGACCAGCGCGTCGTTGCTGGGAGAGCTCAGGATATAGCAGTTCGCGCATTCGATGTTGCACAGGGTTCCGGTGTTGAACCACAGCGTCTGCGGTGCCTTCAGCGCGACATGAGCACGTGGCTCACCCTTGGCCGTTATCTTCGGATCCAGAAACTTTCCTGCATTGGCGCTCGAAACATCCTGATCTTTCATCGGCTTGTCGCATCCTCCCAAGTGTGACCCCGAGGTAGCCCGCGGCTTGCGCGTTGCCAATGCTCAACATAATGCCTGACGCCATTGTGAAGGTCGAAATGCGTGTTAGACTTTTCCGCGCGCGAAGGTTACATGTGCCCCGAAATGGGCCGTTAGCGCTAACGGCTATGCATGCCACCTTTTCCGGGCCCGCGATCGGCCTGAACGACATGAAAGAGGGATACCCATGGTCTCACGCGTCATTCCGGTTGAGCCGTTCGACCTCGTGATCTTCGGCGGCACCGGCGACCTTGCGCGCCGCAAGATCCTGCCCGGCCTGTTCCGCCGGTACTGTTCCGGCCAGATGCCCGATGATGCCCAAGTGATCGGCGCCGCGCGCTCGGACATGGACACCGAGGCGTACCGGCAGATGATCCGCGACGCGATCAACGAATTCGACGGTCACCGCCCCGAGGATTGCCCCGACCTGGCCGGCTTCCTGTCGCGGCTGCAATACGTCACCGTCGACGCCAAGGGCGACGGCGGATGGCAGGAACTCAAGGGCCTGTTGCGTGATGACACCGTCAAGGCGTTCTACTTCTCGGTCGCGCCTTCGCTGTTCGGCGACATCGCGGAACGGCTGCACAACAAGGGCCTCGCCGGGCGCAACAGCCGCATCGTGGTGGAAAAACCCTTCGGCCGTGATCTGGCGTCGGCGAAGGCGCTCAATGCTTCGCTGGCCGAGTATTTCCACGAGGACCAGATCTATCGGATCGACCATTACCTCGGCAAGGAAACCGTCCAGAACCTGATGGCTGTCCGCTTCGGCAACATGCTGTTCGAGCCGCTGTGGAACGCGCAATACGTTGATCACATCCAGATCACCGTGGCCGAGACCGTCAGCGTCGGCGGGCGCGGTGGATATTACGACAAGTCGGGCGCCATGCGAGATATGGTGCAGAACCACTTGATGCAGCTGCTCTGCCTGATCGCCATGGAGCCGCCGTCGAAATTCGAGCCCGACTCGGTCCGCGACGAGAAGCTCAAGGTCATCCGCGCGCTGGATCCGGTCCAGCCGCACCACATCGTGCGCGGCCAGTATGACGCCGGCGGTGACGAGGCCAGCTATCGCGACCATGCCGAGAACCCGCGGTCGCGGACCGAGAGCTTTATCGCGCTGAAGTGCCATGTCTCGAACTGGCGTTGGGCCGCGGTGCCGTTCTACCTGCGCACCGGCAAGCGGCTGAAGGCCCGCGCCAGCGAAATCGCGGTGGTGTTCAAGGAAACCCCGCATTCGATCTTCGGCGAAGAGGCCGGCAACCACCGCAACATCCTGACCATCCGTCTGCAACCCAACGAGGGCATGGAGCTGGGCGTCACCATCAAGGAACCGGGTCCGGGCGGGATGCGCCTTGTCGATGTGCCGCTCGACATGTCCTTCTCGGACGCGCTTGGCCCGGATGCGGAAGAGGTGCCCGATGCCTATGAACGGCTTATCATGGATGTTATTCGCGGCAACCAGACGCTGTTCATGCGGGGTGACGAGGTCGAGGCCGCCTGGGCCTGGACCGATCCCATCATCAATGGTTGGGAGGCGCGCAGCGACGTGCCGAAGCTCTACGAAGCCGGGTCGTCCGGACCCGAGGATTCGCTGATGCTGATGCACCGCGACGGGCGCCGCTGGCGTGAAATCAAGGCCTGACCGGCCAGAGGGGAGACAGCGACATGGACTTCATCGACTATCCCGACCGCGAGATGCTGGTGATCGACCTGGCCAACAAGCTGGCGGGCGAGCTGCGCTCGGCGCTGGAACACGAAGACAGGGTGCTGATGGCGGTGCCCGGCGGCACCACGCCGGGGCCGATCTTCGACGACCTCTGCGCCGCCGATCTGGACTGGTCGCGCGTCGACGTGATGCTCACCGACGAACGCTGGGTGCCCGAGGACAGCCCGCGGTCCAACACCCGGCTGCTGCGCGAGCGGCTGCTGGTCGAACGCGCCGCGGCGGCGCGTCTGCTGCCGCTCTACCTGCCGGGCGGCGAACCCGAGGAGCGGCTGGACGAACTGGCCGAGAATATCAAGCCGCGCCTGCCGATCCAGGTATTGTTGCTTGGCATGGGCGAGGACATGCACACCGCTTCGCTGTTTCCCGGTGCCGACCGGCTCGACGACGCCTTGGCGTCGAACGCCCCCACGCTGATGGCAATGCGCGCGCCCGGTGCGCCCGAGCCGCGGATCACCCTGACCGCCCCGATCCTCGACGGCGCGATGTACAAGCACATCGTGATCTTCGGCGACGACAAGCGCGCGGCGCTGGAAAAGGCCCGCACCCTCACGCCGAAAGAGGCGCCGGTGGCTGCCGTGCTGTCACAGGCCTCGGTCCACTGGGCGTCCTGACGCGCGCTTCCAAGATTATCCCTTTCTGACAACCCAAGGAATGAACCCGCCATGTGGAGCAACCTGAAATCCATGGCCGCCGAGGTCGAAACCCGCAAGATCACCGACCTCTTCGACGATCCGTCCCGGGCGGAGGATTTTTCGACCACCTTCGACCATCTGTTGTTCGACTACTCCAAGACCAACATCGACAAGCCTGCGCTGAGCGAGCTTCTTGCTCTGGCGGACCGCGCCGGGGTGGCCGCCAAGCGGGAGGCCATGTTCGAAAGCCAGAAGATCAACGAGACCGAGGGCCGCGCCGTGCTGCATACCGCGCTGCGCAATCTCGACGGCGATCCGGTGATGGTGGACGGACAAGACGTCATGCCAGGCGTGCTGGACACGCTGACCCGGATGGAGCAATTCGCCACAGACGTCCGCGAGGGGCGGTATACGGGGCAGGGCGGGGCGATCACCGATGTGGTCAACATCGGCATCGGTGGCTCGGACCTCGGTCCGGTGATGGCCTACAAGGCGTTGGCGCCTTACGCGGACGGACCGCGGATCCACTATGTCTCGAACGTGGACGGCGCGGACATTGCCGACACGCTGCGCGGGCTTGATCCGACGACGACGCTGGTGATCGTCGCGTCCAAGACCTTTACCACCATCGAGACCATGACCAACGCCCGCACCGCGCGCGCCTGGATGTCCGACACCGTGTCGGACCCGGCGGCGCAATTCGCGGCGCTCAGCTCCGATACCGGAAAGACCGGCGACTTCGGCATCGCGCCGGAACGTGTGTTCGGCTTCGAGGATTGGGTCGGCGGGCGCTATTCGGTTTGGGGACCGATCGGGCTGTCGCTGATGATCGGCATCGGCGCGCAGGCCTTCCGCGCCTTCCTTAATGGCGGTCAGTCGATGGATCGCCACTTCCGGAGCGCCGACTTCGCCGAGAACATGCCGGTCCTTCTGGCGCTTGTCGGCATCTGGCACAATCAGGTGCTGGGACATGCCACCCGCGCCGTGCTGCCCTATGACAACCGGCTGGTGCGACTGCCCGCCTACCTTCAGCAGCTCGAGATGGAATCGAATGGCAAGAGCGTCGGCATGGACGGCAACACGCTGAGCCACGACACCGGCCCCATCGTCTGGGGCGAGCCGGGCACCAATGGCCAGCACGCCTTCTATCAGTTGATCCATCAGGGCACACGGGTCGTCCCTTGCGAATTTCTGGTTGCCGCCGAGGGCCACGAGCCTGACCTCGCGCATCACCACCAGCTTCTGGTTGCCAACTGCCTTGCGCAGTCCGAGGCGCTGATGCGCGGGCGCACGCTGGACGAAGCGCGGGCCAAGGTTGCGGACAAGTTCGACGGTGAGGAACTGGAGCGTCAGGCCCGTCACCGCGTCTTCCCGGGCAACCGGCCGTCCACGACGCTGGTCTATCCCAAGCTGACCCCGGAGGTGCTGGGCCAGATCGTGGCGCTCTATGAGCATCGCGTCTTTGTAGAGGGGGTGATCCTCGGCATCAATTCGTACGATCAGTGGGGCGTCGAGCTGGGCAAGGAACTGGCGACCGCGCTGGGGCCCATCGTCGCGGGCGATGCCAGCGCCGAGGGCAAGGATGGATCGACCCGGCAACTCATCGACTTCGTCCAGAAGAACCGGGACTGACACAGGGTTTGGAAAAGAAAAAAAACGGGGGTGCAAGACCCCCGTAAGTTTATTGGTAGAGTGGTGACTAAACGGTTCTGAAGCGGACGAGAGGGCCGCTCAGAAAAGCCCTTCCCAGCCACCGCGGACAAGGGCTGTTTCTCCACCGCCGCGCAGCACCAGGTACAGCAGGCCGAACAGGAAAGCCGTCGCGAAGAGGATTTCCCACAGCGCCGCAGGCCCGGTGACCGAGTAGGGGGCGGTGTAATCAAACAGGATCAGACAGGTGACCAGCACCATCGCGCAGAAGGCGATAATGCGGGTGCGAATGCCGATCATCAGCCAGATTGCGAAGATCGACATCAGGACGACAACGGGAAAACGCAGCGAGTCGAACTCGATCGCGTAGTCGAAGTTCATCCAGGAATAGGAGAGCGGTCCATTGTAGAGACCGAAGGTGGTGAGGGCGCACACGATTAACGTGTATCCACAGAAGAGACGGGCTCCCAGGGCCGCCGATAGATACTTGCTCATTGTCTGCCTCATGGTCTGCTCGGTTGAGCGATTGTTGTTTTCTACAATCTACAAATTTTTGAAGCGTTCTCAAGACGGAAACGTGCAATTTTCCCGTATGTTAACACTCTAAACGAGCGTTCAATTAATAAGTGTTTGAATACAAACAATAAATTATAGTGTTTTTTTTGCAATAACCTACCGTTTCGTAAACGGGACTGATTAATGATTTTGGTACTAAAGTATCGCTTTCGTGACATTCGGATATGTTGGGGTGCTGACGTAGAAGTGCCGCAACGTCAACTTCCAAAGCGCTTGCATCAGAATCAGCCCCCTTTGATCACCCTAAGGATGAGCTATTTCGACTCACACGAACGTTACGCGGCCTGTTGGGCGCGTAAGCTGATTATTGCTGTTTTCGGGTTTCCGTCTGCGGGAACATGCCGGTCGGTAGAATAGTTAATGGACGTCGTCCGCGCCCGCACTAGGGTAACCGGCACCTCACTCTGAAGATCTATGGAGACTTACATGAAACTGAAAGCAATCGTGGCAGCCCTCGGCATTTTCGGCCTGGCGGCCTGTGACACGCTGACCCCGGACCAACGCTCGGTGGTTGGTGTGACCGGCGGTGCCGCGGCAGGGCTGATCACCGCCCGTGTGCTCGAAGCCGATCCGAGCTGGACGCTGATCGCCGCTCTGGCAGGTGCCGCAGCCGGTACCGTCGTGGCCCAGAACTCGGCCACCAACCGTTGCGCCTATGCGCGTGGCGACGGCACCTACTACACCGCGGCTTGCTAAGCCGGGTCAAAGGTCCATTTCGAAATACACAAGATGCCCCTCGGCTTCGGGGGGCATTTTTTGATAGGGACCGCGCAGGCGGAAGCCCATCGACAGGTAAAGCGTCTTGGCAGCTTCCAGCGCGTGCCCCGTGTCCATCACGATCCGACGAACACCCTGCGCGCGACAGCCCTCAATCAGGGAGTGCATCAAGGCGTATCCTGCGCGCTTGCCCCGTGCCGCATCCTGCAGATAGACGCGCTTGATCTCTGCGGTGTCCGGAAAGATTGCATGCGCCATGCCACAGCCCACCGGTACCCCGTCCAGCAGGGCGATGCGGATCAATCCGCCGGGCGGCGCGTGTATCTCTTCCAGACGCTCCAGTATCGCGGCGTACTTGTCCCGCGCGTAGACCTTTTCGACGATGGCGCGCGACGCAGGGGGGAGGGTCAAAAGAAAGGCACGGTACTCCCAGCACAGACCGCGGACCGCATCCAATTCTGCCGCGTCGCGCGGCGCCCTTATCACCAGCGACGACACGAATAAGGCCCCTGAAATCTTTTTCAGGGACCTTACACCGTTTCATGGGCCGGGGCGCAGCTTATTTCAGGATCGACCGCCCGGCATATTCCGCCGTCTCGCCCAGCATCTCTTCGATGCGGATCAGCTGGTTGTACTTCGCCAGCCGGTCCGAGCGCGCCAGCGAGCCGGTCTTGATCTGCCCGCAGTTGGTGGCGACGGCGAGGTCGGCGATGGTGGCATCCTCGGTCTCGCCCGAGCGGTGCGACATGACGTTTGTATAACGCGCACGGTGGGCCATATCGACGGCCTTCAGCGTTTCGGTCAGCGAACCGATCTGGTTGACCTTGACCAGCATGGAGTTCGCCACACCGCGCTGAATGCCATCGGCCAGCCGGGTGGGGTTGGTCACGAACAGGTCGTCACCCACCAGCTGAATCTTGTCGCCCAGCTTCTCGGTCAGGATTTTCCAGCCGTCCCAGTCGTCCTCGGACATGCCGTCCTCGATCGAGATGATCGGATAGTCGTTGCAGAGCGCGGCGAGGTAGTCGGCGTTCTCCTCGGACGTCAGCGACTTGCCTTCGCCCTTCATCTCGTACTTGCCGTCCTTGTAATACTCGGTCGCGGCGCAATCCATGGCGAGGTAGATGTCCTCGCCCGGCTTGTAGCCCGCTTTCTCGATTGACTTCAGGATGAAGTCGAGCGCTTCGCGGGTGGAGCCGAGTTCGGGCGCAAAGCCGCCTTCGTCGCCCAGCCCGGTGGACATGCCCGCCGCCGACAGTTCTTTCTTGAGCGTGTGGAAGACTTCGGAGCCCATGCGGACTGCTTCGCGGATGTTCTCCGCCGCCACCGGCATGATCATGAATTCCTGTATGTCGATCGGGTTGTCGGCATGTTCGCCGCCATTGATGATGTTCATCATCGGCACCGGGATCACCCGCGCCGAAGTGCCGCCCACGTAGCGGAACAGCGGCTGAAGCGTCGACTCGGCGGCGGCCTTGGCCACGGCAAGTGATACCCCGAGGATGGCGTTCGCGCCCAGCCGGCCCTTGTTGTCAGTGCCGTCGAGTTCGCACATCGCCATGTCGATGGCGACCTGTTCTGTGGCGTCCATGCCGACGATCTCGTCCGCGATTTCGCCATTCACGGCCGCGACCGCTTCGAGCACACCCTTGCCCATGTAACGGGCCTTGTCGCCGTCGCGCTTCTCGACCGCCTCGTAGGCGCCGGTGGAGGCGCCCGACGGCACTGCGGCGCGGCCCTGGGTGCCGTCCTCCAGCGTGACGTCGACCTCAACGGTCGGATTGCCCCGGCTGTCGAGGATTTCGCGGGCAAAGATGTCGATGATGGTGCTCACTTGCATGTCCCTCATGCTGATTTGGTTGCGCTGTCCTTACCAGAGGGCAGGCAAAAAGCAAACGGCGGACGTTAGCGCTAACCGATGTGTCGCATGACAGCGCGGGCGACGAGGTCCCGGCTCAGGGCCGCGACGGGGCAGGGGCCGATTGCGCCAGACGTCTTTCGCGCAGGAAAGTATAGAGCCCGGCGGCGAGGATGATCGCCGCCCCGGTCAGGGTCAGCGCGTCGGGCCGGTCGCCCAGAACGAGGATGCCGAGACCCATGGTGAACACCAGCCGGCTGTAGCGGAAGGGCGAGACCACCGAGGCCGGCGCCATCCGCATCGCCTCGGTCACAAGGTAATAGCCGCTGGTGGTCACCAGCACCGCCGCCGCCACGTAGACATAGGCCAGCCCGCCGACCCCGGTCTCCGGGCCCATGATAAGCATCAGCACAAACCCCGCCGGCACCGTCGCCGCGAAGCCCCATGTCGACAGCGCAAGGGAAGGCACGGTGTCGGGCGCAAGCCGGGTCAGCAGATCGCGCCCGGCCAGCGCGCAGGCCGCCATCACCATCAGCAGCGCCGCCGGCTCGAACCCCTCAAACCCCGGACGCACCACCAGCAGCATCCCGAACAACCCGACGAGGATCGCGGCCCAGCGCCGCCACCCCACGGTTTCGCGCAGGAACACCGCCGCGCCCAGCGTCACCAGCAGCGGCGTCGACTGCATGATCGCCGCGACCATCGGCAGCGGTGTCCATGAAATGCCGGTCACCAGACCCAGCGCCGCGAGGATTTCGAACCCGTTGCGGCCGAGGACGGCGGGATGCCAGAACAGCGGCGACAGCAGGGCGACACCGCGCACCTTCGCCAGCAGCACGAACAGCAGGGTCCCGCCCGCGCTGAGCAGGAACATCACCTGCCCGGGTGGCATCCGCGACCCCGACAGCTTGATGAACAGGTCGCTGAGCGCGAGACACGCCATCGACGCCGTCATGAAAAGGATCGCGCGCAGCACATGCATCTTGGAAGTCCGGGGCAGGGAAGGTCGGCTCCTGCCTATCCCGTCACCGCGCGGGTGCCAAGCAGGTCAGGTCTCGGTGGTTTCCACAACCTCGAAGTCATGTGTCAGCGTGGCGGTTGCCGCCATCATCGCCGAGGCCGAGCAGTATTTCTCGACCGAGAGGTTCACCGCGCGTTCAACCCGTGCCGGATCGATCCCACGCCCGCTGACGATGAAGTGCATGTGGATGCGGGTGAAAACCTTCGGCTCGGTCTCGGCGCGGTCGGCATCCAGTTCGACCACCACGTCGTCGACCTTTTGCCGGCCCTTTTCGAGAATCGAGACCACGTCATAGGCTGAACAGCCCCCGGTGCCAATCAGCACCAGTTCCATCGGCGACGGCCCCGGTTTCAGCCCGTCGCTGTCGCGTGCGGTTCCGAAGGCGATGCTGTGCCCGGTGGACGATTCGCCGACGAAGGTGCGTTGCCCGGCCCATGTCACCCGTGTTTTCATGCAGTCTGTCTCCTGAAATGCTGTGTCGCGCCTCTATAGCAAATCGCCGCCGCTTGGCCATGCCGCGTAAGTCCATCGTGTTGGCAAACGAAGCAGGGCGGGGAGCGCCCAATTCGCCGGCGCCGCTGGAGAGCGCAGGGAACGGGCGGTGAGATCAGGCGGCGATGCCGCTGGGCCCGTGTTTCAGGATCGCCCACTGGCCGTAACTGTCGTCAAGGTCCAGTTCGATGACACCTTCGGCCCGGGTGCTGGCGCTGCCGATCTCGGCCAGCGTGAACTCGATGCCGCCGGGAATGTCGATCCGCACGCGGTGCGGCGCACCGCCGTGGGGCGGCTGAATGGGCCGGCCCGTCGAGCTCAGAACGCCGGAGATCGTGACCTTTGCGGTCCGTTCCTCGATATCGACGTCGAACTCGATCGGTTTGTAGAGCGGGTCATGCACCTTGCTGGACATCGCATGATAGACCCACCAGTGCGTCGCTTCGTCGTCGGTCTCTCCGCCGCACAGCACCGTGCGCAGGGCCTCGCGCTGGGCTTCGTCGGCGCGTTCGTCGATGATCACCTGCATTTCGCCCCCGCCCTCAAAGATCGGTCCGGGCCAGGCATAGATCAGCGCCGTCCGAAGCCCCTTGAGATCGGTGTCGCCGAAGTGCCCCTTGTCGATCTCCATCACCTCGAACCCGCGGCAATGCCCCTGTGTCGGAAGATCCTCGAACTGGCAGGGACAGCCGTAGTTGCAATTGCAGTTTCCGAACGACCGGCCCTCGATGTACCAATCGACATGTGCCATGGCGGTCTCTCCATGCTGAATGGGTCTCTGGAATGCGGTGCTAGTATAGCACGTATCCCGTAATCCCGCACGAAGTCGGGCGGGCCTACTTGCGGATCGGCACCCCGTAAAGCTCCAGCCTGTGCCCCTTCAGTCGATACCCCAGTTTCTCGGCGATCTTCTCCTGCAGGGCCTCGATCTCCGGATCGACGAATTCGATCACCTCACCCGAGTTCATGTCGATCAGGTGGTCGTGATGGTCCCGCTCGGCATCCTCGTACCGGGCGCGGCCGTCACCAAATTCCAGCTTCTCGAGGATCCCGGCTTCTTCAAACAGTTTTACCGTGCGGTAAACCGTCGCAATCGAGATCGCGCTGTCCCGTGCCGAGGCGCGCGCGTAAAGCTCTTCCACATCCGGATGATCGTCGCTTTCCTGCAAGACGGCTGCAATCACCCGCCGCTGGCCGGTCATTCGCAGGCCCTTTGCCTCGCAGCGTTCCATAATGGTCTGGTTCATGATCCCGTCCGGTCCTACGTCGCGGCCCCGGGTCTAGGCGATTTGCCGGACCGGGAAAAGCCCCCGGGGCTTGACTTTGCCCTGCGGAAAGACGATGTCCCCCCAAGCGATGTCCACTGCCGCGTGAGCAGCCTGTGCGCCCGAGAGCGCCGATCCGAGGACCGCTGATGTTCCCAAAATCACGCGTGGGGCCGAACCGCAAAGCGGCGCTGGGGCAATTCTGCCCGGGCGCAGGGCTTTTGCGGCCACCACCGCGCCCCGCGTTCCGGGGCAGTCTAAGGGCGGGGCCATGGGGTCGCGTCCGGAAGGAAATACTTTGACGCAATTCGACATGATGGGCCTGCCCAAGCACCTGCTGACCCGCCTTGCCACCATCGGCATCGACGAACCCACACCAATCCAGAGCCACGCGATCCCGCATGCGCTGAACGGCCGCGACGTGATGGGGCTGGCCCAGACCGGCACCGGCAAGACCATGGCCTTCGGCCTGCCGCTGATGACGCAGCTGCTGGAATATGGCTCCAAGCCCGAACCTAAATCCATTCGCGCGCTGATCCTTGCGCCGACCCGCGAGTTGGCGAAGCAGATTGTCGAGCATATGCGCGTGCTGTCCGAAGGCACTGCCGTCAAAACCGGCATGGTCGTCGGCGGCCAGTCGATCAACGCCCAGATCAAGCGGCTCGAGCGCGGCACCGACCTGCTGGTCGCCACGCCCGGCCGTCTGATCGACCTGATGGACCGCCGCGCCCTGCGCCTGAACGACACCGCCTTTCTGGTGCTCGACGAAGCCGACCAGATGCTCGATTTGGGCTTCATCCACGCCCTGCGCCGTATCTCGCGCGAGCTGCCCGAGGAGCGCCAGACCATGCTGTTCTCGGCCACCATGCCGAAGCAGATGAACGAGATCGCCAACAGCTATTTGACCAACCCGATCCGTGTCGAGGTTTCGCCTCCGGGCAAGGCCGCCGACAAGGTCACGCAGGCGGTGCACTTCGTCACCAAGCAGCACAAGCCGGGCCTGCTGAGCGAGCTGCTTGACGGTCACCGGGACGAGTTGGCGCTGGTGTTCTGCCGCACCAAGCACGGCGCCGAAAAGCTGATGAAGGGGCTGGTGGCGCAGGGCTTCGCCGCCACGTCGATCCACGGCAACAAGAGCCAGGGCCAGCGCGACCGTGCGCTTGCCGCATTCCGCGAAGGCACCATGCGGGTGCTGGTGGCGACCGATGTCGCGGCGCGGGGCATCGACATCCCCGACGTGCGCCACGTCTACAACTTCGACCTGCCCAACGTGGCCGACAACTATGTCCATCGCATTGGCCGCACGGCACGTGCTGGGCGTGACGGCGCCGCGATCGCCTTTTGCGCACCGGACGAGATGGGCGAGTTCAAGGCCATCCAGAAGGTGATGAAACTGACGATCCCGGTGGCCTCGGGCCGCCCGTGGGAAGACATCACCCCGCCGGAAAATGCAAACAAGGGCAGGGGCCGTGGGCGCGGTCGTCCCTCGGGCGGAGGCGGCAACGCCGGTGCCGGCAAGCCCGGCGCGGGCCGTCGTCGGCGCCCCAACCGCAGCAAATCCAAGGCTGCCTGAAAAAGAAAGGCCGGCGCTGCATCCCAGCGCCGGCCCTTTTCATTTTCCGCAAAGACCCGTCTCGCACCAAGTCATTCCCATTCGATGGTGCCCGGCGGTTTCGAGGTCACGTCATAGGTGACCCGGTTGATGCCCTTGACCTCGTTGATGATCCGCGTGGCCGTTTCACCGAGGAAATCGTGGCTGAACGGATAGTAATCGGCCGTCATCCCGTCCACTGACGTCACCGCGCGCAGTGCGCAGGCGAAGTCGTATGTCCGCCCGTCACCCATCACGCCCACGGTGCGCACCGGCAGGATCGCGACAAAGGCCTGCCAAATCTCGTCGTAGAGCCCATGCTTGCGGATCTGGTCGATATAGACAGCGTCCGCCTTGCGCAGGATCTCCAACTTTTCACGGGTGATCTCGCCAGGGCAACGGATCGCGAGACCCGGACCGGGGAAGGGGTGGCGGCCGATGAAACTTGCCGGCAGGCCCAGTTCATGGCCCAGGGCGCGCACCTCATCCTTGAAGAGCTCGCGCAGCGGCTCGACCAGTTTCAGCCCCATCTTCTCGGGCAGGCCACCGACGTTGTGATGCGATTTGATGGTCACCGAAGGACCGCCGGAAAAGCTGACCGATTCGATTACGTCGGGGTAGAGCGTGCCTTGGGCGAGGAACTCGGCGCCTTCGATCTCGCCCGCGTACTTCTGGAACACGTCGATGAAGAGCTTGCCGATGATCTTGCGCTTGGTCTCGGGGTCGCTGACGCCTTCCAATTCGCCCAGGAACAGCTCGGTCTCGTCGGCGTGGATCAGCGGAATGTTGTAACTGTCGCGGAACATGGTCACGACTTCCCGCGCCTCGTTCTGACGCAGGAGACCATGGTCGACGAAAACGCAGGTCAGTTGGTCGCCGATCGCCTCGTGGATCAGCACCGCCGCGACCGACGAATCGACCCCGCCCGACAGCCCGCAGATCACCTGCTTGTCACCCACCTGTTCGCGGATCTTGCGGATCGCCTCGTCGCGGTAGGCATCCATCGTCCAGTCGCCGCTGAAACCCGCGTCCTTGATGAAGTTCTCATAGAGCGTCTTGCCGTTGGGGGTGTGGTGCACCTCGGGATGGAACTGCACCGCGTAGAAGCGCCGGTCGAGGTCAGCCGCGACGGCAAAGGGGGCGCCGGGCGAGGTGCCGTAGACCGCGAACCCCGGGGCAAGTTCGGCCACGTGGTCGCCGTGGCTCATCCACACCTGCTCGCGTCCCGAACCGTCCATGAACCAGCCGGTCAGGAAGTCGGGCCGGGTCTCTGAAGGCGTCACCCAGGCGCGGCCAAATTCTGCCGTGGCATGTTCGCCGGCTTCCACGCGTCCGCCAAGGTCGGCCATCATCACCTGTTGCCCGTAACAGATGCCAAGGATCGGCACGCCCAGATCGTAGACCTTTTTCGGCGGTCGGGGAGAGCCCTCGCGCATCACCGAGTCCGGCCCGCCCGAGAAGATCACGGCCTTGGGCGCGAACTCGGCCAGAAAGGCATCGGTGACGTTCTGGTAGGGGTGAATTTCGCAATAGACGTTCAACTCGCGCAGGCGCCGCGCAATGAGTTGCGTCACCTGGCTGCCGAAGTCGATGATCAGAAGGCGGTCATGGGTATCCTGGGTCATGGCAAGGCTTTAGGCGCGGGCGGTTGGGAGGGCAAGAGCGAGGTTGCGGATTCGTCGGCCATGCGGGGCGGGAATGGTGCGAGGGTGCGGCCATGCGCGTGATCCGAAGGGGCCTTCGGGGCCGGTCAAGAGGTGCGGGACGTTCGCCGTTTGGGCGGCTTGGAGCGGCCGTTTCTCAGCTTTCGCGGGCGTGGCTGGCACATTGTCGCCGTCACCGTATTTTTGCATCGCGCGCCACAGCATCCAGACGCACTGAATGTCCGCCCAAGCGTTTCTTCGCCGTTCTTACCCCATCGAATCCGACCGGGGACGCCCGCGCCAGGCCGAGCGCTTCACGTCCCGCCGCCACGACCAGATCGCCACACCGGTCCATGTCACCACGTAGAACAGCCCGCCGGCGAACAGGGCCTCGCCCGGGATCGGCCCCACGGCGGCGCGGTCTATCGCCTGATCCCAGCTTTGGATCGGCCCCGGGTGCACCGCGATCTTACCGGCGAAGGCCAGCGTCTGGATCAGCAGGATCCACAGGTAGTTCGACCGTATGCGCCGCCCGATCGCCACCAGGAAGGTCACGTGATAGCGCGGCCGCAGGTAATCCTCGGCCAAGGTTTTCTGCCAGTGCTCCTCCAGGTGCAGGTCGCCGTCGTCAAGCATCGGCGCGTAGAAATGCGTTTCGAGCCAGCGGCACCGTGCCCGCCAGACGTTGAAATAGCGATAGCGCCGCGCTTCGAGAAACAGAAACAGCATGATCAGCACGCCCACCAGCACAAGAGGCAGGGGCGAGGCCTCGGGTGAGGAAAAGGAGATCGACAGGGCCACGCCCAGCGTCACCACCGACCAGTTGGTCGTGGTGTCCAGCCGCGTGCGCCAGATCGTACTGCGATAGACCTCGCCACGATACAAATGCGCGACCGCCGTGATTTCCGGCGATGTCAGTGTCTTGCGCTCATCGGGCTGCGCCTTGGTCTGGGTGCCTGTCGCCATGCCACCGCCTTTGCTGCCCGCTCCCGCATCCATAATGCACAGGACCCCCGTCCGGGTCAAAACCGGTGTGCAATGTCGCTTTCGCCTCTCAGGCGGCGCAATTTGTCAGCGCCGATCGCGGCCCATTGGCTATTCCCGGTGCCAGACCGATGACGCGACGCACCGCGAGACCTGACGAAAGGGCGACACCATGGCAGATGCAGACAGCCGCAGGCGGGCACGAGGCGGAGGCGGCGCGGCCCGCCGTGCGCAGCGCTCTGCCGTCAGCTTTGATACCGCGAAGTTCATCGAGCGCAACATTCCCAACTTCGAGGTCTTGAACGACGAAGCTCTGGAAATCATCGAATACAACGCCGAGACCGTGCTCGAAGAGATCGGCGTCAACTTCGTCAACAACCCGGAGGCCTGCGCCCGCTGGACCGAGGCCGGGGCCGATGTCCGTGGCGAACGGGTACACATCCCGCGCGGTCTGGCCCGGAAGCTCTGTGCCACGGCGCCGTCGCGCTTTACCCAGCATGCGCGCAATCCGGCCCGCAATGTCGAGATCGGCGGAAAATCCCTCGTGCTTGCCCCGGTTTACGGACCGCCCTTCGTGCGTGACAGCGCCGGCGGCCGCCGCTATGCGACGATGGAGGATTTCCGCAACTTCGTGAGACTGGGCTACATGTCCAAATGGCTGCACCATTCTGGCGGCACAGTCTGCGAACCCACCGATGTCCCGGTGAACAAGCGTCACCTCGACATGCTGCACGCCCACATGACCCTGTCGGACAAACCGTTCATGGGTTCGGTGACCGAACCGTCGCGGGCGCAGGATTCGGTCGAGATGTGCGAGATCCTGTTCGGAAAGGACTTCGTGCAGGACAACACGGTGATGACCTCGCTCATCAACGTGAACTCGCCGCTGACGTTCGACGACGTGATGATGGGCGCGCTCGAGGTCTATGCCAAGAACAACCAGGCCTGCATCGTCTCGCCCTTCATTGTCGGCGGTGCGATGGCGCCGGTGTCGGTGGCGGGCACGCTGACCCAGGTACTGGCCGAGGTACTGGCCGGCATCGCCTACAGCCAACTCGTTCGTCCCGGTGCGCCGGTGATCTTCGGCGCTTTCGTGACCTCGATCGACATGGGTTCGGGCGCGCCGACCTTCGGCACCCCCGAGGCGTCGCACATCCTTTATGGCGCCGGTCAACTAGCGCGGCGCATGAACCTGCCGTTCCGCTCCGGCGGCGGGCTTTGCGGGTCGAAACTGCCCGACGCACAGGCCGCCTATGAGACGTCGCACACGCTCAACGCCGCTCTGCTCGGCGGCGTCAACTTCATGCTGCACGCCTGCGGCTGGCTCGAAGGCGGTCTGGTGGCGAGTTTCGAGAAGTTCGTGATGGACGCCGACCAGCTTGGCGTGCTGCACCAGTTGGCCCGCGGCATCGAGATCGACGAGAACGCCCAGGCCATGGACGCGATTCGCGAGGTTGGCCCGGGCGGTCACTATCTGGGCTGCGCCCATACGCAGGCCAACTTCCAGCATGCCTTCTGGAAGACCGACCTGCTGGACTACAAACCGTTCGAGACATGGGACGAAGAGGGCGGCCGCGACACCCAGACGCTGGCGGCCGAGCGGGTTGCGAAGCTGTTGGCCAACTACCAGCAGCCGCAGATCGACCCGGCGGTGAACGAGGCGCTTGCCGGTTACGTGGCCCGCAAGAAGGCCTCGATGAAGGACGCCTTCAGCTGATAGGCACGTGCGTCCGGCGGATCACCCCGCCGGTCGCATCAGCCTTGCTTCGCCCATCATGGCGATCATGACCTCGACGTGCCGGGCTACGCTGTAGCTGGCGCAGCGTTCCAGCCTTGCGTCGTTCAGCGCACCTTCCAGTTCCATCAATTTGGCCAATGCCGGCCCGCTACGCCGCGGGGCGGCGGCCCCAAGTGTGCGCGCCAGATGCACCTCGCGCCGATAGTCGACCAGCCCTGCACGCGCCGCCCGGATGAGAAGCCGGGGGCGGCGGAGTTGGCTGAATATGGTGACGGCATCTTGCATGTCGGTTCCTTTCCGAAGCGGTTCGCATTTCCGGCACTTTCTCACAATCTAACGGGGTGTTGCGCAGGCTGCTCGCCTTAAGCGCGGACCGATCAGCTTTATTTATACTTTGGAAACAATGCTGTTATGAGGCGACAACAGTTAACCATTGGGTAACTAAATCGCCTTTAGGTTGTGGATAATTCGAACCAAATTGAAGGCAAGGCTTGCGTTAGATGGTGACTGACCAAAGGGGCAAGGGGGACGCGGGCACCGGATCCGGCAAATTGCCGGGCTGGGTGCCTGCTGCGGCATCGCACTACATTCGGCACGTCGAACAGGGACAATCGCTCCGGCAACTGGCCAAGGCCTCCGGTCTGCATCCGTCCACTGTGCTGCGTCAGGTGCGCCGGCTTGAGAACCGGCGGGACGATCCGCTGGTCGATGCGGCCCTTCGCCAGCTTGGCCGATCCAAAGACCCCGCGACGCTTGCGATAACGAAAGGCAAGGACATGGCGGCACAGTCCCGGAAAGAGACAATTCCGACAGACGATGAAACCCTCGACCGTGAGGCCCGGCGCATCCTCAGACGGTTGACCGAGACCGGCGCTGTGCTGGCAGTGGTTCCCGATATGGAAAAGGCGGTGGTAGTGCGCGACACGCCCTCGGGCGCGACCCAGCGCACCGCAGTGGTCGACACTGCGATCGCCGAGGCCATGGCGCTGAAAGAGTGGATCGCCTGCAAGACACCGGGGCGGATCGCGCGCTATCAGATCACCGCTTCGGGGCGTGCGGCGCTCGGTCGCCTGCTGGCGCAACATGAAAGCGGTCTGCAATCCGGCACCGCATCCGGCATGGCTGAAGCCCCCGTCGCCTTCATCGGCCCCGCGGCCGAGGCCACGCCACGCCGCCGCCGCGTCCGCTATAGCAGCAACGAAACCCCGCTCAGCGCCTTGGCGCGGCGGCGTGACAAGGACGGCACACCGTTCCTGTCGGACGATCTGGTGGCAGCAGGCGAACGGTTGCGCGAGGATTTCGAATTGGCGCAGATGATGCCAAGCTCGACGCAGAACTGGGACCGTTTCCTGACGCCGGGGGCCGACATCCCGTCAGGCCGGGGCGACGGCCCGATGGCCGCATCGGACGCCCGCCGTCGCGTGGCCGAAGCGCTCGGCGATCTCGGGCCCGGGCTGGGCGACGTGGTTCTGCGCTGCTGCTGCCAGCTGGAAGGGCTGGAAACCACCGAGAAACGCATGGGATGGTGCGCGCGGTCCGGAAAGATCGTGCTTCGCATCGCGCTGCAACGTCTCCGCCGTTTCTACGACGAGGTGCTGGGCGGCGACACTTTGATCGGCTGATCGCGCGGGGACAGCACAACGGAACAAGCCGCGTCCCGGTCCCCGTGCCGGGACCTCCTGCCTAATCCGCGGATAAACAGGCGGGGCGACCCCGTATCAGGTCCGGCAGTATCCTGACGGGCCTTACTGCAACAGCCCGTCGAAATCCTTGGCGCAGGTGATGTCGATCTCGGACAGTCCGCCGGCCTCATGCGTGGTATAGCTGACCTCGCAATAACCCCAGCCAAAGGCCACGTCCGGGTGGTGCCCGTGCCGGTCAGCCATCCAGGCCGCGAGGTTGGCAAGGTACACCGCCTTAGCGAACCCCTTCACCTCGATCCGACGGGTGATGGTGGTGCCGTCGTCGGACAGCGTCCAGCCGTCGTCCAACTCCTTCATCGCCGCTGCTGCCGTGTCGCGGTCCAGCGTCGGGGTGTCGGCGGAACAGCCGCCTCCGATCTTGCAGATACTCATCACGCACTCCTCATGCTGCGGCGTCATCTTTCGGCGGATAGGAGGGCGCATGCAAGCCCAGCTGCTGCGCCTGACGCACGTCCGCCATCAGGTCGCGTTCGGCGGCGGCGAACAGGTCGTCCAGATCCTCGATCACGAAGTAGACCGGCTGATGGATGTCGATCCTGTAGGGCGTGCGCAGCATGTCGATGATGTCGAACGGGCGCCGCTCCGGCCCGTTTTCGCTGACCGCCCAAGGCAGTTCGCTGACCGAGGAGGCCAGACCCGACCCCAGCGTCTTGTATCCGTCACCCTCGCGCACCAATCCGAATTCAATCGAGAACCAGTAGAGCCGGATCAGCCACGAGTAATCTTTCGGCCCCGCCTGCTGCCCGGCCTTGCCAATCGCCTCGGAGAACCCGGCGAAGCGGGGGTCGGTTAGAAGCGGCGTATGGCCGAACAGCTCGTGAAAGATATCCGGCTCCTCGATATAGTCGAAATGTTCGCGCCGCCGGATGAACGACGCCGCCGGGAAAGTTCTCTCTGACAACATTCCGAAGAAGGTGCCGAAGGGGATCAGCGCCGGCACCGGCTGCACCTGCCAGCCGGTGAGCCCGCGCAGCGTGTCCGAGACCTCGGTGCATTGCGGCACACGGGTCTTCGACAGGCCGACCCGCTCCAGCCCATCCAGATAGGCCGTCGCCGAATGCGCCAGCACGTTGGGCAGCTGCCGGGCATAGAGATCGCGCCAGACGGCATCCTCTTCGACCGTATAGGCAATGTAGCCGTTATCGTCGGGATGCTTGGCGATGTAACTGGTATTCTTGGGCATGGTTCGCTCCTCCTCACGCCCAGTGTGCGCCCCTGACAAGGAAATTTCTTGCCTTTCCTGCCGGGAAATCGCCAATATGAGGCAAGTCATTGCGCACTTATCGGAATCACAGGCAATATGACCCTTACCCTAGATGACACTGACCGTCGGATCCTTGATATCCTGCAAACCGACGGCAAGGCCAGCATTCAGGAGATCGCCGACAAGGTTGCGCTCTCCACATCGCCATGCTGGCGCCGCATCAAGCGCATGGAGGAGGCAGGGCTGATCATCGGTTATGCCGCGCGTCTCAATCCCAAGCTGCTGGGGTTGCATGCGCTGGCCTATGTCTTCGTTTCGCTGATGGACCACCGGGAGGAGACCATCGGCGCATTCAACCGCCTGATCCAGACCCAAGAGCGGATCATCGAATGTGCCTCGGTCACCGGCGAAAGCGACTATATCCTCAAGATCGCCGCCCGCGACCCGGAGGACCTTGAACATTTCCTGATGCGCGGGGTGCTGGCCTCGGGCCTGGTCCGTGCCAGCCACACAAACTTCGTCCTGCGCCGCACCAAGCCGACCTCGCCCTGGCCGCTGCTCTAGGGTCGGCGGAAGGGGCAGACATCATCCTTGAAGGGCACGCGGCGGCGGCGGAACGCGGTGCCGTCCATCGCCTCCGGTCGGCTGATCCGATCCATTCGGAAGTGGCGGAAGTCCGCGCGGTCAGGATCCCATCCCACGAGATACCACAGCGGCGGCAGGATCAGGATTGCCTGCGGCTCGACCGTGCGCTCGGTGACGTTACCCTTGGCGTCGCGATAGCGAAACCGCATGTGCCGCCGCTCCAGAAAGGCGGTCTCGAAGGCCACTAACAGATCGGCGTCGATGTCACCGAGATCCGACAAGTCCTGACGCGGCGACAATTGCCCCACGTGCAGGCAGTCCAGCAGGCGGCGCAGGTCGCGCAACCTGTCGCCCGGCAGGGTCCGCTCGATCTTGGCAAGCCCCGCGTCCGCGAGGTCCGAGAACGGCAGAGCCCGCGCCGCACGAATCGCCGCAACCGTGACAAGCAGCGCGAAGACCTCGGTCACCGCAAGCGGCGCCTTGCGTTGCGCCGACTGCGGATCCAATTGCACCCCGCCGCCGCGCCCGCATTCTGTGTGAATGACATGGCCCTGGTCGCGGAGCCCGGCGATGTCCCGCAGCACGGTGCGGCGCGACACGCCGGTCTCTTCCGCCAGCTGGGCGACGGTGGATGTGCCGCTGCGGCGAAGGCTGCGAAGGATGCCGTCCTGACGGGTTTGGATATTCATGGTCCCTTGTAGCACGAAAGGTGACATCTGGTGGCACCATTATCGCCTAGTGCAGGGACATCATCACAAGAAAGGACCTGACATGACGCCTCCGACCCCAATCGCCGCCACCCGGCCTGGATCCGGCCCGTTCAACCCGCCGCATCTGCCCGATCCCCGCCCCAACGGCTACAGCACCGCCGCCATCACCTCGGGCAGCGGCCGGCTTGCCTTCATCTCGGGGCAGGGCGGACAGGATCGCAGCGGCGCGCTCGCGCCCGATTTTGCCACCCAAGTGGCACAGACCTACAGCAACCTCGTCGCGGTGCTGGAGGCGCTGGGTACGGCCCCCGACCAGGTCATCAAGCTGACCGTCTTCGTGGTTGATCATGACATGGCGAAGCTCGCCATCCTCACCGAGGCCGTCACCCGCACCTTCGGCGGGGCCCTGCCTGCCCAGACGCTGGTGCCGGTGCCGATGCTGGCCATCGACGCCATGCTGTTCGAGGTCGAGGCTACCGTCCAACTCGACTGACCCCGTAAAGGAGAAGGACCGAGGCAGTCCCCGGTCCTTCTCTGGTTTCAAAAATATCCCGAAGGAGCCGAAGGCGGGGGCAGCGCCCCCA
This sequence comes from Litorisediminivivens sp. KMU-197, assembly GCF_056858395.1. Classification (NCBI taxonomy): domain Bacteria; kingdom Pseudomonadati; phylum Pseudomonadota; class Alphaproteobacteria; order Rhodobacterales; family Paracoccaceae; genus Litorisediminivivens; species Litorisediminivivens sp. KMU-197. Next base: position 70,676 of record NZ_JBXEQG010000005.1, on the reverse strand, counting down.
CGGCCCGGCCTATTCCGCCGCGACGCCCTTGGACTGGTCCGCCAGGTAGGCCAGCAGCGTTTCGGGCGACGACACGCCGTAGGGATCCTCGCCATGGTTGTCCGCCAGCCCCGGCTCCTCGAACCAGGCCTCGATGACACCGTCGTCGACGATTGCCGCATAGCGCCACGACTGCATCCCGAAGCCGAGGTTGTCCTTGGCCACCAGCATGCCGATCTTGCGGGTGAACTCGCCCGAGCCATCAGGGACCACGGTGACGTTCTGCAGCTTCTGGTCGGCGGCCCACTTGTTCATCACGAAGCTGTCGTTGACCGACATGCAATAGATCGCGTCGATCCCATGACCTGCGAAGGTCGCGGCGTTCTGCTCGAAGCCGGGCAGTTGGTAGGTCGAGCAGGTCGGCGTGAAGGCACCGGGCAGCGAGAACAGGATCACCCGCTTGCCGGCAAAGTAGTCAGCGGTGGTCTTGTCCTGCCAGCGGAACGGGTTGGGCCCATCGAGGCTGTCGTCGCGCACGCGGGTCTTGAAGGTCACATCGGGCAAGCTCTGGCCGGTTTTCATGTCTGCTCTCCTGTCTTCAGCATCGATTCCGTCTGGCCTGCCATCAAGTATTCTGCACCTGCGAAGTCAACCTTCGCAGATGCAGAAGGAGTTCGTACCGAGGCACTTCGGGACCGTTGCATAGCGGCTTTGCCGAACGGGCATGGCCCGGGCGAGCTGGCTATGTTATATGCCTGAAATCTCATCACGTCGCGGCGGGAGGACATCGTGCGAGACCTCAAGATCCCTGAGCAGCGCCACCCGGAAAAAGCACATCGTCCGGACAATGCGCAGCCCAAGAAACCGTCGTGGATTCGCGTGAAGGCGCCGGGCGGCGCCGGCTATAACGAGACCCGCCGCATCATGCGCGAGAACAAGCTGGTCACCGTCTGCGAAGAGGCCAGCTGCCCCAATGCCGGCGAATGCTGGAGCCAGGGTCACGCCACAATGATGATCATGGGCGACATCTGCACCCGCGGCTGCACCTTCTGCAACATCGCCACCGGCCGCCCGCAGGATCTCGACGCGTTCGAGCCGGGCAGGGTGGCCTTCGCGGTCGAGAAGCTGGGGCTCAATCACGTGGTCATCACCAGCGTCGACCGCGACGATCTCAAGGACGGCGGCGCCGATCACTTTGCCCAGACCATCCGCGCGGTGCGCCACCGATCGCCCGATACCACCATCGAAATCCTGACGCCGGACTTCCTGAAATGCGCCGATGACGTGCTGGAAACTGTGGTCGAGGCCCGCCCCGACGTCTTCAACCACAACCTCGAGACCGTTCCCGGCCTTTATCCCGAGGTCCGCCCCGGCGCCCGCTATTTCCACAGCCTGCGTCTGCTGCAACGGGTCAAGGAACTCGACCCGTCGATCTTCACCAAGTCCGGTATCATGGTCGGGCTGGGCGAGGATCGGCAGGCTGTGATGCAGGTGATGGACGACATGCGCGCCGCCGATGTGGATTTCCTGACCATCGGCCAGTATCTGCAACCCACCCCCAAGCACCACGGCGTCGACCGCTTCGTGCATCCCGACGAGTTCGCCGCTTACGAGAAGGCCGCCTACGGCAAGGGTTTCCTGATGGTCTCGGCCACGCCGCTGACGCGGTCCTCCTACCACGCCGGCGACGATTTCGCCCGTCTCCGCGCCAACCGCGAGGCAAAGCTCGCCAAGGCCTGAGTTCACAACAACGCCGTCCCGGCCCGGCGCCGGGACCTCCCCGCCAGCCCAATGCGACCCGCCGTCCCGGACCGATCCGGAACCTCATGGCCGCCCTGCTGTTCGACGGTTTACTTCTTCCTGCGCCCGACCTTTTCGGCCATCTGCGCCGCGGCAGAGATCTCCTCGGCGATCTCGCGGGCTTCCTCGGCCGAGAAATCCATCGGAATTTCGGCCTCTCCTGCGCTGACGAAAATGCGCACCATACCGGTATCGGTCGGGCCGATCTGAAGGTTGGCTTCGATGTCTCGTTCGGTGTTGATACCCATGGGAACCCTCCGCAAGCCGCCGTCATCGGGGCCGGAACCGGCTATCGCAGCGCACCACGAAAGGCAAGATCACAAGCCCATGCCGGCATGGTGGAAAATGCGGCGGCCAATTCTGGCCTGATAGATCGCTGGATCGCCACCGACTTGGCGCAAGCTCGGCGCGCGCCCCGCGTCGGGGCGGCATCAATATCTCTGCAAACCTGCCAAATTTTCCGCCGCAAACGGCTTGCAATCGCGCGTCGTCAGGGCTATTCCGCCTGCCAGTGCCGCCTTAGCTCAGTAGGTTAGAGCGCTTGATTGTGGATCAAGAGGTCGCCCGTTCGAACCGGGCAGGCGGTACCATCATTCCCCGTTAGCGAAGTCACCCTCCGGTCATTTGGCCCGGCAGGCACCTTGCAGCCTTAATGGATAGTTAACCACGGCGGTGCATCATCCTCCTGCGTCCCGTCGGGGCGTTTTGCGACAGTTCGGAAGGAGGAGAGATGGACCTGCGCCTGTCGGCGGTGCTGATCGCCGTGCCCGTCGCGGTATTGGGGGCCATGGGCGTCTGGACCGACTCGGCGGCAACCTGGTTCTCACACGGGCCGCTGCAAGCCGGGCATGAAACGGTTGCCTGCCGTGACTGTCATCAGCCCAGCCCGGGCACCATTCGCCAACAAATTCAGGCCCGCGTGGCCTATGCGCTCGGGCGTCGGTCCGACGACGCCGATTTTGGCCGTTCCGAGGTCACTACCGACGCCTGCCTCGACTGCCACGCGCGACCCAACGAACGCCACCCGGTCTACCGCTTCCGCGAACCCCGCTTCATCGAGGCATTGCAGGTGGTACAGGCCGACGGATGCCTCGGCTGTCACGGCGAACATGACGCCCGGCGCGTCGCGGCCAAGCCGAGTTTCTGCCGCGCCTGCCATGCCGAGTTGAAGCTTGTCCGCGATCCGGTGGACATACCGCACGCCACGTTGATCGCGGCAGGCAAGTGGGGCACTTGTCTGGCCTGCCACGATTTCCACGGCAACCACGTCCATGAGCCGCCGACCCGCGTCAGCGACATGGCCCATGCCGCCGACCTTTCTGCCTATTTCGCGCAAGGCCGAAGCCCCTACGGCCCCTTCAAACTTTATGAGGCGGAGGGCAGATGATGCTGAAACCCTTGATCTCCGGCGGGCTGCTCACCTGCCTTGCCATCTACCTCTTCGTCACTGCGCCGCCGCCGCTGCCTTCCGAAGCGGCGCTGCGCGCCGGCGACCGGACCTTGCCCGTGCAACAGGTGTTCGAGGCCGTCAACGCCATCAACCACGCGGCCCGCGCCATCTATACCGCGCGAGTGGTGGGGCAGGGTCTCGAGGCCGGGCTTAAGTTCGGCGAGGATTGGGCCGAGCCCGGCGTCGAAAAGGGGCCGCTGCCCGCGCTCTTCCTGCGTATGGCCGCCGCCCGGCTGGAGACGAAACCACAACCGCTGGGCCTCTACCTCGGCTCGGACGCGCCGATCAACCCGTCCAACCTGTTTACCGGCCCTCAGGCACAGGCCTTTGCCCAGGTCCGCGCAACGCAAGCTCCGGTGTATTCAACCACCGCCCGCGGCGATCAGGTCGGGATGTACCCCGATTTCGCCTCGGCGCGGCCCTGCGTCACCTGTCACAATGACCACCCGGACAGCCCCCGCAAGGACTGGCAGTTGAACGAAGTCATGGGCGCCACCACCTGGACCTATCCCGACGCCCAGCTTCCCACCGTCGAATACCTTGCCGTGACCGAAGCTTTTTACAACGCGATTTCAGAAGCTTACGCCGCGTACCTCAGCAAGAGCCTCAGCTTCGATCCGCCCGTGGTCATCGGCGGCGAATGGCCTGCGAAAGACCGCCGCGTCCTGCCGGACCTGCCCACTTTCATGGCCGAGGTTCGCGCCCGCGCCGGGGGACCCGTGATGCGGGCCCTCATCCTGACCGACAGGGATACGTCGAAATGACCCAGGTTCTCGCTCGCATTCGAAGACGCCCTTACGTTCTGATTGGCCTTCTCGGTCTCGGCCTCATCACCATCGCGCTTACCGCCGGGGCCGCGTTTCGCCCTATCGCCTTCGGCACCTCGTGGCAGGTGCTGACCGGAGCGCTCCTGCTCACCGGAATGGTCTATCAGTGGATGTTGCTCATCGCGCGCCGCACGGGGCGCGCCGCAGATGTCCGCCGCCACTACGCCGCCCATCGCTGGGTCGGCACCGCGATGACTCTGTTCTTCGCGCTGCATGCTGTCCGCTTCGGCCATGCCTGGACTAATGCGCTTGCGCTGACTTTCATCGCCGTCGCCGCCACCGGCCTTCTGAACCGCGAGGTCGTCCCCTATCGCGACCGCCGCATCTATCATCTCTGGCTTTGGCTGCACATCGCGCTTTCCTCGGCTCTGGTGCCGCTGATCGCCTTTCACATATGGATCGCGCTCACCTACCAGTGATCGCGACCTCCTGCGTCAGCCGCCCGGTCACCCGATCATAGATCAGGATGCGGTTGTCGCCGGTCACCACCGCCACCCAGCCGGTGCCGAAGGTCACCGCCTCGGCGGTGACGCCCGCCGGCAGGGACAGGTCCTCAGGCACCTGCGGCCCGGGATCGCGGAAGCGGATGACAATCAGCGCGACAATCAGTATGACGCCCCCGATCATCACCGCCGTCAGCACCGTGACCAGCAGCCGCAGAATGCGCAGGTTGGCCGGTTCCGGCACTTGCCCGTCAGAAGGATCATCCATGCCGGACCTCCGTTTCACCCTTGGCGCCAATCCGCCCGCCCGGCTTGATAAGGCCTTGGCCCGCGATGTGCCAGAGCAAGCCGCCCTGTCGCGCACCCGCCTCGCGCGGTTGCTCGAAGGGGGCGCGGTGCAGGTCAATGGCGCGGTCGAAACCAATCCGAAGGCGAAGGCCGGCGAAGGGGCCGAGATCATCATTAGGCTGGAAGAGGCCGAGGACAGCCACATCCTGCCCGAGGACATCCCCCTGAGCGTGCTCTACGAGGACGAGCACCTGATTGTCGTCGACAAGCCCGTGGGCATGGTGGTGCATCCCGCGCCCGGTACGCCTTCGGGCACGCTGGTCAACGCGCTTCTGCATCATTGCGGCGACACGCTCTCGGGGGTGGGAGGGATGAAACGCCCCGGCATCGTCCACCGCATCGACAAGGACACCTCCGGCGTACTGGTGGTCGCCAAGTCCGATGCCGCGCATCACGGTCTTGCCGCACAATTCGAAAAACACAGCGCCGGGCGGGTCTACAAGGCCCTTGTCTACGGTGTGCCAGACGCCGCCGATCCCCGGCTGCGCGGTCTGCGCGGCATCAGCTTCGAGCCCGGCAATGTGATGAAGATCACCACGCAGTTGGCCCGCCATCGTACCGATCGGCAGAAACAAGCGGTCTGCTTCGACGGCGGCCGTCACGCCGTCACCCGCGCAAGGCTGGTCGAGTCGTTCGGAACCCCCCCGGCCCTGGCCCTGATGGAGTGCCGGCTGGAGACCGGCCGCACCCACCAAATCCGTGTCCACATGGCCCATGCCGGCCATGGCCTTGTCGGTGACCCGGCCTATGGCGGCAAACGCCGCATTGCCCGCACTGCACTGAGCGAGACCGCGATGGCGGCCCTTGCGGGGTTTCAGGGACAGGCGCTACATGCCGAACGCCTCGGGTTCGCGCACCCCGTCTCCGGCGAGCAGATGAGCTTTGCCGCCAAGCTGCCAGAGGCCCTGCAACGGCTTCTGGACACCCTTCGGGACGGATGAGTCGTGCCAAACATGAAACATTTCGGCTATCCGGACTGACCGGGAACACCAGCCAACCTGACCTGTTGAACAGTAAATGTGCGTAATGAGACGGTGAATTCACCGTTTGATGACGATATCTGTCGTAACTCGCACATGCGCGTGAGCCCGGTCCCTGCGCGCTTTCAAACTGAACGGATCGGTACAATAATGAACGTCGAAGCGGATATGTGCCCTTGAATCGCACCTGTCCCACTCCATATTGAATGTTAAGCCCCTAAACATGGGAGGGACACGACATGGCCAATTATGCAAACCTGCCGGCTCCGACGCCCGAGGGCGGGCTGTCGCGGTACTTGCAGGAAATCCGGAAATTCCCGCTGCTGGAGCCGGAAGAGGAATACATGCTTGCCAAACGCTGGGTCGAGGAACAGGACACCGAAGCGGCCCACAAGATGGTCACGTCGCACCTGCGTCTGGCTGCCAAGATCGCCATGGGCTATCGCGGCTACGGGCTGCCGCAGGCCGAGGTCATTTCGGAGGCCAATGTCGGGTTGATGCAGGCGGTCAAACGCTTCGACCCCGAGAAAGGCTTCCGGCTTGCCACCTATGCGATGTGGTGGATCCGCGCCTCGATCCAGGAATACATCCTCCGGTCCTGGAGCCTGGTGAAGCTTGGCACCACCTCGGCGCAGAAGAAGCTGTTCTTCAACCTCCGCAAGGCCAAGGCCAAGATCGGCGCATTGGAAGAGGGCGACCTTCGGCCCGAGAACGTCGCCCAGATCGCGACCGACCTCGGCGTGACCGAGGCCGAGGTGATCAGCATGAACCGCCGCATGTCCGGCGGGGACGCGTCGTTGAACGCGACCGTCGGCGCCGAGGGCGAAGGCACCATGCAGTGGCAGGACTGGCTGGAGGACGAAGATGCCGACCAGGCGGCTGATTACGAGGAACGCGACGAGCTTCAGGCCCGCCGCGCCATGCTGGCCGAAGCCATGGACGTGCTCAACGACCGCGAGAAGGACATCCTGACCCAGCGCCGGCTGTCCGACCAGACGGTGACCCTTGAGGACCTCTCCGGCCAGTATGACGTCAGCCGCGAACGCATCCGCCAGATCGAGGTCCGCGCCTTCGAGAAGTTGCAGAAGCGTATGAAGGAACTGGCCAAGAAGCAGGGTATGCTGCCGGTGGCATGATCTTTCGAATTCATTAAAAGGCCCGGTCGCTGACTGGGCCTTTTTTGGTGCCCGGACTGCACAGCCCGCGCCGCCGGGCAGCCATCCCCGCTCCACCGCTTGATACAGGTCAATGCGGTCGTCGCTTCCGCAGCGGAAGCTTCCCCGACGCGTCGGCATGTTGCCGGACGCGGCATGAGGGAGGATGACGATGCAACTCAAACCAATCATGCGAACGGCGATCCTGGCCTTTGCGCTTGTCGCCAACACGGGGCCGGCGCGGTCGGAAACCGTGTCAGGCTATGATATCGACAGCAGGGTCCTGATCGGCCTGCAGGTCGCGCCGGACGGTATTCAGACGATGATGCCCGACGGGTGGAACGCGATCGGCTTTCCCGGAGGACCGCTGAAAGGCGCGAACCTTCTGCTGGCCCTAATCGACGGGGTGCTGGAGCGCGACGCTGAGGGCAAGCCGCTTGATCCCGCGAGCCGCCGCGCTGCGGCACTTGTTGGGCTTGGCAAGAAAGATGATGCGGTGCGGATGTACGTGCTGCGTATCTACACCACGGTGCCGGGCCGCGATCCCTACGGCGTCGCCGCCAAGGCCGAGATTGACCGGACCACGACACTGAGCGGCCCCGCGAACGGTGCGCGGACCAGTTCCGACACGTGGAGCATCCGACCGTCCGAGGGTGGCGAGATCGGCTTTTCGCTGGATTACGCCACCGGGGCGCGAGGCTGGAGCGCAGGAGAGAGCCATCCGTATTCCGCTGCGGACCCGTCGTTTTCCCGCATCTATCGCTACGAGCAGCTGGTCGATCTTGTCTCCAGCGCCGCGCTGGGTAAACCGCCCAGCGGTCAATTCGATCTGACGGTGACTGCAGAGGAACTTTCAGCGGTTTTCGACGGCACGGAGGAGATTATGGCGATCATGGATGTGCCGGTCTATGTGCGCACCGTATCGCTTCCCTGAGACGGACGCGCCGTGGCCGTGCCTTCGGACTTGCACGATGGGCAGGAACGGATAGGTTGCCCCCTTGAAAGCGGAGGGCACCCGATGACCGATCACGTTTCCTGGGGCATCCTCGGAGCCGCAAATTTCGCGCAGAAACACATGGCTCCGGCCATTCATCTCGCGCGGCGGGGCAGGCTTTCTGCGCTGGCGACGTCTTCGGCGGACAAGGCAGCGCCGTTCCGGGAGTTGAACCCCGATCTGCAAGTGTTCGAGGATTATGACGCGCTGCTGGCAAGCGACAGCGTCGATGCGGTCTACATCCCGTTGCCGAACCATTTGCATGTCGAATGGACGGAAAAAGCCTTGCGCGCGGGTAAACACGTGCTGGTCGAGAAACCTCTTGCGATGAAGGCCGAGCACTTCGACCCGATCATCGCGCTCAGGGACGAGACCGGACTGCTGGCCGCCGAGGCTTACATGGTTGTCCATCATCCGCGCTGGCTCAAGGTGCGCGAACTGCTCTGGGCGGGCGAGATTGGCGAGATCGCGCTTTGGGACACGGTGTTTTCCTATGACAACCGTCTCGACACCGCCAATATCCGCAACCGCGCCGACACCGGCGGCGGCGCGATCCCCGACATCGGTGTCTATACCTACGGCACCGCGCGTTTCGTGACCGGGGAAGAGCCCGACACCATCCTAGGCGCCGAGGTCCGCTGGGAAGACGGCGTCGATGTCTGGAGCCACGTCACCGCGCGCTTTCCCTCGTTCCATTTCTCGGCCGTCAACTCAATGCGCATGGCACCGCGGCAATACGTGGCGATCCAAGGCGACAGGGGGGTGATCACCGTCAAAGCGCCATTTAACGCCGGGGTCTTCGATCAGGCCGAAGTGACGCTCGACCGGCGTGGCATGGAGCGGGTGACCTGGCGATATCCGGGCGTGAACCAATACATCGCTCAGGTCGAGGCATTCAACGCCGGCGTTCTGGACGAAGCGGACTACGCCTGTCCGCTGGAATTCTCGCGCGGGACGCAGGCGATGATCGACCGCGTCTTCGACAAGGCAGGCCCGCCACCCGCGTGACATCGTCCCGGGCGTGACCCGGGACCGCATGTCCGCGCGGGGCCCTCCGGCCTCAGACCGCGTGGATTCGCGCCGGGGGATTGTTGCCGCTGTTGGCGTCGATGAACTCCAGCACCAGCGGGCGGATGTTGTTGCGCCAGGACTTGCCGGCGAAGATGCCGTAGTGACCGGCGCCTTCCTCGACATGGCTGGCCTTCTTTTCAGCCGGCAGGCCGGTGCAGAGGTCGAGGGCCGCGATGCATTGTCCGGGTGCCGAGATGTCGTCGTTCGCGCCCTCGACCGACTTGACCGCCACGGTGGTGATCTTGCCGATATCGACCGGCTTGCCGTCGACCACGAACACGTTTCTGGCGATTTCGCGGTTCTTGAAGATCCGCTCGACAGTCGACAGGTAGAACTCTGCCGTCATGTCCATCACCGCAAGGTATTCGTCATAGAACCGGTTGTGCGCATCGTGATCCGAAGCCAGACCCTGCGCCGCGCGCATGATCTGATCGGTGAAGGCCTTGGAGTGCCGCTCGGCGTTCATCGACATGAAGGACGACAGTTGCAGCAGGCCCGGATAGACCTTACGGCCCACACCCGGGTACTTGAAGCCGACCTGCTGGATCATCGACTGTTCCAGCTGGCCCATGGTCACGCGCCGGCCGAAATCGGTCACGTCGGTGGGCGTCGCATCCGGATCGATCGGTCCGCCGATCAATGTCAGCGAACGCGGCTGCGCCTCGGGGTCTTCCTCGGCCAGATAGGCGGTGGCCGCGAGCGTCAGCGGCGCCGGCTGGCAGACCGCGATGACGTGGGTTTCCGGACCCAGGTGGCGCATGAAATCCACAAGGTAGAGTGTGTAATCTTCGACATCGAACTTGCCCTCCGACACGGGAATATCACGTGCATTGTGCCAGTCGGTAACATAGACTTCGCAGTCAGGGAGCAGGGACCGGACGGTCGACCGGAGGAGAGTGGCATAGTGTCCGGACATCGGTGCAACCAGCAGTACCTGACGCGGGGCCGGCTTGCGGCCCGCAACCTCGAAGTGTATCAGATCGCCGAACGGGCGACTCACCTCGGTGCGGATGTTCACAAGGTGATCGCGACCGTCCTCGCAGGTGATGGAATGAATGCCCCAATCCGGTTTGGCCACCATGCGCTCGAACGTGCGTTCGGTCACTGCGCCCCAAGCCGCCACCCAGTTCATGGTTGGGTTCGGCCACATGGAAAACGCCGGGTAAGAGGCCATCGCCTCGGCCGTCGCCCCGAGCCACTGGTGGGTGTTTCGGAGGGTTTCCATCATGTCGTAGGTCATCATGTAGCGCATTTGGTCGCTCCGATAGGGCGGGGGGCTGCACCCCGCTGTTGTGCCGCTTTGACCCCTCCCTCAAAGCGACCTATTGCTGCAACTGCAAGATAAAGGGGATTCGTTAAGATGACAATCGAAGACAGTCAACAAGGTAATAACATTGCGCATCTGGACGAAAATATTGCCAAAATTGACGAGTTGACCAAACGTCTGACCCGAGCGCTGACGCGGCGGAAACCGGCGAACCCCCAACTTCAGGCCCCGGAAGGCGAATTGTTCGCACGTGCAGCAAGCGCCTACTGGCAGGAGTGGATGAACAATCCGGCCAAGATCCTCGAGCACCAGGTGGAATACTGGGGCAAGTCGCTCAAGCACATGGTCGAGGCGCAGCAATTGCTGGCACAGGGCAAGCTTGCCGCGCCCGAGGACAACACCCCCGACGACCGGCGCTTTTCGAACCCGGTGTGGAAGACCAACCCCTATTTCAACTTCATCAAGCAGCAGTACCTGATCAATGCCGACGCCATCAAACAGGCGGTCGAGGCGATCGACGACATAGATGAAAAGGAAAAGCGGCGACTGCGCTATTTTTCGCAGCAAATCGTCGACATGATGGCCCCCACCAACTTTTTCGCCACCAACCCCGACGCGCTGATGAAGGCGATCGAAACGGAAGGCGACTCCGTGGTCAAGGGGCTGGAGAACCTGGTTGCCGACCTCGAGGCGAATAACGGTGAACTGGTGGTGCGGCTAGCCGACGAACAGGCGTTCGAGATCGGCGGAAACATCGCCACCACCCCCGGGAAGGTCGTCTTCCGCAACGAGTTGATCGAGCTGATCCAATACGCCCCTACTACCGAGAAGGTGCACGAGACCCCCATCGTCCTGTTCCCGCCGTGGATCAACAAATTCTACATCCTCGACCTGAAGGCCCAGAACTCGTTTATCAAGTGGGTTGTCGACCAGGGTCATACGCTGTTCGTGGTGTCGTGGCGCAATCCCGACCGCAGCCATGCCAACATCAGCATGGACGATTACGTGCAGGACGGTTTCCTCACCGCCATCGAAGAGGCGAAATCGATCTGCAAGGTTAAACAGGTCAACGCCATCGGCTATTGCATCGCCGGCACGACGCTGCACCTGACGCTGGCCTTGTTGAAGAAGCGCGGCGACAAGTCGGTCAAGTCCGCCACCTTCTTCACCGCGCTCACCGATTTCTCGGATCAGGGCGAATTCACCCCCTTCCTTCAGGACGATTTCATCGACGGGATCGAGGCCGAGGTCGAACAACAGGGCATCCTGCGCAGCTTCATCATGGGCCGCACCATGTCGTTCCTGCGCTCCAACGACCTGATCTACCAGCCCGCCATTCGCAACTACATGATGGGCGAAACGCCTCCGGCGTTCGACTTGCTCTACTGGAACGGCGACGGGGCAGGGCTGCCCGGCAAGATGACGATGCAGTACCTGCGCGGCCTCTGCCAGCGCAACGAGTTCATCGAGGGCACCTTCGAGTTGCTGGGCGAGAAGCTTTCGATCAAGGACGTTACCGTGCCGATCTGCTCGATCGCGACCGAGACCGATCACATCGCCGCATGGAAGGACGTCTATCGCGGCTTCATGCAGACCGGTAGCCGCACGAAAACCTTCATCGTCGGACAGTCCGGCCATATTGCGGGCATCGTGAATCCGCCTTCGAAGAAGAAGTACGGCCACTACACCAACGACGATTTGCCGCCCACTGCGGACGAATGGATCGAGGGCGCGGAGCTCCACGAAGGGTCTTGGTGGCCGCGTTGGCATGATTGGCTGAAGCCACGTGCGGGCAAACAGGTCGATGCACGCGAACCGGGTGATTCCCAGCATCCGCCGCTTGAGGATGCGCCCGGAACCTATGTAAAAGCCAAGGCAATAGTCTGAAAATAAACGGAAATATCGTGTTTCTGCGCCGCAGCAAAAAAACCTTGAAATGCTGCACTGCAGCGGTTATATAGTCTGCAGACGCCAAGGACGGGGTGGGCCCGCCCGGCGCAGAGACAAAGGATCAAGACAATGGCCGCAGCCAACAAAGCACAAGACGTGACCGCAATGCTGAAAGACGTCATGGGCGCATTCCCGGTTGATACCGCCGCCTTCGAAGATGTTTTCAAAACCCAGGCGACCCTGAACGAGAAACTGTCCGCAGTTGCTCTGGACGCCGCCGAGAAATCGACCGAGATCTCGTCCAAGTGGACCAAAGACACCCTGTCCAAACTGGCAGAGCTGTCGAAAGCCAAAACCGAGCCGGCCGACTACGCCAAAGCCATGACCGATTTCGCTTCGGCTCAGGCAGAAGTTGCAGCCGAAAACGTTGCAGCCTTCGCCGAGATCGCCAAGAAAGTCCAAATGGAAACCGTCGAACTGATGATGGCGGCAGGCAAGGAATTCTCGGAAGAAGCTTCGGCTGCCGTGAAGAAAGCCACCAACGACGCGACTTCGGCTGCCAAGAAAACCGCCGCAACCGCGAAATAAGCTTCGGCTTACCGATGTAGACGCGCTGTCATCTCCTCCCCAACATGCGCGAACATCCGAAGGGCGGGTCCGAAAGGACCCGCTCTTTGCATTTGAGGGGCACCTCGCGTGTCGCGGTTAACGCAAAACGCCATGCATTCTTCCGATTGTAGCCATTTTCCTTCTGTAACTTGCGGCGCGTAAGCGGCGCGTTCATTCCCGCCATGGCAAGTTTGGTGGAATCAGGGAACAGAACCGATGGCCACATACAGTCCAGAACCCAATGTGCCGGACCGCAACGGTCCCAGGCAGCGCGGGTACATGCCTTCCTGCCAGGTCGGTTGAGGCATGGCGGTCTATTTCTCCGAGATCCGGTTCGAGAACTCCGAGAACTTCACCGAGATCGTCGCCACGAACGGTGAGGATCTGTCCGGATACTCGGTCGCGGTCTACGATTCTGCCGGTAAGTTCGTGTCTTCGCATTCGCTTGCGGGTGAATACTTCGACACTACCGCCGGGAGCGATATCTACCTGCTCGACACCACCGAAGGTCTGCCAGACCTCGGCCAGCAATGGGGTGTCGCGCTGATTGACGACACCGGTGCCGTGGTCCAGTTCATCAGCGGCGACGAGAACGTCATCACGCCCAGCGAAGGACCGGCTGCCGGAGCCACCAGCACGCCCGGGCCCTCGACGTCCGGGGGCGAAAGCATCGAAACCTTCGACGGTGGGCTGACCTACGTGGCACAGCCCGCGCCCAATCCCGGCACCATCCCCTGCTATGCACCTGGCACCCTGATCGCCACGCCGCAGGGTCCGCGTGCAGTGGAAACATTGGCCCCGGGTGACCTCGTCCTGACGCTTGATCACGGGCCTCAACCCATTCGCTGGACCCAAAGCAGCAGCCATCCGCTGGACGGTATGCCCGGCGATGCGACGCCCGTGCTGATCAGGTCCGGCGCCCTCGGCCGGAACCGGCCCGCGACCGACCTCATCGTCTCGCCGCAGCATCGCATCCTCGTGGGGGGCAGGGGGCAGTTGACCGATCATTTCCCGGATGAGGTCTTCGCCCCGGCCAAGGCGCTTACCGTCCTTCCTCTCGTCCGACACATGCGCGGCCGCCGCGCGATAACCTGAGTCCATTTCGCCTGCGACCGGCACGAGGTTGTCCACGCAAACGGCAGCTTGTCCGAGTCTTTCTTCCTCGGGCCGATGGTCCTGGCCGGGCTGCCCGTTGCCAAGCGTCGCGCTCTTCGGCTCTGTTTCAATGCCGCCCCCGGAGACACCATCCTCCAAGGCCCACCCGCCAGACCCTGCCTGTCCGTCGGCGCCGTTACACGTCATCTTGCCAGCATCTCTACTGAGCCGCAGAAACTTCTCGCCTGAACTTTCGCTGCGCAGCATAAATCACCCATGCCGCACCACAGCACTTTCCTTTTGTTCTGCGCTGGCATAGGCTTTGCTGCAGCGCTGAAACTTCCGGGGAGGGTGCCCAGTGGCAGACAACGAGAAACCTCTGCTGATCAAGCGATACGCCAGCCGCAGGCTCTACAACACCGAAACCTCCGATTACGTGACGCTCGAGGATATCTCGGGCTTTATTCGCGACGGTCGCGAGGTGCAGATCGTCGATCTGAAGTCCGGTGACGATTTGACCCGGCAATATCTGCTGCAGATCGTGGCCGACCATGAAAGCCGGGGCGAAAATGTATTGCCGCTCGGGGTGTTGACCGATCTGGTCCGCAGCTACACCACGCAGGCGCAGTCCATCGTGCCGCAGTTCCTGACTGCCTCATTCGACATGTTGCGGCAGGGTCAGAACAAGATGCTCGAGATGAGCCCTATGGCGAAGATGCCGGGGTTCGAGGCCATGAAAGCCCAGCAGGAAGCTTTCATGAAGGCAATGACCAGCGGCATGGCTCCGGGTTGGTCCGGTCCGGACCAGTCCGAGACGAAGCCCGAGCAATCGGGTGCCGAAGACCTTGACGCCATCAAAAAACAGCTCGCTGCATTGCAGGACAAGCTGTCGAAGATGGACAAGTAATCGAGCATTCGCTCACGTCTTCTTCAGCGCGAAATGCAGTCCCGGACGCCGCTCCGGGACCTCATCTCAGGCACCACGGCGCGGGCGTCACATCCCTAGCCGATCCCGCAAGGCATACCACGACATCGCCAGTGTCAGCAGCGGCGTGCGCAGCGCGGCCCCTCCGGGAAAACTCGGCACCGGCAGGGCGGCCATGGCATCGAAGCCGTCACTTTCGCCGATCACCGCCCGCGCCATCAGCCAACCCGCATGGGTCGCCGTGCCCACCCCGTGCCCGGAATAACCCGAGGCCGACAGCACCCCCGGCGCCACCCGCGCCAAGTAGGGCAGGCGTTTCATGGTGATTGCCAGTGTCCCACCCCAGGCATAGTCGATCTTCACATCCTTCAGCGATGGAAACACCTGCGCCATCGGACCCCGCACTTTCGCAGCGATGTCGGCAGGGAAGCGGTAGCCATAGCTTTCGCCGCCGCCGAACAGCAGACGTCCATCATGGCTCAGCCGGAAGTAGTTCACCACGAAGCGACTGTCGGCCACTGCCACATCTTCGGTCAGCACCTCTCGTGCGCGGTCGCCCAAGGGTTCGGTCGCGGCGATGAAATTGTTGATCGGCATCACCCGCCGCGCCACCTTGCCGTTCAGCCCGCCAAGATAGCCGTTTCCCGCCAGGATCACATGCTCTGCCCGCACGGTGCCGGCATCGGTCCGCACCATCCCAGGCGAGGCTTCCTGCACGCAAGAGCCTTCGTGGATGACCGCACCCGCATCTTGCGCCGCCCGCGCCAGCCCGAGGCAATACCGAAGCGGGTGCAGATGCCCTGCATCATGGTCGATGATTCCGCCGGTGTAATCCGGTGACGGGCACAAGGCATGAAATGCATCCCGGTCCAGTGTTGCGACGTGGTCATAGCCATAGCGCGCGCGCAGGACTTCGGCATAGCCATGCAGGTCCCGCACCTCGGACGCTGATGACCCGGCCCAGGCAATGCCCGGCTTCAGGTGACAGTCGATCCCGTGCTCCGAGATCAGCCGCTTGACCAGCGCCTTGGCATCCTCACCCAGCCGCCAGTATTTTACTGCATCCGCGCGACCGACCAGCCGCTCCAGTCCTTCCTGATCGACCCGCTGGCCGGATCCCAACTGTCCGCCGTTGCGCCCCGAGGCGCCGAACCCGACCCGATGCGCTTCGAGCACCACGACGCGGCGCCCGGCACGCGCTACCTCAAGCGCCGCAGACAGCCCGGTATAACCGGCCCCCACCACGCAGACATCCGCCGTCACGTCCCCGTGCAGTGGCGGAAACGGCGGCAGCAGGTCCGCCGTCGCGGCGTACCAGCTCTTCGGGTACTCGCCCTGAACATCATTCGAAAACAGCAGGTCCAAGCGGCGTTCAGTCCTTCTTTTCGTGTCGCAGAGGTTGGGTTTAAGGCGCTTGCCGCTGGCTACACGTTCAACAGCAGGTGCTCACGCTCCCAGGGAGAGATCACCTGCAGGAACTCCTCGTACTCCGAGCGTTTCACGATCCCGTAGACCCGCGCAAACTCGGGCCCCAGCACGTCATGCAGGGCCTTGGCGGCGTCGAACAGGTCCAGAGCCTGCCCGAGCACCTGCGGGATATCCGCATCCCCGACATAGGCATCGCCCTTGAACTGCTTCTTCGGCCGCTCCTCGTTGATCAGGCCCAGATAGCCGCATGCCAAGGACGCAGCGATCCCCAGATACGGATTGCAGTCCATCCCCGCCAGCCGGTTCTCAACCCGCCGCGCTTCCGGCTCAGAAATCGGGATGCGAATGCCGGTGGTCCGGTTGTCCCGCGCCCATTCCAGATTGATCGGCGCCGCATGGTCCTTCACATAGCGCCGATAGGAATTCACGTAGGGCGCCAGCACCGCGATGGCCGATGGCAAATGCTTCTGCAACCCGCCGATGAAGTTGTAGAACGCATCCGTCTCGCCGCCCTGAGGCCCTACGAAGATGTTTTGCCCGCTTTCGAGATCCAGCACCGAGTGGTGGATGTGCATCGCGCTGCCCGGCTCGTCGGCGATAGGCTTGGCCATGAAGGTGGCAAAGCAGTCGTGCCGCAACGCTGCCTCGCGGATCAATCGTTTGAAGTAGAACACCTCGTCCGCCAGCTTCACCGGATCGCCGTGGCGCAGGTTGATTTCCAACTGGCCGGCCCCGCCTTCCTGGGTGATGCCGTCGATCTCGAAGCCCTGTGCTTCGGCAAAATCGTAGATGTCGTCGATCACCGGGCCGAATTCGTCCACGGCGGTCATTGAATAGGCTTGCCGCGCCGCGGCCGGACGGCCCGACCGGCCCATCATCGGCTCGATGTTCTTGGCCGGGTCGATGTTGCGCGCGACGAGGAAGAACTCCATCTCTGGCGCCACCACCGGCTTCCACCCGCGCTTGTGGTAGAGGTCGACCACCCGCTTCAGCACGTTGCGCGGCGCCGCCGGCACCGGCTCACCGGCGCGGGTAAAGGCGTCGTGGATCACCTGCAAGGTCCAGTCCCCGGTCCAGGGCGCGGCAGTAGCGGTGGACAGATCCGGCTTCAGGATCATGTCACGTTCGATGAAACCGTCGTCGCCCGCAGCCTCGCCCCATCCGCCGGTGATGGTCTGGTAAAAGATCGAATCCGGCAGGAAGAAATGCGTCTGGCGCGCGAATTTCGACGCCGGCACCGCCTTGCCCCGCGCGATCCCCGGCAGGTCCGAGATCACGCATTCAACCTCGTCCAGGCGCCGGTCGGTCAGGTAGGCTTGCGCCGCCCCCGGCAAGTGTGCCGTCCAGTCACTCATTTGAGGCTCCGTTCGCGAAAGAATGTGCCGATCATGTCCGCCAGCCGCGGCTGGTCCACCGGCGCGCCCAGCATGGCCTGTGCCGCCGCCAGCAGCGGGGCAGGGACCGCCCCGCCGCGGGTTTCCATCAGCCCCTGCATGAAGGCATGACCGAACTCGGGGTGCGGCTGGACCGAGAACGCCCGGTCGCCATAGAGCAGCCCGGCGTAGGGGGTGAAGGCGTTGGAGGCGACCACCTTGGCCCCCTTCGGCAGTTCCACCACCTGGTCCTGGTGCCACGCGTTCAGCGCCAGGGTCTCGTCGCCGAAGTCATACTCGCGCAGGCCCACTGCCCAGCCCTCGGGGTATTTCTCGACCTTGCCGCCCAATGCCTGCGCAATGATCTGGTGGCCGAAGCAAATTCCAACCATCGGCACCTGCGCGTCATAGGCCTCGCGGATGAACGCCTCCAGCGGGGCGATCCAGGAATGATCCTCGTAGGCGCCATGCCGCGACCCGGTGATCAGCCAGCCCTCGGCATCCTGCACTTTGTCTGGAAACACCCCGTCCACCACGTCGTAATTCTCGAACTCCAGCCCCTGGCCCTCCAGAAGTTCGGCAAACATGCCGGCGTAATCACTGAACTGCGGCAGCGTGTCCGGCCGGTGTCCGGTCGTGAGAATGCCTATCTTCATCGGTTACCCAATCCTTCAGCCCGACGGTCAAACGGTGTCGAGGTAGATCACAACCCGTTCGGCCTCGGTCAACTCTTCCATGTAATGTGCCTCCTGCCGCTTGGTCAGCAGGAAGTTGCGGATCAACTCGTCGGGAAAAATCCGCCTGATATGCGGACTGGCCTCGAAGGCATCCATCGCGCCTGTCCACGTATCGGGAATATGCGGCAGATCCAACGCATAGGCGTTGCCTGTGACAGGTTCAGGCGGTTCCACCCCGTCCTCGATCCCATTCATCGCTGAGCCGAGGATGGCCGCAACCATCAGATAGGGGTTCACGTCGCCGCCCGCCACCCGGTGCTCGATCCGCCGTGCCCTCGGATCGCCTGACGGGATGCGCACGGCGGCGGTGCGGTTCTCATAGGCCCAGCACACGCAGGTCGGTGCATGGGCGTCTGGCACCATGCGATCATAGGAATTGTGATGCGGCGCAAAGATCAGCCCGCTGTCGGGCATCGCCGCAAGACAGCCGGCCACTGCATGGCGCAGCACATCGGTGCCCTTTGGGCCGCCATCGTCGAAGATGTTGTTACCCTCGGCATCCAGCACAGAGAAGTGCATGTGCATTCCCGAACCTGCATAATCCTCATAGGGTTTTGCCATGAAGGACGCCGCGAAGCCGTAGCGCCGCGCCAGCCCCTTGACCAGCCACTTGAACAGCCAGGCATCGTCCGCGGCGCGCAGCGCATCGTCCGAATGCATCAGGTTGATCTCGAACTGCCCCAGCCCGGCCTCCGAAATGGCGGTGTCGGCGGGAATGTCCATCTCCTCGCAGGCGTCGTAGAGATCGGTGAAAAATTGGTCGAAACTGTCCAGCGCCCGGATCGACATGGTCTCGGCCGCCTTGCGCCGCTTGCCCGAGCGGGGCGAGACCGGCACCTGCAGGTTGCGCCCTGAATCGTCAATCAGGTAGAACTCCAGCTCCAGTGCCACCACCGGGGTCAGCCCCTTGGCCTTGTAACGGTCCAGTACGCGGCGCAGGCAATGCCGGGGATCTCCGTCATAGGGCGTGCCGTCGTCGCGGAACATCCAGATCGGCAGCAGGGCAGTCGGCGCCTCCAGCCAGGGCATCGGCAGGAACCCCCGCTCGGTGGGCTTCAGAACGCCGTCCCGGTCGCCGCTCTCGAACACCAGCGGACTGTCGTCGATGTCCTCGCCCCAGATATCGAGGTTCAGCACAGACACCGGAAAGCGGGTGCCGCTCTCTACCACCTTGTCGGCGAAACGGGTCGGCACCCGCTTGCCGCGCGGCTGGCCGTTGAGATCGGCGGCGGCCACGCGGATCGTGCGCACCTGCGGATTCTTCCGCAGCCAGGTCTTCATGCGGTTTTCGGACATGTGTCACCAAATAATTTGATCAAATTATGGATAACGGGCTGCCCCGGGGTTTGGCAAGGGGGGATTTACGTTGTGTCACATCGCGGCCCCGGACCTGATCCGGGGCCTCTTCGCCAATCCAGCCCCTAGCGGATCAGGTTCGGCCGAAACCGCATCTTGGCACGCCGTGCGGCCGGCAGGTGCCGGTTCAGTCGCGCGTTGATCAGCCCCATCAGCCCGGTCAGCACCAGCGTCAACAGGATGAAATAGATCGCCAGGATCGGGTAGGGCACGAAGGGATTGAACGTCTTGTCGGCGAAGTAATTCGCGTAATAGAGGGCGTCGCCGCGCTGCTGTAACGCCGGGAAACCCGAGAAATAGACAAGCGTGGTGGCGTGAAACAGAAAGATCGCTTCATTTGTATAGGCTGGCCAGGCAAGCCGCAGCATCGTTGGCCAAACGATCCGTCGGAACCGCGCCCAGCCCGACAGCCCGTAGGCATCCGCCGCCTCGGTGTCACCCTTGGGGATCGACAGCAGCGCACCATAGAAGATCTCGCCCGAATAGGCGGCTGTGTTGAGAAACAGCACCACCAGCGCCCCCGCCCAGGCCGAGGTCAGCGGCGTGAAGAACGGCACCACCTGCTTCAGCGACAGGAACAGGAAATAGGCAAAGAAGAATTGGATGAAGAGCGGCGAGCCACGAAACAGGAAGATGAACCACTCTGCCGGCTTGCGCAGCCAGACCACCCGCGATGCCCTGCCCAGCGCCACCGCGGTCGCCAGGAAGAACCCCGAGCACAGCGCCAGAACCCCGAAATAGACGTTCCAGATCATCCCCGAGCCGATCAGCACCACCTGCTGGCAGAGCGTGAAGTCCGACCGCGGCAGCAGCCGTTCGCCCACGCCCACCGAACGCAGCGCATAATCGGCTATGGTCTCCCAACAGCTCATGCAAAGACCCTCCCAGGTCCTTCTCCTGGTCGTAAATATCCCGGGGGGCAAGGGGGCAGCGCCCCCGAGCCTACGCCAACCGCACTCACGCCGCTTTCCTCTGCGCTTCGCCGCCGGCGGTGGCCTGTCCCAGCGTCAGCCGCGACATCAGCCGGTCCAGCACCACCTCGGACACCCGCGTGAACGCGAGGTAGAACACCAGCAGCGCCAAGAAATACCACATCCGCCAGTCGCCATGCGGATAGTCGGTGAACCGAGGGTTCTTGGTCCCACCCAGCTCGCGCGCCCAATAGACGATGTCCTCAACACCCAGCAGGAACAGCAGCGGCGTGGCCTTGATCAGCACCATCCAAAGGTTCGACAGGCCGGGCAGGGCATAGACCCACATCTGCGGCACCAGCACCCGCCAGAAAATCTGCCGCTGCGTCATGCCATAGGCCTCGGCCGTCTCCAGTTGCGCGCGTGGCACCGCGCGCATGGCGCCAAACAGCACGTTGGCGGCAAAGGCACCGAAGACGATGGCAAAGGTCAGCACTGCAAGCAGGAAGCCATAGGTCTCATGCATCCACTGCGGTGAAGTGCCCAGCGGCAGCTTCGCGGCATCGCAGACCACGAAATCGGACCCTTGCCGGATCGGCTGATCCCAGTCCGGGCATTTCACCTTGTGCCGCAGCCATTCGAACCCCTGGTCCAGCGCGATCACGAAGAACAGGAAGAAGGCGATATCCGGCACGCCGCGCACGATGGCGATGTAGATCCGCCCGATCCAGTTCAGCGGAAAGATATGCGACCGCGCCGCCGCCGCCCCGGCAAAGCCGAAGGCCAGTGCCACCGGGGCGGTGATCGCCAGAAGCAGCAGCACCGTGCCGAACGATAGGTAGAACGACATGTGCTTGCCGGTCGTGAGATAGCACGACAGCCAGCGAAACCGGTCCAAGGCCTCGGGGTCTGCGCAGAACTCGAAGATGGCGCACCTCGTCGAAAACAGGGCGGGCGATAGGACCCGCCCCGGGGATAGCATCATTAGGATGGGTCCCGAGGACCCATCCTACTGCAAGATCAGAAGGTCTCGCCGACCTCCCACTTCTCGATCAGCGCGTTGAGGCTGCCGTCGTCCTTCATCGACTGGATCGCCGCGTCGAATTTCTCGCGCAGCTCGGCGTCGCTTTCACGGAAGCCCATGCCGATCCCGCCGCCCAGCAGGACGTCTTCCGCAACCCAGCCCAGGTCGGCGTTTTCGTCCGCATAGGGGGCGAGGAAAGACTTGTCGGCCAGCACCGCGTCGGCCTCGCCGTCACGTACCGCGCCGATGGTTTCTTCGGGGTTGGCGAACTCCAGCAGCGTCGCGCCGATCTCGGCCAAATGCGCGGCCTGGATGGTGCCCGCCTGCGCCGCGATCACCGCGCCCGCCGGATCGATGGTTTCGCCTTCGCGGCCCAGATAGCCCGACGGATCCGGCTGGGTGTAGTTCTGGGTGAAGTCGATCACCTCGTCGCGCTCGTCGGTGATCGACATGCCGGCGATGATGGTGTCGTAATTGCCCGACACCAGGTTCGGGATGATCGAATCCCATTCGTTGGTGACCCATTCGCAGGTCAGTTCGGCTCGTTTGCAAAGCTCGTCGCCCACTTCGCGCTCGAAGCCGTCGACCTCGCCCGCGTCGTTGAGGAAGTTGAACGGAGGATAGGCGCCCTCGGTGCCCAGACGCACGGTCTCGGAATGGCTGCCGGCCAAGGCAAGACCGGCCGAAACGGCCAGCGCGGCGGTGCCAAGAAGGATGGTTTTCATGAGTGATGCTCCCTTGGTTGGTTGGTTCAGGCGGCCTGTGTCGAGGACAGAAAGCCCTGCAGCCGCTCGGATTTAGGCGCGCCGAACAACTGGTCCGGTGCGCCTTCTTCTTCGATCAGGCCCTGATGGAGAAACACCACGTGGTCGCTCACATCAGCCGCCATTTTCATGTCATGGGTCACGATCAGCATGGTGCGGCCCTCGGTGGCGAGGTCCTTGATCACCCGGACCACTTCCTGCTCCAGCTCCGGGTCCAGCGCGCTGGTCGGCTCGTCGAAAAGGAGCGCCTCCGGTTCCATGCAAAGCCCGCGTGCGATCGCCGCCCGCTGTTGCTGTCCGCCCGACAGCTGCGCCGGCCACGCATCGCACTTGTCTCCGATCCCCACCTTGTCGAGGTAACGTCGGGCGCGGGCTTCGACCTCGGTCCTGTCGCATCCCAGAACCGTAACGGGCGCTTCCATCACGTTCTGGAGAATGGTCATGTGCGACCACAGATTGAATTGCTGGAACACCATCGACAGGTTGGTACGGATGCGCAGCACCTGCTTGGCATCCGCCGGCCGCCGGGCCAGCCCGTTGCCTTTCCAGCGCACTGGTTCGCCTTTGAACAGGATGTCGCCCTGCTGGCTGTCCTCCAGCAGGTTGGCGCAGCGCAACAGGGTCGACTTGCCCGACCCGGACGAGCCGATCAGCGAGATGACCTCGCCCTTGTGGGCCGTGATCGACACGCCCTTGAGTACTTCGAGCTCACCATAGCTCTTGTGCAGATCACGGATTTCGATGACGGGGGTCTGGTCGTTCAAGGCGCTACTGTCGCTGGGATCATTTGCCTCAATAGGACGGAAAATCGCCGGCCTTGCAACGAGGAATCCGGGATAACGCCCAAGAATCGCGTAGCCCTGCCGTCACGGCAGGCAGCCAGGATGGCCCTCAGTCCCCGGCAACCCGCTGACGGGCCATGGCGGATTCGACATCCGACACGCCCAGAAGCGGCGCCACCATGCGCAGCAGCGCATCCTCGGCCTCATCGCGTTCGCCATCGGCCAGCACCACCTGCCAGAGCGCCTCGATCACGCCGATACGGGCGTCGTAGGGGACCGCATCCTTGATCGCGCGGGTGAATCGCACCGTGTCGGGGGCCTCCGCCTCCAGCGCCTCGGCGTCGCTGCGCAGTTTGGAGGCCGCGAAGGGGCTCAACCCGTAGCGTTCCACGGCGATCCGGTCGATCAGCGCGGCCTCTTCGTGATCATAGCTTTCGTCCGACCGGGCGACCCGCACCAACAGCGCGGTCAGCGCAAGGCGGGCGTCTTCATCGGGCATCTGTGCGGGCTCCGGCTGGGTCAGCCGTTTGAGGAAATCTGCGAACATGGGGAGGATATAGAGGCCCGACAGGCAGGGGCCAAGAAGAAGCTGGGCCAAGCGGCCCCGTCCGACAGACCAAGCCGCGCGCAGACCCCGCCCCGGACCCGATCCGGTGCCTAAGCGCCAACACCGCCAACAAGGTTGCGGTTCAGCAGGGGACGCAGGCCACCCTATGGAGGCTAGCGGATGCTCTCCGCCGCCGCTCTGGCCTCCCGGCTATGATCCGCGCTGACCCCCAGCATCTCCTCGACGAGTTCCACCAGCGCAACTTCGTGTTCTTCGCGCACCCCGTCGGCCACCACAACCCGCCACAGGGCCTCGACGATGCCGTGCCGCTCGTCATAGCTCACCGCTTCCCGCAGCTTTTCCACGAAGTCCGGGGTCCCCGCCACGGCCTTCTCCAGCCGCTCGCTTTCGGCCCTGAGCTTGGCGGCCGCGACCGGGTTCAGCCCCAGCCGGCGTGCGAGGATCCGGTCGATCTGCTCCAGTTCTTCGAACAGGTAATGGTGATCGGCTTTCGCCACCCGAACCAGCAGCGCACCCAGCGCATGCGCCGCATCCATCGGCGGCAGGGGCGCCGGCGCCGAAGCCTCGCCCGTAAAGAACCGGGTCAATCGCTCGATCATTGTCATGCTACTCGTTCGTCCCTTCGACAATGGTGAAATTGGCTTCCGCCGCACGTTGCCGGATCGCCTTTGCCTGTTGGTACAAGTCACTGTGATAGCAGTCCAGCGCCGCTTGATAGGTGTCGAACTCCACCACCACCGACCGGGGCCGCACCGCGCCCTCGGGCACATCCTGCAAGCCCCCCCGCACCAGAAAGCGCCCGCCGAAGGCGTTGAGAGCCGGTCTCACCGCCGCGCGATATTCCTGGTAGATCTCGACATCCGTAACTTCCACCTGGACCAGCCAATAGCCCTTCGCCATACCTGTCTCCCTTGAAGGTTCTTCCCGCGCGGGGCACTTCTCAAGGCCGCGCCCGATTGCGTTCGGCCTTGCTGATCACCTGCGGCTCCGCCACCGGCTTCCAGTCGGGCGGCGTAAAGAAGGGCGTTTGCTGCCACCGCCCCGAGACACGCTCGGCCAACATGCCCGTTGCGAAGCGCCAGATCAGCAGGCCAAGCCCGCGATCCTTTGCTGGCTTTCCCGGTCCGTTGGCATAGACCGTGTTGACCTGCGCGCGCATCCGCCCCAGTGCCGTGTCATCGCCGCGATGACATGCCGTCAGAAGTGACACGAAGGGCAGCTTTGCCGAGCGCAGCGTATTGCACACCGGCGTCCGGCAGCACGCCGTATACCAGCGGCTCAATCCCTTCGGAGACAGCTTCATCAACGCCAGGTTCTCTGCCCCACGCGTGAACCGCACCTGCGATGGCATGACCTGAAGCAGCGCGGTCCCGCCGGCCGGGTCCAGAACATCCGACCCCAGATGCCGCGCGAAGGTCTGACAATCCGCACAATAGCACGTAACCCGGGTACCGGTTTTCGGCGCCTCGACCTGCCACTCGGTGGCTCCGCAGCTACAGGAAAACGTCTCTGTCATGCCATGGACGCTACCCTGCGCCGCGCCCCTCGGCAAGCAATGGCTTTCGCCCGACACACCCCCTTCGCAGAGCCGGATTACCGGTATACCATCACCGGACAAAGCCAACAAAAAGACAACCGGGAGACCCTCATGAGCTTCAAACTGTCCCGCCGCGGCTTTCTTGCCGGAACCGCCGGCCTGATCGCGCTGCATCCGTTCTCGCTGCGCGCCGCCGGCAATCAGGCGCACCTCAGGATCATGGAAACCACCGACCTGCATGTGCACGTCTTCCCCTACGATTATTACGCCGACAAGCCCAACGATACCGTGGGCCTCGCCCGAACCGCCGCCCTGATCGACAACGTCCGCGCCGAGGCCACCAATGCGCTGCTGATCGACAACGGTGACTTCCTGCAAGGCAATCCGATGGGCGACTACATCGCCTATGAGCGCGGCATGAATGAAGGCGACATGCACCCCGTCATTGAGGCGATGAACACGCTGGGCTTCGACGCCTCCACGCTGGGAAATCACGAATTCAACTACGGGCTGTCGTTCCTGCAAAAGTCCCTCGCCGGGGCCAACTTCCCTGTGGTCTGCGCAAACATCGCCACCAAGAAAGGCGCTAGCCCCACCGACGACGAAACCCTGCTGCCGCCATACGTCATCCTTGACCATCAGGTCACCGACGGCGCGGGCGAGACCCATGCCATCAAGGTGGGCCTGATCGGTTTCGTGCCGCCGCAGGTGATGAACTGGGATCGCCAGCATCTCGAGGGCAACGTGGAAGCCCGCGACATCGTCGAAACCGCCAAGGCCTGGGTGCCGCAGATGCGTGAGGAGGGCGCCGACATCGTGGTTGCCCTGTCGCACTCGGGCATCGGCGCGGCCGATCACACCGAGGGCATGGAGAACGCCTCGGTCCCGCTGGCCGCCGTCGACGGCATCGACGCCATCCTCACCGGCCACAACCACCTCGTGTTCCCGTCCTCCACCTTTGCCGATCTCCCCGGTCTCGACGTCGAGGCCGGCACCATCATGGGCAAACCCGCCGTCATGGGCGGTTTCTGGGGCTCGCACATGGGGCTGATTGACCTGATGCTGGAACGCGACGGAAGCGGCTGGCGCGTTGTGGCCCACACCTCCGAGGCGCGTCCGATCTACGATCGGGGCGAGGATCGCTCGATCACCCCCACCGTCGAAAGCGTCGATGCGGTCCTGCAATCCGTCCAGCAGGAGCACGACGAAACGCTGGCCTACGTCCGTCGCGCGGTGGGCAAAACTGATGCCGCGCTTCACAGCTATTTCGCGCTGGTCGCTGATGACCCCTCGGTGCAGATCGTGTCGAACGCACAGGAATGGTACATCGCGCAGATGATGCAGGGCACCGAGCACGAGGGCCTGCCGATCCTGTCGGCCGCCGCGCCTTTCAAGGCCGGGGGCCGGGGCGGGCCCGAGTATTACACCGACGTGCCGGAGGGCGATGTCGCGATCAAGAACGTCGCCGACCTTTACCTCTATCCCAACACCGTGCGCGCTGTGCGCATCACCGGCACGCAGGTGAAGGACTGGCTGGAACGCTCTGCCGGCATGTTCAACCAGATCGAGCCGGGGGCCAAGGATGCCACACTGCTCAATCCGGAGTTCCCGAGCTACAACTTCGATGTGATCGACGGCGTGACCTATCAGATCGACCTGAGCCAACCATCGAAGTACGGTCCCAAGGGTGCGCTGGAAAATGAAGGCGCCTCGCGCATCGTCAACCTTCAGTACGAAGGAAAACCAATTGATCCGGAACAGGAATTCATCGTCGCCACCAACAATTACCGGGCCGGCGGCGGCGGGAGCTTCCCCGGAGCCTCGCCCGAGACCACCGTCTTCGAGGCCCCCGATACCAACCGCGACGTGATCGTGCGCTACATCGTCGAGAAGGGCACAGTCAGCCCCCGCGCTGACGGCAATTGGTCCTTCGCGCCGATGGACGGCACCACGGTGATTTTCGAGACGGGGCCTGCCGGCGCGTCCTATGCCGACAGCGTTCCCGGCGTGACCATCGAAGAGGCGGGCCAATCCGATACCGGGTTTGCCCAGTTCCGCATCACGCTCTGAGGCAATAGGCTCAAACTGCGGGGTGGGTTTCAAGTTCACCCCGCGACTTTGAGATCCACGCTTCGCAAGGAGGAGTGCAGCATGAAAGTGGTCGTGATGGGCGCCGGCGTGATCGGCGTGACGACGGCATACTATCTTGCGCGCGGGGGAGCCGAGGTTACCGTGCTTGACCGGCAGGCCGGGCCGGGTCTGGAGACCAGCTATGCCAATGCGGGAGAACTCTCATACGGGATGACCTCGCCCTGGGCCGCGCCGGGGATCCCGCTAAAGGCACTGAAGTGGCTTTTCATGAAGCGCCGCCCGCTGTTCATCTGGCCGCTGATCAGCCCGACCATGTGGAAGTGGTCGCTGCAGATGATCGGCAATTGCAATGAAAAGAGCTACCGCATCAACAAGGGCCGGATGGTGCGCATCTCGAATTATTCGCGCGACGTGATGCCGGACCTGATCGCCGAGACCGGGATCGAATACGATGGGCGTGAGCAGGGGACACTGCAGCTCTTTCGGACCGAGAAGCAGCTGAAAGGGTCGAAGGCGGACCAGGAGATCCTGGCAGAGTACGGATCACCCTACGAGGTTCTCGATCGGGACGGATGTGTAGCGGTCGAGCCGGCGCTTGGCCTTGTGCGCGACAAGTTCGTCGGCGGCCTGCGCTTGACCGCTGACCGAACCGGCGATTGCCGGATGTTCACCGTCGCCTTGGCCGACACATGCGCCGAAATGGGTGTCGAGTTCCAGTATGGTCAGGCAATCCGGGCCATCGCCATCGAGAACGGCAAGGTCGCCGGTGTCGATACCGAGATCGCAGGCCGGATTACCGGCGATGCTTATGTCTGCGCGCTCGGCAGCTACGGACCGAGGGTCCTGAACCCAATCGGGGTCAAGCTGCCGGTCTACCCGGTCAAGGGATATTCGGTGACGTTGCCGGTGACCGAGGACGCCTGCGCCCCGCAATCGACGCTGATGGACGAGACCCACAAGGTTGCCATCACCCGGCTGGGCGACCGCATCCGCGTCGCCGGCACGGCCGAGATTGCGGGCTATTCCAAACGGCTCGGGCCGCATGCCACCGACACCGTACGTCATGTCATCGGAGATCTGTTTCCGAAGGGCGGCGACCTGTCCAAGGCCGAAGGCTGGACCGGCCTGCGCCCGATGACGCCTGACGGCACGCCGGTGCTTGGCCCGTCGCGCTATGAAAACCTCTATCTCAATACCGGGCACGGCACTCTGGGTTGGACCATGGCCTGCGGGTCGGGCCGCGCCGTGGCCGACGTGGTGCTGGGCCGGAAGCCCGAGATCGACATGGACGGGCTGACGGCAGAGCGGTACGCAGGCTGAGCAATCCGCTTTCCGGCAGACCGCCCCCGGGGCGCGGGGACAGGAGGCTGACAATGCGCATCAATCTGGTGGGGCCCGGCAAGGTCGGGCGATGTCTGCTGCGTCTGCTGGCGAAGACCGGCCATGAGATCGGCGAAGTCTGCGCCCGCAGTATCGGGGGCGCCCAGGATGCCGTGGATTTCGCCGGGGCCGGCACGCCGGTCGACAGCCTGACGGATATGCGCCCGGCAGACCTGTGGCTGCTGACAGTGCAGGACAGTCAGATCGAGCCGGTGGCCCGCGATCTCGCCGCGCTGGACCTGCCCGCCGCCACGGCGGTGCACTGCAGCGGTTTCCACGGATCCTCGGCCTTGTCGGCCCTGTCCGGTAGGGGGTGGCAGGTGGCCAGCATCCATCCCAACCTGTCGTTTGCCGATCCGGCCACCGCCGTCCGGCAGTTTCCGGGGTGTTATTGCGGTGTCGAGGGTGACGGGGACGCTGTGGCCGCGCTGTTTATAGGCCTCGGCGCGCAGGTCTTTCCGATCCGCAGCGAAGCGAAGGCGCTCTATCACGCGGCGGCGGTGTTTTCGAACAACTTCACCACGGTGCTGCAAGCGACGGCCGGCGAACTCTGGGCCGAGGCGGGGGTGCCCGATGACGTGGCCGGCGCCATCAATGACGCGCTTCTGCGCGGCACCGTCGACAACGTTCTGGCCAAGGGCGCGAGGGCAGCGCTCACCGGTCCGGCAGCGCGGGGTGACGCGGATGTGGTCACGTCACAGCACCGGCAGGTGGCAAACTGGAAACCGGAGGCGGGGGACGTCTATCGCCTTCTCAGCGACATGGCGGGGCGGTTAAAACGGGACGGTGTAACCTGAGCGTTCAGGGCAGGATCGTCAGCCAGACCCAGATCGTTGCAATCGACAGCGCGGTCGCGAACAGAACCGACGAGGCCGCGACACGCTTGGCCACGCCGTACATGTTCGCGAAGACATAGATGTTGATGCCCGGCGCCATGGATGCCGTCAGCACCGCAGACCGCATCTGTCCGGTGGACAGATCAAACGCGCGGGCCAGCGTGTAAGTGATAGTCGGATGCAGAATCAGCGATACGACGCAGACAAAACCGATGATGCGCAGGTCGCCCTCTGGCCGGTAGTGGAACATGACACCCCCCATACCGAAAAGCGCGCAGGGGATCGCTGACCGCACCAGCATGTCGAGCGCCTGCGTAGCGACGCCGGGCAATTCCATCCCGGTGACATTGACCAGGGCGCCCAGCATGATCCCGATCACCAGCGCGTTGCGGAACATCGCGGTCAGCACCTTTCGAGGAACCTGCCGCGCCGGCGTACCGCGGGCGCGGACGATTTCCATCGCAGTGATGCCGATGCCGTAGCAGATCGGTGAATGCAGCGCGACGATGGCAAAGTTCGGCCCCAGCGCGGGCGCGCCATAGGCGCTCTCGGTGATCGCCAATCCCAGCATCACCGAATTGGCGAAAAGGCAGCAGAACCCGATGGCGACCGAGTCCTCCCACGCCCGCTTGAACAGGTAGCGCCCCGCCAGCAATCCGAGCGCGAACCCGGTCAGAGAGCCGGTGTAGAAGCTCACCAACAGGTCCATGTCGAAGTTTGCACCGAGGTCCAGTTCCGAGATCGCCTTGAACAGCAGCGCCGGCACCGCGACCTTCTGCGTGAAGTCCATCAGCCCGTCGATGCCGACGGTACCGATCCAGCCGCGCCAGACCGACAGGTAGCCCGCGCCGATGACCAGAAATACCGGCAGGATGACATCAAGCAGCGCTTGCATCTTCAGACCTCTGCGTCAGCCGCACCGAAACAGAGCTTCGGCGGGAGTTCACTTGGCATGATACAGCTTTGGTGGTTCATGCAGGCAGGGTCAGCCGCATGAGGTCATAGGCCGGGGTGATATAGTCCGGCGTCTCGGCCACGAGCGTCGCATAGTCAAGATCGAAATGCATGTTGGTCAGCACCGCGCGCTTTGGCTGCGCCCGGTCGATCCAGCCCAGCGTCTTGTCGAGATGCGCGTGCGTCGGGTGCGGCTTGCGGCGCAGCGCGTCCACGATCCAGATATCGAGATCCTGCAGCATCGGCCAGGTCGCCTCGGGGATGTCGACCACGTCGGGCACATAGGCCATACCGCCGATGCGGAACCCCAGCGCGTCGATGGACCCGTGATCGACCTCGAAGGGGGTCAGGGTGACTGGGCCGCCGTCGCCGTCGACGATCACGTCGCCGTCGATGGTGTTGAGGTCGAGGATCGGCGGATAAGGCGAGCCCGCGGGCTGCACGAAGGCATAGCCGAACCGCGACAGAAGCGCGTCCTGCGTCGCCCCGTCGGCCCAGACTGGCAGCCGCGCGCGCATGTTGAAAACGATCATGCGCAGGTCGTCTATTCCGTGCACATGGTCGGCATGGGCGTGGGTATAGACCACTGCGTCCAGTTTGCCGGTGGCGGTGTCCAGAAGCTGGCTGCGCAGGTCCGGCGAAGTGTCGATCAGCACGGTGGTCGTGCCTTTTGCGCCGATGCGCTCGACCAGCAGCGAACAGCGGCGTCGACGGTTCTTCGGGTTCTCCGGGTCGCAGTCGCCCCAGAGGCCGGGCAGGCGCGGCACGCCGCCGGACGAGCCACAGCCGAGGATGGTGAAACGGTACTGGTCGCTCATGCCGGGGACCACGCGGCGGCCTTGGCGAAGAGCCGCTCGAAGTTGGCCTCGGTCTGGGCGGCGAAGTCGGCGTAGTCCATGCCGAAGGTCTCGGCAGCGCGCTTAGCGGTATGGGCGGTGTAGGCAGGCTCGTTACGCTTGCCCCGGCGTGGCGGGGGCGCGAGGTAGGGGGCGTCGGTCTCGACCAGTATGCGGTCTACCGGCGCGGCTGCGAAAATGGCCCGAAGTTCCTCACTGCGCGGGAAGGCCGTGATGCCCGACATCGATAGGTAGAAGCCCAGGTCGAGCGCGCGCTTCGCCAGTTCGGCACCCGAGGAAAAGCAGTGCATCACGCAAGGGTAGGGCGCATTGCGGTGCTCGGCTTCGAGTATTTCTGCCATGTCGTCGTCCGCCGCGCGGGCGTGGATGATCAGCGGCAGTTGGGTCTGCTGCGCGGCCTCGATGTGGATGCGCAGTGACTGCTTCTGAACCTCGGCACTGTCCGAGGTGTAATGGTAGTCCAGCCCGGTCTCGCCGATGCCCACGAATTTCGGATGCCGCGACAGGCGCACCAATTCGTCGACGCTGGTCATTGGTTCGCTGGCGGCGCTCAAGGGGTGGGTGCCGGCGGCGTAGAACACCGGGTCATGTGCCTCGGCCAGCGCACGCACTGCGGGTTCGTTCCTGAGCTTGGTACAGATGGTCACCATGCGATGCACGCCGGCCTCGGCGGCGCGTGCGATTAGCGCGTCACGTTCGCCGTCGAAGTCCGCGAAATCGAGGTGGGTGTGGCTGTCGGTGATCTTCGGAGTGCTCATGAACCGCCTCAGGCGGACCGCTCTGCCGCCGTTTTCTGGAGTTTGATCACGGTATCTAGGATGAGCGCGGCAGGGTCAAGATTGACCGCCCGGCCGTGGCGGCTTCGGGCCGCGATCTCCTGCCCGGTCTCGGCCCAGGCGCGGGCGGCGCGTTGGTCGGGACACAGGCGGGCGAAGGTCTCGGCCTCGCCTGGTGCGGCCTCGGGACCGGCCCGTCCGGTGGCCCCGGCGCGGGCGAGACGGATCAGCGCCAGGTCAATGAGCGAGAAGATGGTATTGACCCGATCTTCGTCTCCGCGCTTGGTCGCGGCTTCGGCCAGGGCCAGCATCCGCGCGCGGTCGAGCCGGGGCAGGCTGGCCAGCAGGGTGACGATCGTGGCGTAGAGCTTGGCGCCATCATTGAGCGACAGTCGCACCGCATCGCCCACCGATCCCGCCGAGAGCGCCGCCAGCGCCTGCGCCTCTTCGGGCGCGATACTGATGCCTGCCTGCTCGAGCGCGGCAGTCATTTCGTCGGGCGGCAGCGGGCGCAGGTGCAGCATCCGGCAGCGCGAACGGATGGTGGGCAGCAACGCCGAGGGCTGGTGGGTAACCAGCAGCAGCGTCGCACGGGCGGGGGGTTCTTCCAGCAGCTTCAGCAGCGCGTTGGCGGCCGAAGGGTTCATCTCGTCCACCGCGTCCACGATGACCACGCGCCAGCCCCCGTCGGCGGCCGAGAGCGTAAAGCGGGACTTGAGCTTGCGGACCTCGGCGATGGTGATCTCGGACCTGATGCGCTTCAGCTTGTCATCCCAGGGACGGACCAAGCGGAACAGCCCGGGCTCGGAGCCCGCCGCCATGCGCCGGGCGACCGGATGCTCGGGATCGACATCGAGGCTGTCGGGCGGGGGTGGGGCGCCGAACAGCCCGTCATCGGCCTGCCCGGGCGGATGGGCGATCAGATGGCGTGCGATGCGCCAAGCCAGCGTCGCCTTGCCCACGCCCTTGGGGCCGGCAATCATCCAGCCGTGGTGCAGACGGCCCGAGCCAAGGGCCTGCAGGAAGGCCTGCTCGGCGGCTTCCTGTCCGATCAGGCGCGCGGTGTCGCGTGGATGCGGTGCACCGTCGAGACGGTCTGGCTGGGGTTGGACGTCGTCGCTCATGAGCGCAGGTTTAGTGCGGGGGACGGACGGACGGAAGGGCAAATGGCGACGGGCCTTCGCCTG
Source organism: Litorisediminivivens sp. KMU-197 (assembly GCF_056858395.1). Taxonomy (NCBI): domain Bacteria; kingdom Pseudomonadati; phylum Pseudomonadota; class Alphaproteobacteria; order Rhodobacterales; family Paracoccaceae; genus Litorisediminivivens; species Litorisediminivivens sp. KMU-197. The sequence goes on along the minus strand of NZ_JBXEQG010000005.1, from coordinate 37,283 downwards.
AACCACGCGGCGCACGGAAACGGGAATGCGCGGCAATACGGGGGTGCGTGCCTTCAATCAGTGGCGCGTGGCGCGGTCCACGATGTCGGCGACTTCCTGAGCCACGAGCGTCACGTCGCGCCCCCCGTTGATCACCCGGAACCGTGCGGCGAACTCCTCGGCAAGTGCGAGGAACCCAGCGCGCATCTTTTCCTGCAGCCCGGCGCCGAAATCCTCGAACCGTTCCTCAACGCCATTGCGCCCCTTGGCACGCGCCAGCCCGGTGGCCGGGTCCATGTCGATCAGCAGCGTCAGGTCCGGTTCGCGGCCGATCATCAGCGCATGCAGCTCGTCCACCAGCCCGCGCAGGTCACCGCGCGACAGGCCCTGATACATCCGCGTTGAATCGGCGAAGCGATCGCAGATCACGACTTTGCCGTCCTCGAGCGCGGGAAGGATTGTGCGTTCCAGATGATCGCGGCGGGCCGCGGTGAACAGCAGGATCTCGGTCTCGGCAGACCAGCGATCCGGATCGCCCTGCAACACCAACGCACGGATTTCCTCGGCTCCCGGCGAGCCGCCCGGCTCGCGCGTCAGTACAACCTCGCGGCCCCGGGATCTCAGATGATCGGCCAGCAGACGCGCCTGGGTGGACTTGCCCGACCCGTCGATGCCTTCGAAGGAAATGAACATCCGTGGCGAAGCGTCAGGAGGCCAAGCCAGGCACAGGCGCACCCCATTGCTTCAGCAAGACCTTCGCCGCGGTTGTCACACGGCTCATGAATCCGCCGGCGGCGATGTCACGATCCGCCACCAGCGGAACGCGCGACTCGGGGAGACCCTCAAGGGTGATGATCATCTCACCCAAGGCATCCCCCTTCGCAATCGGCGCCTCAATGGGCGAGTTGTAGACCACCTCTGCATTGACCTTCCCGCTGGCGAGGACCGGCACTAGCATCTCAATGTCCTTCTCCGGCACGAGTCCGACCTTGGCATCGGCACCCATCCAGACGTCGGCCTCGGCCACGACCTGACCTTCGGCGGCGACCTTCGATTGCGAGAAGTGACGGAAGGCCCAGTTGACGATCTGCTCGGACTCCTCGGCGCGGGTGCGTTCGCTGTCGAGCCCGGACAGCACGAAGACGATACGCCGGTCGCCCTGCTTGGCAGACCCCACGAGACCATACCCGGCCTCCTGAGTATGGCCGGTCTTGAGACCGTCTGCCCCGATCTCAAGATTCAGAAGCGGGTTTCGGTTGTTGACGTTCTGCGGTGCACGCCCGTCGAAGGTGAACTTGCGCTCGGCGAACATCGGATAGAACTCGGGGAAATCCTCGATGATTTTGCGCGCCAGCAGCGCCAGGTCGCGCGACGACATGCGGTGACCTGCGGCAGGCCAGCCGTTCGAGTTCATGAAGGTCGAATTGGTCATGCCCAGCTGCTGGGCGCGGCGCGTCATGTAGCGGGCGAAACCAGCCTCGGTGCCGTCGGGGCTCAGCGCTTCGGCGATCACCACGCAGGCATCATTGCCCGACAGGACGATGATACCGCGCAACAGGTCCTCGACACTGACCCGGTCGGTGGTGTCCAGGAACATGGTCGAGCCCTTGTAGGACATCGCATGACGAGAGACCGGGAGCTTTTCATTGAGGTCGAGACGGCCGTCGCGGATCGCCTCGAAGGCCATGTAGAGCGTCATCAGCTTTGACATCGACGCCGGCGGCAAGGGCGTGTCGGCATCCTTGGCCAGCAGCACGGTGCCGGTGGTCATGTCGACCACGAAGGCGGATTTGGCGCGGGTATCGAAGGTGGCGGCGGGCAGGGCGGTCGCCGCGGCCACGACGAGGGCGAAGAATGGGGCAGCAAGAAATCGGATCATGAGGTTCCCGGGTCTGGCAGATCAGGCCCCGAAGGAGGGGCGGTTAACTGGATACGGCATAAGCGTCGGTGAAGCCTGCGGCCTTGATGATCTTGAGAATTTCCGCGCGCTCGTCCGCAGAGGTCGCCGGTCCGACAACCACCCGCCAGAACGTCTTGCCCTGGCTCGATTGCTTCTTGACCGTGGGGATCAACCCTTTCGATCGCATGGTGGCGGCGGTGTTGTTTGCATTCTGCTCGACCGAGAAGATGCCGATTTGGAGGAACGGCTTGCTCAACGCCGAGCGCTGCGTTTTCGGCAGGGCAGGCTTGGGGGCGGGCGCAATTGACGCCGTTTCCACGGCAGGGGCAGGCATAGCGGCATCAGGCGCAGCCACGGATGCCGTCTCGATCGCGGCGGCGGCAGTGCTGGCCACACTGTCCAACTCGGTCTCAGTCACGTCATCCGGCACATCCAGGCTGACCTGCTGCAGGTTTTCGGAAGGCTCCGGTGTCTCCGGGGCTTTTTCGCGGCGCAGAGCGGTCACGTTCAGGTTGCCGGGCTGGCCCGCCAGGAGGTTCAGCGCCGCAGCGGCATCCGAAGACACCTGCAATCGTGGGCCGGGGTTTGCGCGTTCCTTGCGAAACAGCGCACCGATCACGAACTTGCCGTTGCTGGGGTTGCGGATGATGACCCGTTCGGGCTCGTCCACGTCGGGATGCGCGACCCAGACACCGCCGAGTGAGGGACGTCCGTCCCAAAGCCCGGCTTCCGTGACCTGAAACACTTCGGGCGCCTCGACATCGCGTTCGATCAGCTTGACCGATTGCGCTGCTCGGGTGACAGCGCCCCCACCGTCGCTTTGCGCCAGAAACGCCGGCATTTCGCCGTTCTCGCATGCGGCCAGCAGCCACAGCGCCGTGCCGGCCGCCAGCAGCCTTGCCGCGTGCCGTCCACGGTCGGCACGTCCTTGACCGCGCACGGAAATATTGTGATGTCCCATCGTCTTGCCCTTCTGCCTATCGTGCCCCTGTGATCGGGGCGTGCCGGTTTTCCGGTCTCTGACTGACTGCCTGCGCCGGTTCGCGCGCGTTCAGTCTAGCCGGAGAGGACCCGCAATGAAAGGCCCGCGCGCGGGGATCGGCGGAAATTGCGCATTCGATGCTTTGCAGAATCACTCGCACGGCGCTAACGAGGCGCGACTAGGAGGAGTGGCAGAGTGGTCGAATGCACCGGTCTTGAAAACCGGCGTGCGTGAAAGCGTACCGTGGGTTCGAATCCCACCTCCTCCGCCACGGTTGTTTCCGTTTTAATTCAACCTCTTAACTGCCGCCCGAATCGTGTTATTGGACCCGTTACTGGACCCGATCATGGGATTCGGGCTGGTAGGGCTGAGACTTTCCGCCAAATCCTCTTCGTCTCGAGCCGCTTCGTTTGCTGAGCTCGGCCTTCTTGCCAAGGAAAGCGGCCAAGGCGGCCTCCTGGTTCTTGCGCGCCTTCTCGGCGTGGAGTTGATGGCGGGGTGTGGTCTGCGGGTTCAGGCGGGGCATCGGGTGGGCTGCTCGGGCTGTGCCGTTTCGTTGGAGTGAGCTTCGCTCTGAAGGCGCGCACTATCCACGCTAACCGCAGCAATATCAGCGCTTTAAACGGCGCCTGAGAGCAATCTCATGTCATCGGCCAGCCAGCCCATCGGGGTGATTGCTAAGCTGCTCGACCTGTCCGAGCGTCGGGTACAGCAGCTCAGTCGAGAAGGCGTAATCCCCAAGGCGACGCGTGGGCAATACGACCTGATCGGTTCGGTGCGCGGCTATGTCATTTATCTGCGCGACCTGGCGGTGAAGGCCCAGGCCGGGGCGCCGGATTATGCCGCCGAGCGAGCGCGGTTCATCCGGGCCCGGGCGGACCTGGCCGAGATGGAGGCTGAGGCCAAACGCGGCAGCGTGATTGCCGCCGAGGATGTGGAGGTGGCCTGGATCGCGGTGCTGGCGCTCCTGCGCACGCGGCTGCTGGCGCTGCCGGACCGGCTGGCGCCGCGGCTCTATGCGGAGCCCAGCCCGGCGGGGGTGCGCGATGCCTTGCGAAGCGCCCTGCGCGAGGTTCTGGAAGAACTGGCGGAGAGCGATGTGCGCCCGGAGCAGGACAACGACGACGATGCTGAGGCTGCCGGGGACTTCGGTGCTGCACCGGACGGTGCGGGCGGCGCTGAAGGTGCTGACCCCGCCGCGGCCGGAATCGCCACCGGCCGGGCCGCGGGCGCAGCCTCGCCGCGCGCCATCGCCTTGGGCCAGGTCACGAGGATCGTGGCGACGCCCGTCACCTCCGCGCGCGTCAGCGTCGCCGGCAGCGCATCGAGCCGGCAGCGCAGGACCGTTTCGCCCGGATGCGTGACCCGCGCCGCAACCGTGACTTCCGCCGCGCCCGGCATTCCCCGCGCCATCAGCCCCGCCACGATCCGTGCCGACTGCCCCACCGACATATAGAGCGCCAGAGTCGTGCCGGGCTTGGCGTGGCGGGCGCAATCTGGGAGGGGATCGCCGTCGCGGCAGGTGCCGGTGGTCAGGATCAGCGTGTCCGACACGCCGCGCTGGGTCAGCGATTTCCCCGCCGCCGCCGCCGCCGCGCAGGCCGCCGTGACACCCGGTACGATCTCTGCCGGAATGCCGGCCCCGCGCGCAGCCTCCAACTCCTCCGCGACGCGCCCGAACACCCCCGGATCGCCGGACTTCAGCCGCACTACCCGTCGTCCCTTGCGCGCCTCGGCCACGATCAACGCGTTGATCCGCTCTTGCGGCCAGGCATGGGCGCCCACCAGCTTGCCGACGTAGACCCTCTCGGCGTCGCGCCGCGCCAGTTCCAGCGCCCGCGGATCGACCAGCCGGTCATAGAAGATGACGTCCGCTTCCTGCAGCCGCTGCACCGCGCGCAGGGTCAGTAGGTCGCCCGCGCCCGGCCCCGCACCGACCAGCGCGATTGAGCCCTCGGCCCCCGCATCCGGCGCGCGCCCCGCGGCAATCGCCGCCTTCAGCGCCTTTGCGGCCTCGCGCTCCGCCCCGCGGGTCCAGGCCTCGCGCGGCGCCTCGGCAAAGACCCAGCGCCAGAAGGCCCGGCGCTGCTCGGGGGGCACCCGCCGCGCCACCGCCCCGCGCATCCGCCCGGCAAGCGCCGCCAGCCCGCCCAGGTTGGGCGCCAGCATCTGCTCGATCTGGGTCTTGATCTGCCGCGCCAGCACCGGCGCGGTTCCCTCGGTGCCGATCGCCACCACCACCGGGTCGCGGTCGACCAACGACGGCGTCGTCAGGTCGCAGAGGTCGGGCCGGTCGACCACGTTGACGGCGCAGCCCGCCGCCCTGGCGATCCCGTGCAGCGCCGCGTCCAGCCCCGGGCAGCCGGTCGCGATGAACCCCATCGCCGCGTCCCCGAAAAGCGCCGGCGTCACCCGCCCCGGGTGATGCAGCGCGCGGCCCGCGTCGACCAGCGCCTCCAATTCTTCATCCAGCGCCGGGGCCGCCAGCACGATCTCGGCATCGGTCTTCAGGATCAGCCGCGCCTTCTGCGCCGCCTGTTCGCCGCCGCCACAGATCACCACCCGACGGCCGGTGGTGCGAATGAACATCGGAAAGCTTTTCATGTGCATGGCTCCGTCAGGTATCTCGGGACACGATGGCGCTCGGCCCAGAGGCATCGTGCAAGCTCGCCCGGCCGCGCGTGGCCCAGCGTATCCAGCGCCAAGGCGGCGGTGCCGGTCACCACGGCCTCGGCAAAGCGGTCGTCGAGTTGTCCCGACCAGAGCGCCGCGACCCGCCGCGGGTCTTCGGCCCCGTCGTCCAGCCGTCTTGTGTCGGCGATCAACGCAGGTGCGACGCCCTTCCACCCGGCACCGTCGCGCAACCCGAAGGTGGCGATATCCTTGGCCGGGTGTCGCTCGAACTCGCCGCCGCCGCCCTTGATGACGGTCTGTCGGTTCAGCCCGAGCAAAGCCGCCGCCTCTGTCTGCAACCCGCGATAGGAAGGGTGGAACACGCCCTGCACGCTGGCCTGGGCCCGGCCCGGATTGAACATCCGGCAGACCGTGTTGACGCAAGACCGCAGGCCCAGCACGTCGCGCAGCTTGAGCAGCGCGAAGAGCTGCGGCGACAGGACCTCCAGCGGCAGGTAGGCGAGACCGTGGCTGTCGAGCAGCCGGGACACCTGTGACGGCTGCTCCGCTTGCGGGATGCCGGCCGGCACCAGCCCGGCGCGCACTGCACCGTCGGCGCCATTGTAACCGTGCAGCAGCACGCAGTGCCCGGCCCGTGCTACCAGCCGCGCCGAGAGCAGGAACCACGGCAACCCGCGGGTGCGTCCGGCGGCATAGGAAGGCCAGTCGAGGTCGGGGCGGGGCAGGGGCGGCAGCGACGCCACCGCCGCACGCGCGAAGCCGGCGATCTCTTCGGGTATCTCGCCCTTCATCCGCAGCAGCATCAGCAGTGCACCCACCGCTTCGCGGTCGGCCGCGCGCGACAGCATCAGCGCCATCGCCTCCTCGGCCTCCTGCTGGTTCAGGCTTCGCGACCGCCCCGGCCCACGGCCCAGTATGCGGACGTAAGGCGCAAGGCTCATTCCGCGGCCTCCGGCGTGCGGCACGGCGCCAGCAGTTCCGCCAGTTCCGACCGGCAGGAGCCGCAGTTGGTGCCGGCGTCCAACGCCTGCCCGATCGCCTCGACGCTCATCAGCCCCTGCGCTTCGATGGCGGTGAGGATGGTGTTGACCCCGACCGAGAAGCAGGAGCAAAGGATCGGGCCGGGGTCGGGCCGGTCGGACGGGGTCACCCCGGTCAGCGCCTCGGGCGCCACGTCGCCGGGCAGGGTGGCGAGGTAGTCGCGCATCACTGCCACCGGCTGCGGCGAGACGAAGAGCGCCGCCAGCAGCCGGCCGCCGTCGTAGAAGGCCAGCCGGGCCAGGCCGCGACGGGTGTCGATCAGAGATTGCACCCGCGCCTCGGGCAGGTCGAACAATCGACGCGCCTCGGGCTCCCATTCGGCGACCGGAGCCAGGCCGGCCAGTTCGGCTCGGAAGCCCGCGGGCGTGCGGGCGCGGGCCCAGTAGGCGCAGTCGGGCGTGATCACTCCGGCCGAGACTGCGAAGCCATACCAGACGGCCTGCAGCTTCTCGATCGCGCAGACCGCGGCCTTGCTCTCGGGTTGGCCCGAGACCGGGTCGACGGCGCCGGCCACCAGCGCGTCGATCCGGCCCGAGGGCGCGGTCTCGCCGGTCCAGTGCATCGGCGCGAAGACGTCGCCTTTCTGGACATCGGCGGTGATCCGGGCGCGCAGCACGGCGCGGCCCTGCGGGCTGCTGACCTGCACCAGGTCGGCGGGTTGAATGTCCAGTGTCGCGGCATCGGCGGGGTGAATGTCGAGGAAGGGCTCGGCCAGGTGCGCCGAGAGCCTGGGCGACAGCGCGGTGCGGGTCATCGTGTGCCACTGGTCGCGGATGCGACCAGTGTTGAGCCGGAAAGGATAGCGCGGGCCGCGCCTGGCGATCGGCTCGCGGTGCCGCACTGCCAGCATCCGGCCGCGGCCGCCGTCGTGGAAGAAGCCGCCGTCCGCGAAGAAGCGCCCACCCTGGCGGGTCTCGGTCAGCGGCCAGCGGGCGGGGGCCAGCGTCTCGTACTCCTGATCGTCGAGGCCGCGCAGCGCCGAGATGTCGAAATCGCGGCCGAAGTGCCCGGCGATGCCAGACAGCGCGGCGTACTCGCGGAAGATCTCGGCCGGGTTCTGGTAGTCGAACCCCGCGGGCCAGCCCATGCGGCGGCCCACGTCCGCCAGGATGTCCCAGTCGGCACGGGCCATCCCTGGCGCGTCCAGAACGCCACGCTGGCGGCTGATGGTGCGGTCCGAGTTGGTGACGGTGCCGTTCTTCTCGGCCCATGCGGCGGCGGGCAGAAGTACGTCGGCCAGCCGCGCTGTGTCGGTCTCGGCGGTGACGTCCGAGACCACGGTGAACTCGCAGCCCTTGATCGCCGCGGCGACCCGGTCTGCATCGGGCAGGGTGACCGCCGGGTTGGTATGGATGATCCAGAGCGCCTTGATCCGCCCGTCGCCGACGGCGCGGAACATGTCGACCGCCTTCAGCCCTGGCTTCTCGGGGATCAGGGGCGCCTGCCAGAAGTCCTTGACCGCGCTGCGGTGGCTCGGGTTCTCGATGTCGAGGTGACAGGCCAGCATGTTTGCGAGCCCGCCCACCTCGCGTCCGCCCATTGCGTTGGGCTGGCCGGTGACCGACAACGGGCCGCAACCCGGCTTGCCGATCCTTCCAGTGGCGAGGTGGCAGTTCAGGATCGCGTTGACCTTGTCCGACCCGCTGGTCGACTGGTTCACGCCCTGGCTGAAAATCGTCACCACCTTCTCGGTGCTCATCCACAAGTGACAGAAGGCGCGGATTTCGGCCTCTTCCAGACCGGTGACCGCCGGATCGTCCGCATAGGCCGCCTTCAGCGCCGCATCGAACCCGTCGACATTGGCGAGGAACGCCTCGTCCAGCGCGCCGCCTTCGTAAAGGTTCACCAGCAGCCGGTTGAACAGCGCCACGTCCGAGCCGGACTTCAATGCCAGGTGCATGTCCGTGCCGTCGCAGCTCGCCGTCCGCCGAGGGTCGATCACCACGATCCGGGTGCCGCGTTTCGCGCGGGCCGCCAGCAGCCGCTGGTAGAGCACCGGGTGGCACCACGCGAGGTTCGATCCCACCAGCACCACCAGGTCGGCCTCGTCGATGTCTTCATAGGTCTGTGGAACCGTGTCGGTGCCGAAGGCGCGTTTGTGCCCCGCCACCGTGGAGGCCATGCAGAGCCTGGAATTCGTGTCGATATTCGCCGATCCGATGAAGCCTTTCATCAGCTTGTTTGCGACATAATAATCCTCGGTCAGCAACTGGCCCGAGACATAGAAGGCCACAGAATCCGGCCCGTGCCGGGCGATGGTGTTGGAAAAGCGCTTGGCCACAAGGTCCAGCGCGCTGTCCCAGTCCGTGTCCTGCCCGCTGATCCGCGGATTCAGCAGGCGATTGCCCAGCCCCACGGTTTCCGCCAGGGCCGAGCCCTTGGAGCAGAGCCTGCCCAAGTTGGCGGGGTGGTCCGGATCGCCCCTCACGTCCAGACCGCCCGCACCGTCGGGGCGCAGTATGACCCCGCATCCCACGCCGCAATAGGGGCAGGTCGAACGCTTTTCGGTCACACCCGCGTCGTTCATCACGCAGCGCTCCTTTGGGCCAGCTTGCCGGTGTCGAGCAGCACGCGCCCATCTTCGACCCGTACCGGGTACGTGGCGATCCGCCCCTCGTCGGTGCCCTGCGCCTGCCCGGTGTTCAGGTCGAACACCATGTTGTGCAGCGGGCAGGTCACCTTCTGCCCGTGCACGATGCCGTGGTTCAGTGGACCGCCCTTGTGCGGGCAGCGGTCGGAGGTGGCGAAGACCTCGGCTTCGGCGGTGCGGAACAGCGCCACGCAGCCGACCTTGGTCTTGACCACCCGCGCGCCGCGAAGCGGGATGTCGTCGATATCTCCGATGTCGAGCCAGGTCATTCCGCGGCCTCCAGGGTAAGATCGGCAAGGGGCCGGTACTGGTCGGCCTTTTTCGCGGCCTCCTCGGCCCAGGGATCCTTGCGATAGATGCTTTGCGACAGTTCGAACCGCTCGATCAGCGCCTTGCGCTCTTCGAGGTCGTCCAACACACGCTCCTTGACCCAGTCGAGCCCCACCTTGGCGACCCACTTGTAGGGCCGGTCGAGGTACTTTGCGTTCTCGCGGTAGAGCTGCATGAAGGCGGTGGCGAGGTCGATCACCTCCTGCTCCGATGCCACGTCGGCCAGACGCTCGGTCTCCTTCACGTCCATGCCTGCCGCGCCAGCAACCCCGATCTGGTAGCCCGAGTCGACGCAGACCACGCCGATATCCTTGCAGGTCGCCTCGGCACAGTTCCGCGGACAGCCCGAGACCGCCAGCTTGACCTTGTGCGGCGTCCAGGAGCCCCAAAGCTTCTTCTCAAGCTTGATGCCGAGACCGCTCGAATCCTGCGTCCCGAACCGGCAATGCTCCTTGCCGACGCAGGTCTTCACGGTGCGCAGCCCCTTGGAATAGGCGTGCCCCGAGACAAGCCCGGCCTTGTTCAGATCGGCCCAGATCGCCGGCAGGTCCTCGCCCTTGACGCCCAGAAGGTCGATCCGCTGCCCGCCGGTCACGTGCACCGTGGGCACGTTGTACTTTTCGGCGGCGTCGGCGATGGCGCGCAACTCCGCGGGGTTTGTCATCCCGCCCCACATCCGCGGCACCACGCTGAACGTCCCGTCCTTCTGGATATTGGCGTGCCTGCGCTCGTTGACGAAGCGGCTCTGGGGGTCGTCCTGGTACTGCAGCGGCCAGTCGGCCAGCAGGTAGAAGTTGATCGCCGGGCGGCAGACATGGCAGCCGTTGGGCGTTGCCCAGCCCAGTTCCTGCCAGACCGCGGGCTGCGATTTCAGCTCCTTTGTCTTGATCAGCCGCCGCACGTCCTCGTGACTGAGATCGGTGCAGCCGCAGATGCAGGCCGCCTCGGGTGCCGCGTAATCGTCGCCCAGGGTGATTTCCAGCAACTGCTCGACTAGCCCGGTGCAGGTCCCGCAAGAGGCGCTCGCTTTTGTCGTCGCTTTCAAAGACGGCAGGTCGGTCGCGCCGCCCGCGATGGCCTCGACGATGGTTCCCTTGCAGACGCCGTTGCAGCCACAGATCTCCGCATCAAGCGGCAATGCTGCAACGGCTGAGAGAGGGTCCGCAGAGCCGCCCCCCTGATAGGACGGCCCGAAGATCAGCGTATCGCGCATCTCGTCGATCTCGGTGCCGTCCTTGATCAGCCCGAAGAACCAGTTGCCATCGGCGGTATCGCCGTACATCACCGCGCCGACTAGCCGGTCGTCCTCGACCACCAGCCGCTTGTAGACGCCGCGCGCCGGGTCGCGGAACACGATGTCGTCGCGGTTTTCACCTTCCGCGAAATCGCCCGCCGAGAACAGGTCGCAGCCAGTGACCTTCAGCTTGGTGGACAATTCCTTGGGCGTGAAGACCGCTTCCTCGTCCAGCAGGGTCGCTGCAACGACCTTTGCCTGGTCATAAAGCGGCGCGACAAGGCCAAAAAGCTGGCCGTCGAACTCGACGCATTCGCCCACCGCGTAAACATCCGGGTCCGAGGTCTGCATCTGGGCGTCGATCTCGATGCCGCGCGCCACGGCAATTCCGGCCTCATTGGCCAGCCGCGTCTCGGGCCGGATACCGACCGCCATGACCACCAGGTCGGCGGGCAGGGTCTCGCCGCTTTCCAGCAGCACCGCCTCCACCTTGTCCGCGCCGAGGATCGCCTTGGTCGAGGCCTGCGTCTTCACTGTGATGCCCCGATTTTCAAGGTCCTTGCGCAGCAGGTAGCCGGCGGCCTCGTCCAGCTGCCGCTCCATCAGGTGCCCCATCAGATGCAACACGGTGACGTCCATGCCACGCTGCGCGAGGCCCGCCGCGGCTTCCAATCCCAGAAGACCCCCGCCGATCACCACAGCGCTGCCGCCTTTGCCCGAGGCTTCGATCATCGCGTTGGTATCGTCCAGATCGCGATAGGAAATCACCCCCGGCAGATCCTTGCCCGGCACCGGGATGATGAACGGCGCAGACCCGGTGGCGATCAGCAGCTTGTCATAAGCCACTTCGCCGTTTTCGCCTTTGACCACTTTTCGGTCGCGGTCGATGCAGACGATGGACTCGCCGAACCGGCAGGTGACGCCCATTTTAGCATACCAATCGTCGTCATGCGTGACGATCTCGGCATAGCTCTTTTCGCCCGACAGCACGGGCGACAGCATGATGCGGTTGTAGTTGCCGCGCGATTCGGCGTTGAACAGGGTGACTTCGTAGGCGTCCGGGTCTTGCTCGAACAGGTGCTCCAGCACCCGCCCCGAGGCCATGCCCGCGCCGATGACGACCAGTTTTTTCATGTCGTTTCCTTTCACGAATACCAGGCGACGACGTGCGAAAGCTCGCCCCTGGAATGGATGGGAACGGCGGTGACGTCCCTGTAGCCACCGGCAATGCCCGGCACGCCGCTTTCGACAACCGGCAGCCCGGTGCCCAGCACGCGGCCAATGAGCCCCTGCCATGCGGCAACCTTGCGCGGCTCTTCCGCCTCGCCGGTCCAGAGCGGGCCGTCATTGGCGCAGATGCCGTCGATCAGCACGGCCTCGTTGGCCTTGCCCACCTTGGCGGCGCGCGCATCCCAGATCTCGAAACGCCGCGCGATCGGCGTGCCGCGGGCCGAAAGCAGGGTGAGCACGAAGGTCTCGCCCCCCGGCACCGGGATCGGCAGGCCGAGCCCGGTGGTCAGCCCGGCCTTGCCCGCGCTTTCCGAGCGGATAAAGGCATAGCCCGCGCCCAGATCACGCATCAGGATCGGCGTACCCGACGCCCAGACCGCACCGGGCAGGCCCTGGCCGCGCGGGAAATGCGTGTGTTTCGAGACAAATTCGAAATGCTTGGCCGCGCCGTAATAGCCATCGTCCAGCATCAGGAGGTTGTCCTTGGCCTTCCAGGCTTCGATGGCGCCGATCCGGTCTTCGCCATCGCCGCAAAGCACGACAAGCACCGATTTCAGCGTTTCGCCGTCAAAGAGCGGCACCGCCACGGCGCTGGTGAGCCCCGCCTTCTCGGCGGCCTCGGCGCGCAGGAAGTTGGCCGGGTCGAACCCTTTGAACACCACCGGGCGCGCTTCGGCCCAGGCCTTGCCGGGCAGGCCTTGGCCCTTCTCGAAGGAGGTCTGGCCGGAGGCCTTGGCGAAGTCGTCCAGATCGCCGTAGTTGCCGCCCGCGAGCACCAGCCTGCCGTTCTCGGGCACCCAATACTCGGTGACCTGAACGAAAGCCTTCGCGTCTTTCTCGATCAGCGCTTCCATCACGCGGCTTCCTTTTCGTCTGCCTCGGGCTTGGCCTCTTTGGCCATCTCCGACTTGCCCTTGGCGCCGTGCTCGTATTCCTCGAGGAAGCTCAGAACCTGGTCGCGGTAGGCGTAGTAATCCGGGTGCTCCAGCAGCGCCTTGCGGGTGCGGGGGCGGGGCAGATCGACGTTGACGATGCGGCCGATGGTGGCTTGCGGACCGTTCGTCATCATCACCACGCGGTCGGCCAGAAGGATCGCCTCATCGACATCGTGCGTGACGCAGATCGCGGTCACCTTGGTGCGGCTCCAGACTTCCATCAGCACTTCCTGCAATTCCCAGCGGGTGAGGCTGTCGAGCATGCCGAAGGGCTCATCCAACAGCAGCAGCTTGGGAGACAGGGCGAAGGCCCGGGCGATGCCGACGCGCTGTTTCATGCCGTTCGACATGTCATTGGCCGAGCGGTCCATCGCATCGGCCAGACCGACTCGCTCAAGGTAGTATTCCACCACATCCTGACGCTCGGCTTGTGACGCTTTCGGATACACCTTGTCCACGCCGATCGCGCAGTTTTCCCGCGCGGTGAGCCAGGGGAAGAGGTTGGGCGACTGGAACACCACGGCGCGCTCGGGATCGGCGCCCTGCACGTGGTAGCCATCCAGCCGTATCGCGCCCTTCGAAATGCTGTTGAGGCCGGCGGCCATTGTCAGCACCGTGGACTTGCCGCAGCCCGAGTGACCGATCAGGGAGATGAACTCGCCGCGGTTCACCTTCAGGTCGAAATCCTCGACCACGGTCAGCGGGCCTTTCGGGGTCGGGTAGATCTTGTGCAGCTGGCTGAAGTCGAGGAAGCGTTCTTCGATCATGCCTTCCTGCGCTTCCTTGACGGCCTTCGGCACGCCATGCACCGGTGTCACGTCGGGCAGAATGCGGCTGCCTTCGACCTTTGCCTCGATGCCCACCTCCATCAGGTAGGTGGTCACCGCCGCGCGCAGCTTCTTGAAACCTTCGTGGTGGTTCATCTCGCCCCGGTCGCGCGGGCGCGGGATCGACACATTGAACTCCTCGCCCAGCGTGCCGTCGGGATTTAGCGGGATGATCCGGTCGGCCAGCATGATCGCTTCGTCCACGTCATTGGTGATCAGGACGCAGGTCTTCTTGTCGGCTTCCCAGATCGCCTCGATCTCGTCGGCCAGGTTGGCACGGGTCAGCGCGTCAAGCGCCGAAAGCGGCTCGTCGAGCAACAGAACCTCGGGGTTCATCGCAAGCGCACGCGCCACGTTGACCCGCTGGCGCATTCCGCCAGACAGTTCGGCCGGGCGGCGCGTGGCTGCGTGGCTAAGGCCCACCATCTTGATGTAATGCGCGGCCTTTTCGATCTTCTCGGCCTTCGGCATCTTGGGAAAGACCGTGTCGATCGCCAGCATCACGTTGCCCTGCACCGTGAGCCAGGGCATCAGCGAATAGTTCTGGAAGATCACGCCACGCTCCGGCCCCGGGCCGGTAATGGGCTTGCCCTTGAAGGTGACGCTGCCACGGGTAGGGGTGTCGATCCCCGCCATCATGTTGATCAGCGTCGTCTTGCCGGTGCCCGAGAAGCCCAGGAGAACGAGGAACTCGCCCTCCTGCACTTCAAGGTTGATGTTCCTCAGAACCGGTGTGGCGTTGGTGTCTTCGCCGAAGCTCTTGGAGACATTGTCGAATTCGATGATGCTCATCTGCTTGTCCTTTCCTGCGTTGCCGCTTCGGTCACCGGTTGTTCGAGAAGGTGAAGAGGGATTGCAGAGCGAACATCACGCGATCCAGCAGGAAGCCGATGATGCCGATGGTCAGAACCGCGACCATGATCTTGGCGAGGCTCGACGACGACCCGTTCTGGAATTCGTCCCAGACGAACTTGCCGAGCCCGGGGTTCTGCGCCAGCATCTCGGCGGCGATCAGCACCATCCAGCCGACACCGAGCGACAGGCGCAACCCGGTGAAGATCAGCGGCAGGGCCGAGGGCAGCACCAGCTTGGTGATCTTGGTCCAGGTGTTCATCTTCAGCACCTTGGAGACGTTCACCAGATCCTTGTCGATCGAGGCCACACCCAGCGAGGTGTTGATTAGTGTCGGCCAGAGCGAACAGAGCGTCACGGTGACGGCCGAGATGATGAAGCTTTTGGCGAAAAGCCCGCCCTCGGTGGCCGCCATGGCCGAAACGATCATGGTCACGATGGGCAGCCAGGCCAGCGGCGAGACTGGTTTGAAAATCTGGATCAGCGGGTTCAGGCCCGCGTTGGCGGTGGGCGAAAGGCCCGCAAGAATGCCAAGGGGGACGGCCACGATGGTGGCCAGTAGGAAGCCGAAGAACACGGTCTGGATCGAGGTCCAAATCTGCTGATAGTAGGAGGGCGCGCCGGTATAGGCCACGGTCTTGACCTTCTCGGGCGCGCCCGTGTCGATGAACTTCTGGTTCCGCTTCTCGACCATTTCCTCGAACTTGGCCTGTTTGGCGGCCTTGGCCTGTGCGTCCTCGTGCAGGTTCACCGCCTCTTCCCAGACCTGCACCGGTCCGGGTACGGCGCCCAGCGAGGTCTGCACCTTGGGCGCCAGCGCCCCCCAAAGCATCAGGAAGGCGGCGATCGCCAGCAGCGGCACCGCCAGAAGGCGCCAGATCTCCGTGATCTGCGCCCTGGGGTTGTCACCGGCGGCGGCTTTCAGGACCGGGGTGACCCAGCTCAGGCCCAGTACTTGCCACCACTTGTCGGCGGCGTTGATACGGGTGAAGAGCCGGGCGCGACGGGCTTCGCGGGCCTCGGCAGCGGCGAAATCGGGGTCAACGGTGGTCATCGGGGGCGTCCTCGCGTTCGGGGTAGCAGCTAGGGGTGGTGCCGCTTCTCGCCGTGGCGGGAAGCGGCAAGTCTTGGTCAGCCTTCGACGTCGGTGCCGACAACAATCTGCTCGCCTTTCAGGCCGATCGGCAGGCTGTCGAGATAGGCGTTGGGGGATTTGCCGTCGTAGGCAATGCCATCGATGATGTCCGCGGCGGGTGTCGGCGCCTTGTAACCATCGCTGTCCCAGGGAAAGTCTGCCTCGTTGGCCAATCCCTCGTCGACCAGCAGGCGGGCCGCTTCGAGGTAGATCTCGGGCTTGTAGACCGACTTCGCCACCTCGTCGTACCAGCTGTCGGGCTTGGCCTCGGCAATCTGCCCCCAGCGGCGCATCTGCGTCAGGTACCAGACCGCGTCGGAGTAGAACGGGTAGGTGGCGTTGTAGCGGAAGAACACGTTGAAATCGGGCACCTCGCGCTTGTCGCCCTTTTCATATTCGAAGGTGCCGGTCATCGAGGCGGCAATCACCTCCGCATCGGCGCCCACATATTCCGGGAGCGACAGGATCTCGACCGCCTCCATGCGGTTGGCATTGTCATTCTCATCCAGCCAGATCGCGGCGCGGATCAGCGCCTTGGTCACGGCCAGCGTGGTGTTGGGATACTGCTCGGCGAAGTCTGCGGTAATGCCGAAGACCTTTTCGGGATTGTTCTTCCACAGCTCGTAGTCGGTGATGACCGGCACGCCGATGCCCTTGAACACTGCCTGCTGGTTCCACGGCTCACCGACGCAGTAGCCATAGATGGTGCCGGCCTCCAGGGTGGCGGGCATCTGCGGCGGCGGCGTCACCGAAAGCAGCACGTCGGCGCCGATCTGTCCCGAGATGTTCTCGGGCGAGTAATAACCCGGGTGCAACCCACCGGCAGCCAGCCAGTAGCGCAACTCGTAATTGTGGGTCGAGACCGGGAAAACCATGCCCATGTTGAAGGGCTTGCCCTCGTTTTTGTACTTCTCGACCACCGGCGCCAGCGCCTCGGCAGAAATCGGGTGAATCGGCTTGCCCTCGGCGTCGGCCGGGATGTTCGGCTTCATCTGTTCCCAGATCTCGTTGGAGACGGTGATGCCGTTGCCGTTCAGGTCCATCGAGAAGGGGGTGATGATATGCGCCTCGGTGCCGAAGCCGATGGTGGCGGCCAAGGGCTGGCCGGCCAGCATGTGCGCGCCGTCGAGCTGGCCGTCGATCACGCCGTCGAGCAGCACCTTCCAGTTCGCCTGGGCTTCCAGCGTCACGAACAGGCCCTCGTCGAGGAAGTAGCCCTGCTCGTAGGCCACCGCCAGCGGGGCCATGTCGGTCAGCTTGATGAAGCCGAACGTCAGCTCGTCCTTTTCCAGTTCCAGCTCGGCCAAGGCCGGGCTGGTCATCGTTGTCGTGGCCGCCAGGGCGAGGAGGATGTTCTTCATGGGTCTGTCCCTTTGGTCTGCGCCCGGGTGGGAGGAGTGGCACCCGGGCAAAACATAAAAAGCCGCTGACGCACTCCACCGGTTGGTGGAGGGTCGAGCGGCTTTGCTCACGTATCCTCAGGCTATGAGGAGAATTCCGTACGTCTGGCCCCGTTGCCAGCCGATGCCCCGGTTATGCCAAACGCGCGGGTCCCGGGCAAAAGACAATCGCAGGGGGTGCGAACATCTTGCTGCGCTGCGGCGTGATTTCTCGCCGCGACTGCACAATAAATGGGCGTCAGCTGCGATCCGGGTCAAAAATCCGGCCATCGAAAAACCCGTCGGGGCGGAGAATCAGCCGCCCCGACTCGGATGCCACGACGGTGTCCTTGGTGACGGCGCCCTCGAGCTTGGACGAGGCCGTAGGCAGACCCGCGGCCATGCCGGAGAGCGCCTGACGGTGCAGATCGCTGCGGAAGACGGACGCGGCGGCGGTCTGCGCCGCCCCCCGCTCCAGCCCGGTCCGGGCAGCCAGTTGCAGCCCGATCCACTCCGCCTGGCTGCGCCACGGAAAGGTCGCGGCGGCGGCGTGGAACTCCACGAACCCCGGCACCATGCGCTCCTCGCCGCGCGACGAGACCACCAAACGTCCCGACAGCGCCCGGTCGAGGATGTCCGAAGGCAGGTTCAGGTAATCGGGCCGCGATAGGATCTCTGCGGTCAGGCTGCGCGACGACGGGTCCGCCAGCCAGCGCCCGGCCCGCCACACGGCGCGCACCAGCCGCCCCAGAAGCGCGCCTTCGTCCCCGGCCCAGTCCCGGCGCACGGCCAGCACCTTTTCCGGGGCAAAGGCCCAGATCGCCTTGCCCGGCAGCAGCAGTTCGCCCACGTCGTTCTCGACCGTCTGGCTGCCCCAGGGTTCGCCGACGCAGAAGGCGTCTATCTCGCCCGCGCGGATCGCATCGCCCATCAGGGGCGGCGGTACCGTCCTTATGTCGACCGATTGCTGCGCGGGCAGGCCCAGAGCCGACAGCCAGTAATAGACCAGCTCGGCATGCATCGAAAATGGGAACGGCACGCCGATCCGCAGCCGATCCTCGGCCGCGTCGATCAGCGCCTCGCCCGCGCCGCGTGCATCGTCAAAGCCGAAGCCGTGGCCCGCATCGCGCAACCGCCTTGCCAGGTCCCGGCTGACCCCGATCACGTTGCCATTGACCGACAGCACCGACACCGCAGACAGCGCCGCACCCGCGCCGCCCAGCCCCAGCGCCGTCGCCACCGGCACCGGCGCCAGCATGTGCGCCGCATCCACCTTGCCGAAAATCAGCATGTCGCGCAGCGACGACCACGACGGCGCGCGGCGCAACTCCAACGCAATGCCTTCCTCTGCGGCAAAGCCCATCTCCTGCGCCACGATCAGCGGCGCGGCATCGACCAGCGGGATGAACCCGGCGGACAGCTCGGTCACGCTCATCCCAGGAGCCCCGCCGCGGTCACCAGCGCCTGGGCCACGTCGGCCACCCGCTTGCCCTGGTCCATCGCCGTCTTGCGCAACAGCGCATAGGCCTCATCCTCGCCGATGCCGCGGGCCTTCATCAGCATGCCCTTGGCGCGGTCGATCACCTTGCGTTCTTCCAATGCGCGCTTGGTCTCGGCCAGCTCGGTGCGCATCCGCTGGAACATTCGGAACCGGGTGATCGCGGCGTCGAGCACCGGCTTGATGCGCCACGGCTGCATCCCGTCGACCACATAGGCCGACACCCCCGCCTCGATCGCCGCCGCCGACAACCCGTCCTCGGAGCGGTCGACGAACATCGCCACCGCGCGCTCCTGCGTGCCCGAGGCCAGCGCCAGTTCCTCCAGCATGTCGCGCGACGGGTCCTCGATGTCGATCAGCACGATGTCCGGCTGGCGCTCCTCAACGCGGCGTGCCAGGCTTGTGGGTTCGGCAATCACCTGGATGTCGAAATCTCCCGCCGCGCGCAGGCTGTCGACGATCAGCAGCGCGCGGTCGCGGTCCGGTTCGACGATGGTGATACTGAGCGGGCGGGTCATGGGGTGAGATCTGCGACTCGGCGCGGGAATGTAAACAAAAAGCGGGTGGAAGAAGTGTGCGCCCGGGCGATGCGCACAATTGTTGGGCAAGTCGCGGCCCGCGTAGGCAGGATATTTTCGGCGATGATGTGGTCATCCTCCTTCGGCCCGAGTCGAGCACGGTCAGACGATCGAAGATCATCGACACCGCATCGAACCGCGCCGGACTCCAGGCCGGATCGGGGAGGGCCCGGTCAACAGCGTGTGGCAGCGGTTCGACCAGTTCACCACCTCGGCCTTCAGCGCCTCGAATCCGATTGCGCGGTTCGGCGCCGAGCACCTTTGCAGCGAGGGCATCGAAGGCGGCGTGGTCGGCCAGGACCTTGAGGACCGTGTCGTCGAGGTCTTTCATGAAGCTCTGGAAATCGACGATGGCGGGGTCGCAATGCGATCGCACGCTGGCCCCGGTTGTCTTGGCGGGCAGGCATGGGCTGAGTACGGCGGCGTTCTTCAAGCCCAAGTCCAAGTATGGCGGCATGGAGGCGTCAGAGGCGGCCAGGCTGAAGGCCCTCGAGGACGCGAACGCCATACTCAAGCGCCTGCCCGCTGATACCATGCTGGACAATGCTGTGCTGAAGAACCTGCTGGGAAAGAGCTGACGACATTGACCAAGCTCTGAGAGGCGGCACTCAGGGTGATGCGGGATCACGACATCTGGCAGCGCCGGGCCTGCATGCTGGTCGGTGTGGATCCCAATACTGTCCGGCGAGACCGCCCGCCTGACAGCGCTGAGAAACGCAAGGAGATGCAGGAGATTGCCGGCAAGCGGCGTCGGTTCTACGATGTGAGCGCGGCAAGGTCGACGGGAACAAGAGCGCCCTTCCGCTGCACGACTTGTCCGGCGAGACGGCAGGCGTGTGCGATCGTGTCCCGCAAAGACTGGGCACCATCAATTCCGGCAAGGATCGCAGCGTTGAAACTGTCGCCAGCCGCCGTGGTGTCGGCGACATGGGTCAGAGGTGGCACGGCGACGGTCCCGCTTTCGCTGTCCTTCCGGTAATGCACCGGCGCACCCCCGTTCTTCACGATCACGATTCTGACACCGGCGGCCCGGTATCGCTCCACGGTCGCGTCCGGGTCCGCGTCGCCGAACCAGCGCGCCTCGTCCTCGAACGAGGGCAGGGCGATGTCGCTGATCTTGGCACCTGCCATAATGGTGTCGGTCATCTCTTCCTTTGAGGACCATATGCGCGGGCGCAGATTGGGGTCGAAGACGATGCGCTTGCCGTCCGCACGTGCGTGGCGCAGCGCGCCCAGCAGGGTCTCGCGCGCCGGCGGCGCGAGGATGGCCAGCGTGATCCCGGAGAAATAGACGAGATCCGCGTTGTCCATCGCCCGCGCCAGCGCCTCCGGGTCGTCAGCAAGGTGCCGGGCGGCGGATTGGCCCCGCCAGTAGGAGAAACTGCGCTCGCCGTTTTCGAGGGCGATAAGGTACAGGCCGACGGTCCGGTCGGGCAGGGCGCGCACATGGACGTCGTCGATCCCTGCTGCCGTGAAGACCGCGCGCATCTGGTTCGACAGCGTGTCGGTTCCGACGGCTGTGAAATAGGACACGGCCGCGTCGGGCCGCATGCGGGCCAGATACCAGGCGGTGTTGAAGGTATCGCCGGCGAAGCCAAGGCGGTAGTCACCCGGCGTCTCGAGCGGCGCGAGTTCGGCCATGCATTCTCCGATGGCAAGAACTCGGAACGCCGGTGCGTTGGGTGTCAGTAGTTCCAAAGCGTGCCGTCCTCCAGCCTGACGACCGGGTGGCTTCCCGGCGTGTAGTCGTAGCGCGCGGCCTCTGCCTCGTCGAAGTCGACGCCGAGGCCCGGGGCATCGCTGACATAATACAGCCCGTACTCCATCCGATGTTCCGAGGGAAACAGCGCGTCGCATTCGGGCGTGCCCAGCACTAAGTATTCCTGGATACCGAAGTTGGGCGCCCAGGCGTTCAGGTGCGCCTGAGCCGCCATGCTGATCGGGGAATGGCTCGGCGCGCCGTGAAAGCCGGTGCGCACGTGGTGGAGCCCCGCCAGGTCGACGATGCGGCGGACATGGGTGATGCCGCCTGCATAGGTGACGGCCACGCGGATATAGTCGATCAGCTCTTCTTCGATCAGCCTGTTGCACTCCCAGATTGAGTTGAAGACCTCGCCGATGGCGATGGGCGTGGTGGAGTGCTTGCGGATCAGGCGCAGCGCCTGCTGGTCCTCGGCCGGGGTCGGATCCTCAAGCCAGTAGAGACCGACGGGCTCGACCGCCTTGGCAAACTCCGCCGCCTCGCGCGGCAGGAGCCTGTGATGGACGTCGTGCAGGATGTGCAGGTCGGGGCCGAAGCGGTCGCGGATTTCGGCAAGGGCGCCGGGCATGTAGCGCATGTACTTGCCGGTGTCCCAGACCTCCACCTTCGGCCGGATTCCGGTGTAATCCGTGATGTAGTTGCTGATGTCGCCCTTCTTTTCGGGCACGGCGTAGCTGGCCGAAGGCATGCCGGGGATGCCGCATTGCACGCGGACCGCCCTGTAGCCTTCGTCGACATAGTAGGCGATCGAGTCCATCAGATCCGGCAGGTCCGCCCCGGTCGCGTGGGCATAGACCAGCGCGCCCTCGCGGCTCTTGCCGCCGAGAAGCTGGTAGACTGGCAGTCCCGCCAGCTTGCCCTTGATATCCCATAGCGCCATGTCGACGGCCCCGAACGCGGCCATCGCCACGGGACCGCGCCGGAAATAGGCGCCGCGGTAGAAAAACTGCCAGACGTCCTCGGAGTTGCGGGGGTCCATGCCGATCAGGTTCGGCACGATGTAGTCCCGCAGGTAGGCGGCAGGTAGCGTCTCGCGGTTGTTGAGCGTGGCGTCTCCCAGCCCGTAGACGCCTTGATCCGTGAAGATCTTCAGCGTGACATAGTTCTTCTTCGGACCGCCGACGAATACTTTCGCATCGGTGATCTTCATGCCGCGGCCTCCTCGGCCGGCCGGGTCACATCCGTCCAGCCGTTGTGTTCGCGGATCAGGTCGATAATCCGCTGGTATTGACTGCCTTCGCGGAAAGTCGGGTAGGGCTCGACCTGCTCGCCTTGGATGTCGCGGACGAACAGACGCGTCAGGTGGTGCCAGCACTGCTCGGTCTCCCCCTCGACATCCGGAACCTCGGCGGCGATGTCTGGCGGCAACGGGCAGGCCCGCCATTTCCCGTCTTTGTGCAGGTGCAACTGGCCGCTGCCGTAATGGCCGTCAAGGTAGATCGCGCCTTCCGTGCCATAGAATACGATGTGGTCTTCGCGGAAGCGGGGCACGAGGCCGCCATGTTTGAACAGCACAGAGACGGGGCGCGGGGCGAATGGGCTCTGAAGTTGCGCCAGCACGGTGTAGGACCATTCGACGTTGCTCGTGCCCCATTTCAGCGACGGATCGCCCAGATTTTCGGGAATGAAGTTTCGCCGCTTGGCGAAATTGTGCACGCCCTCGACGATGGGCGCGCGGCCGAGGTCGTCGCGCACCTCGCCGGCGACACGCAGGATCGTGTCGCCGACGACCGACGTGACGATGGACAGCGTGTGGGTGAAGTTGTTGTTGAGTCGTCCGCCGCCTTGCTCCGCCCGGTGCGACCAGCCGAAGGGAATGCCGCGCTCGAGGTTGAAATGCGAGAGACACTCGACCTCGGTCGGCTCGCCGATGGTGCCCTGGCTGACGAGTCGCCGCGCGTGCAGCACCGACGGCGTATAGCGGAAGCTGGCGGCATAGGCGGTCTTGACGTCTTTCGTCTCTGCGAGCTCACGCAGGGCGACGGCCGTTTCGCCGCTATGGGTCATCGGCTTGTCGACGAAGACGTGACACCCTGCCTCGATGGCCTGCCGGATCGTCTCCACATGCGCGCCGCCCGGCGTCGCAATCGAAACGATATCGGGACGGCATACGTTCAGCGCCTCCTGCCAGTCGGTGCTGCCGTAGGGGATCCGTTTCCTTGCGGCCACGTCGCGAACGACTTCGGGCGTGCGCCCCACGATGCCGACCACGTCCGCACCCGCCCAGCGAAAGGCGTCAGCATGGCCCTGGCCGGCAAATCCGGTTCCGGCAATGAGGACATTTGGCATTTGGATCTCCTGTTTGGGTTCGGGTTACGCCGCCGGCGGTCGGGAAAGCGGCTGGCGGTTAGCTCAGCTGAAGAGCATGCCGCCGTTGATGTCGATATTCGTCCCGGTCACGAAGGCGGAGTCCTCGCAAGCGAGGAACAGGACCAGGTTCGCCACATCCTCGGGCATGCCCTGACGTTTGACCGGGGCCGCGGCCTCGAAGCCGCTGCGCGCGGCGTCGGCGGTGTGGACCTTGTGGGAGTCGGTGTCGATCATGTCGGGGCAGAGCGCGTTCACGCGGATCGCCGGACCGAGTTCCTTCGCAAGGCCGCGGGTCATGGTCATGACCGCGACCTTCGACGTTGCATAGGCCACCGCACCCGGACCGCCACCATCGCGACCCGCCTGGCTTGCGAGGTTCACGATTGCGCCCCTGGTCATGTGCGTCAGGCAAGCCTTGATCACCAAGAAGGTGCTGGTGAGGTTGAGGTCCATGACCGCCTGCCAGTGCGCGAGGGGCATCTCGGCGATGGTCTTGCGCGCGATCAGGCCGCCCGCATTGTTCACGAGGATATCGACACCGCCAAAGGTTTCGACCGTTGCGGACACAAGCGTTTCGACATCTGCCTGATCGTTCAGATCGCCTTGGACGGCGATGGCCCGGCCGCCCAGTTTTTCGATCTCGGACACGGTTGCTTCCGCACCTGCGCTGCTGGCGAAATAGTTCACCGCCACATTGGCGCCCTGCGAGGCCAGCTTGACCGCGCAGGCCCACCCGATATCACGCCCGCCACCGGTAACGATGGCTGTTTTCCCCGCGGGCTTCATCAGCTTCCCGAAGCTTGCTTGCGGGGCGTGGCGGCTGTTCCGCCAGCGGTCAGCTTCAGGAAGTAGTCAAAGATTTCCGGCACATTGCCGTCTCCCAGACCGGCCTCCACGGCCGCTTGAAGGTTGTGCGAGGTGCCCTCGGCGATCTCGGCCCGGGTGCCCAGGTCCCCGACCATCTTCAGGAAATAGCCCAGGTCCTTGTTGGCGTTGTTGATCGAGAAGCCCAGGTCGCTGACGCCGTCCACCGCGTAGTTCTTGCAGAAGCCCATGAAGGGCGAATTCGACGGGCCCGTCGACATGATCTCGTACAGCTGGGCACGGTCGACCCCGGCGCGATCGGCGACGGCAAAGGCCTGGCTCATCGTGCAAACGGTGGTCATGCCCATGAAGTTGTTGATCAGTTTGGTGACGTGACCCGATCCCAGCTGCCCGAGGTAAAAGACGTTCTCGCCTTGGTCATCAAGCACCGGTTTGACCTTCTCGAAGGTCGCCTTGTCGCCACCGACCATGATGTTCAGCAGACCGTCCTTGGCGTGAGCCGGCGTGCGGCCCAGCGGCGCGTCGATCATGCCGGCACCTTTCCCGGCCAGGTCGGCGCCGATCTTCTTGGTGGAGGCCGGGATCGAGGTGCCGAAGTCGATCAGCACCTTGCCCTCCGACATTCCGGCAAGGATGCCATCGTCGCCGTAGACGACCTTCTCGACCACATCCGACGTGGTCAGGCACAGCATGACGATGTCGCTCGCCTTGGCAAGTTCCCTGGGCGATGCGGCCTTCTTGGCTTTGCCGCGGTTGAGAACCGCCTCCACCGCATCCTTGTTAAGGTCCATGATCACGAGATCGTAGCCCTTGTTCTGAAGGTTCTCGACCATGTTGCCGCCCATCAGGCCGAGGCCGATGAAACCGATGACGGGTTTGGACATGCTTTGCACTCCCTTGTGCTGTTCTTGTGGATTGTCTTTCACAGGAAATCCTCCCGATGCGGGGTGAAGATATCCAGCAGCGTGCCTGCCTCGAGGCAGGTCGCGCCGTGTTCGATATTCGGCTGCTTGTAGAGCGAGTCCCCGGGGCCGACGATGTAGGTGTCGTCGCCCACGGTGAATTCGAACCGGCCCGAGATCACATAGGTGATCTGTTCATTCGGGTGGTGGTGGCGCGCGGCCACGGTGCCGGTTTCGAAATGCACCTCGACCACCATCGCGTTGTCATTGTAGGCGCCGACCATTCGGGTCAGCCCGCCGCCCGCGTCGAACAGGGCGTTCTCCTTGGCGGGGAAATAGTTCTTTACAGACATGTGCTTGCCTCCGCGTGATCGTGTCAGGTGTTGGCCAGCTTCTTCATCACCACGCGAAACGTGTTCTCGTTGGCGTCGGTGAAGTAGAGGTCGGCGTCGTAGCCCTGGTCGTCGAGGAAATGGAAAATCCGCTTCGGTTCGGCCAGTCGATAGGGCACCAGCAACGTCGCTATGCGATGCCGGGTGGCGGCCGGGTACTTAGCGTGCAAGCAGGTCGAGACCGGCAGGCCTTCGTATTCCGCCGGATCGACGTCCGGGAAACCGGTTTCCTGCGTCATCTCGGGCTTCCCCGCCTCGGACCAGACCACCTGCCCATAGAACCCCGCCCGTTCGCCGGTATTGCGGAACGAGGTCTTGCCCAGCTCATACGGTTGGTTGGCATGCAGCAGCCAGTCCAGCGTCACCGGCGTGTCGGCATCGACCTTGTCGACGATAACGAAGTAGCTGTTGCGCACGAAATAGACCTCGCGCTCGGCCAGCGTTACCTCGGGCGACAGCGACTTGTAGGCCGCGGTGGCATCGCCCTTGATGTAGATGTGGTCGTCGCGCTCTTCGGCGGCGAGGATGCGTCCGGTGGCGGACATCGCCTGCGCCTTGTCCTTCTCGGCGTATTGCCCCATGCCGTTAATCAGGATGGCGTTCTTCGATCGGGTCTGGCGCCGCCACTTGCGGTGCATGGTCGAGTTGAAGGCCACGTAGTAGCCCGACTGGATCGCCAGGTCCTCGCCGTAGGCGGCCAGGCAGAAGGCGTTCTGGTCACCGTGGCTGTGGCTGATCGAGCCGTAGGGCGAGGACTTGAAGACGAACTGGATGTGCTTGTCCGGGTCCGCCATCTCGTGCTGGATGCCGACCCAGCCGATGCCGCGGAAGTGGCGCATGCCGGACGGCGGCGCGGCGGCTTCGACCTGCGGATAATCGGTCAGGTAGGTCAGCTCGTCGAAGTTGGTGTCCCACCAGCCCCAATTGTAGAAGGCGTCTTCGGTCCCCGGGTTCAGCCGGGTCAGTTCCTCGTGGTACCACTGGTAGGCGCCATTGCCGGTGACACCGGCGTATTGGCGCAGGTTGATGCCGGTCTTGATGCAGGGCAGATCGCCTTGGGTCGAGTCGTCGCCAAAGGTGGCGCGACGGGTATTGGGCGCCTTGCAGAAGAGCGGGAAGTCCCCGGTGTTGCGGAAGAAGGGCCGCTTGTAGAGGTCGATGCCGGTGAAGGATTTCAGCCGGTTAGCCGCCTCGATCAGATATGCCATGCCCATCATCCAGTAATTGGTGCCCTCGGCCCATCCGCCATCGCTGTCGCCCCAGGGCGAATAGACCGTGGCCAGAAACTCGATGCAGTAGTTGAGCCAGTCGCGCGCCTCGTCGTCCTCGTCGTCGCCGAGCAGTGCGATGCAGGCGGGGATCAGCGTCAGAGAGACCGACCGCACAGCGTGGCTGTCATAGGGAAACAAGTGGATCTTGGCGTTGGTGATCGCGTGTTCCGCGATGTCGCGGGTGCGTGCCAGGAGGGCATCGCGCACCCGCTCACGCTCGCGCTCGTCCAACTGGTCGTGGAGCCAGTCGTAACCCCAGGCGAGCGCATTCGTGACGCGGTAGGCCCATTCGTCGGTATAGGCGCGCGAGGTGACGCCCATCGGGTCCCAGCTTGCCGCTTCCAGAAGCCACGCCTTGGCTCGGTTCAGCATCGCCTGGTCCTGTGTGACCTGCCCGCCGATGGCGAGGTGCCGGACCGCGTACATGTGTTCCTGGAGGTCGATGTAGGTCTGCCGCCAGACCGGAGCGGTGCGCTGGTGGCCCGGGTAACCCGCAGGCTCCTTCATGACCTCGCGGTCCATCCAGGGCAGAACGGATCGCTCGAAAAAGGTGGACCAGGTGCAATGGTCCGGGTCCGCCTTTACCGCGTCTCTGAACGCCGCCAGTCGCTCCTGCGAGAGCCACAGCCTCGGGTGGCTGGTCGGCGCTTCGGCAAGACGTTTGGAGCGAGACGGCACTGGAGATTGCGGCAGGTCGTCGGTGATCGTGAAGCTGCGGGTGCTGCTCCAACTCGACGCCGGTTTCCCGGCCGCGTCGCAGACCGCATAGGACCAGTGATATTCTCCCGGGGCCAGCGCGACGTCAGGCGTGAAGAAGTTCAGGGCGATGTTCGCATAGACCAGGGTGCCCTTGGCTCTGAACTCGGGATCGGTCGAGATGCGCAGCACGTATTCGGCCTCGTCCTCGATCACCGGAAGCCACGTGAACCGCGGCGGGTTCTCGGTCATCTCACTGCCGGCGCCTGGCGCATACTGGATCGTCAGTCGTCCGGTCTTGGGTTCGTCGAGCTTGGGAAGAACAGCGGCGCCAGGCATCGGTCAGGTCTTTCGCTTGGGTAAGTGGGGGCGCGCGGCCGGGGATCGGCCGCACACAGTTCGCGGGAAATTGGGGAGGCTCAGTTCGAGTACTGGCGCTCGTATGCCGAGTTCATCACCTCGAGGACCTCCTGGTAGCCCATCTTGTTGAGCGCGGAGATGTAATCGTCCCACTCCTCCTTGACGTCGCCGGTACCCAGGATCCAGGCTTGCTGGCGCTCCAGCATGTAGGTCTGGATCGACGGGAAGTACTTGTCGTAGACCGCCTGCTCGTCCTTGTTGAAGGCCACGCCCAGGAACTGATCGACCAGCAGATCCTCGCTGTCGTAAAGTTCGATGCCCTTGCGCGCAGAGTCGCGGGTCCACTGCCATTCGTAACGGTAGTCCTGCGGATAGCCGCGATAGATCTGCGCGCCTTCCAGGTACATCTGGCTGTTGACCGCTTGGCCGGAGTTCAGCACCTCGTCCTTGTAGACAGGCTGACCGTCCACCATGTCCCAGGTCTTGCCCTCGACGCCGAAGTTGGCCAGCAGGCTGCCTTCCTCCGAGAACCAGAAGTCGAAGTATTTGATGGTCTCGACCGGGTGTTCGTTGGAATAGGTGATCGCCCAGCCATCGGGCTTCATCGGGATGCGGCGGTTCTCTTCGATTCGCTTGCCCGACACCGATTTCGGCGGCAGGAAGGGGATGAAGTTGAAGCCCTCGACCTTTTCGGCCAGCGCGATGTTGTAACCGCTGGTCGAGGCGAACCAGTCATGGGTCATGCCGCCCAGGTTCTCGCCCAGGAGGAAGTCGCGCGAGGACGAACCCCGGGTGAAGATCTCGCCGTCGATCAGGCCTTCCTCGTACCACTTGGCGATATTGGCCAGGCCGTCGCGGTAGCCTTCCTGCGCGTAGGGGTGCTGAATGGTGCCGTCGTCGGCGATATAGAACTCGTGGTAAACATCGGCGCCGGTGGAGCGTGCGTCCCACAGCACCAGCAGGCGCAGGACTTCTTCCCAGGCACGGGCAAAGAACGGGATCTCGTCTTTCACGCCGTTGCCGTTGGGGTCCTGGTCGCGGAAGGCCACCAGCACGTCGTAGAGCTCGTCGACATTGTCGGGCTGTTCGAGGCCGAGCTTGTCGAGCCAGTCCTGGCGGACAAACCAGGCGCGGGCGTATTTGCCGTCGGGCAGGTACGGAATGTAATAGACGTTGCCGTCATAGGCCTGGATCGCTTTCCAGATGTCGGGATGCTCGTCGAACCACGCCTTGATGTTGGGCGCATGTTCCTCGACCAGGTCGTTGAGCGGCACGAAGGCACCTTGCGGCCCGTATTCGTTGACCGGTTGCTTGATCTTGGCGCCACCGACGATGTCGGGCAGGTCGCCAGTGGCCAGCAGCAGGTTCATCGCTTCTTCCTGCTGGGTGGAGTTACGGCCGGAGGTTTGGTCGATCAGGTGGATGTTGGTTTTCTCGCGCGCCACTTCCTCGACCGGGTAGATCTTGGAGGTGTCGCCGCCGGGGCCGTAGCCCTGAGCGCGGGCCCAGTGCATGTGGACCGTCAGCTCCAGCGGCTCGTCGACGATCGGCAGTTGGCTTTCGGCAAGAGCCGGCGCCGTAAGGGCCGTGGTTCCGATGATGGCAGCAGCTGCCAGTTTGAACGTTCGCATGGTATCCTCCCTTTTGCGAATTGCTTGTTTCCGTGGTTGATCGGTTGGTATGGCGCTACTCATTCCTTCACTCCGCCCAAGAGGATGCCCTTGGAGAAGTACTTCTGGAGGAAGGGGTAGATGAGCAGGATCGGGATGATCGAGCAGACGATGATCGCGGCGGTGACGGTCTCGACCGAGTAGGCGGCCGTCAGCAGGGACGTGGCGAATTCCTCGTCGTCGCTCAGTTCGACGATGACCTTGCGCAAGTAGACCTGAAGCGGGATCTTCTCTTCGTCCTGCAAGAGAACCATGGCCCAGAAGAAGCCGTTCCAGCGCGACACGACGCAAAAAAGGGCTACAGTGGCGATCGCGGGCTTGGACAGCGGCATGTACACTTTCCAGAGCACCTGGAACTCGTTGGCGCCGTCCATCCGGGCAGCCTCTTCGAAGGACTTCGGGATGCCCTCGAAGAAGTTGCGTAGCAGGATGATGTTGAAGCCGTTGACCGCGAAGCCGATGATGATGCCGAAGTAGCTGTCGAGCAGACCCAAGTCACGCATGTTCAGGAAGAACGGGATGAGACCCGCGTTGAACCACATGGTGAAGGCCACCACCAGGTTCCAGAACCGCCGCCCGTAGAGCTGAGGCTTCGACAGGGCGTAGGCACCGGGGATGATGAAGGCCAAACTCATCAGCGTCCCGCCAATCGTGTAGATAAAGGTGTTCATGTACGACGACCAGAAGAGCGGCTCGCTCAGCACCTGCTTGTAGGCCTCCAGCGTGAACCCGACCGGAGTCAGGATGACGTTGCCGGCGCGGGCCTCGAACCCGGTGCTCATCGACAATGAGGCGATGTAGATGAACGGGTAGAGCGTAGAGAGGGTGAACAAGCCGATCAGGACCATGTTCAGGATGACGAACATCTTGTCGCCACGCGAATAGAGGTTCATGTTGGTCATTGTCCGGTCTTCCTCACCAAAGCGATGTGCGCGAGTAGCGCTTGGAGATTGCGTTGGCCGTCATCACTAGCACGAAGGCCACTACCGCGTTGAACAGGCCCGCTGCTGCGGCAAGGTCGTACTGACCGCCCTGGATGCCTTGGCGATAGATGAAGGTGTTCACGACGTCGGCGGTTTCGTACGTCGCCGGCTGATAGAGCAGGATGATCATCTCGAAGGAGACCTCCAGCATGTTGCCGATCCGGATGATGAGCATGATGATGATGGTCGGAAGGATCGACGGAAGCGTGATCTTCCACATCATCTGCCAGCGGCTGGCGCCGTCGACGACCGCGGATTCGTAGAGCGTCGGAGAGACACCTGCGATGGCCGCGAGATAGACGATCGACTGGAAACCCGCCTCCTGCCAGATGCCAGTGCCGACAAAGATCGGTCGGAACCATTCGGGCTTGGTCAGGAAGTAGATGGGTTCGATCCCGAGCCATCCGAGGACGGTATTGACGATCCCCGCCGACGGGCTGAAGGCCGTGATGACGATGCCCGCAATGATCACCGACGAGACGAAGTGGGGCAGGTAGACGATGGTCTGAGCCGTCTTCTTGAAGGTCTGCTTGAGGATCTCGTTGAACATCAGGGCCAGCAGGATCGGCATGGGAAAGCCGAAGATCAGGCCGTAGAAGCTGATGATGATCGTGTTTCGCAGCGCGCGCAGGAACTGGTCATTGCCGAACAGCGTCTGGAAATGTTCGAACCCGATCCAGGGACTTCCCGCAACCCCGCGGAAAACCGAATAATCCTTGAACGCGATCTGCAGCCCGTACATCGGCTTGTAAAGAAAGATCGCCAGCCACAGGATCGTCGGGATCAGCATGACATAGAGCTGCCATTCCCGCTTCAGGTGGTCGCCGACCCGCTCAATGCGGCTGGGTTTACGGCTACGCTGGGCTTCTGTGGCGTCGAAGATCAATTCTTCGGTCGACGGACCGGCGGCGCTTGTAAAGTTGGGATCGTTCGTCATTGTTCCAGCACCTGTCCGGGCAACGCATCACCGGTCTTGGCGTCGAAGACCTTCACGAGGTGCGGTTCGATGGTGAACCCCTTGATCCCGTCGAGGATATGCATCTGGCCGACGGTATCGGTGCGGATGACAAAGGGGTCACCTTGCAGGCTGGCGTGAATCAGCGCCTCGGATCCCAGCGTCTCCACCAGATCCACATCGAGGGTGACCAGGCTCGGATCGTCCTGATCGGAAACCGAAACAAATTCGGGCCGAATGCCGAGAATAACCTCTTGCCCCACCGCGTTGGTCAGCGTCGGGATCTGCTGAAGCTGGACGCGCTGACCATCGAAATCGGCGACCGGGCCTCGGTCGCCGGCGATGACCGTAGCCTTGACCATGTTCATCGGCGGCGAACCGAGGAAACCCGCAACGAAAGTATTGGCCGGGTTCAGGAACAGCTCCATCGGGGAGCCGATCTGCTCGATCCGCCCGTCATGCATGACGACAATCCGGTCGGCCAG
The DNA here is from genome assembly GCF_056858395.1 of Litorisediminivivens sp. KMU-197. Taxonomy (NCBI): domain Bacteria; kingdom Pseudomonadati; phylum Pseudomonadota; class Alphaproteobacteria; order Rhodobacterales; family Paracoccaceae; genus Litorisediminivivens; species Litorisediminivivens sp. KMU-197. Next base: position 5,548 of record NZ_JBXEQG010000005.1, on the reverse strand, counting down.
CGTCATCGCCTCGACCTGATCGTGGGTGACATAGATCGAGGTCGCGCCGAGCCGCTTGTGCAGGCGCTTGATCTCTGCGCGCATTTGGGTGCGCAGCTTGGCGTCGAGGTTCGAGAGCGGCTCGTCGAAAAGGAATACCTTGGGGCGGCGGACGATCGCGCGACCCATGGCGACCCGCTGACGCTGACCGCCGGAGAGGTCTGCCGGGCGGCGCTCAAGGTAGGGCGTCAGGCCGAGAATGCCGCCGACCTCTTCCACCGAGGACGCGATCTTTTCCTTGCTTTCCTTGCGAATGCGCAGGCCGAAGGCGATGTTGTCGGCCACGTTCAGGTGCGGATAGAGCGCGTAGTTCTGGAACACCATCGCCACGTCGCGATCCTTGGGGGCGACGCGGTTTACGAGCCGCCCGTCGATCGTGAGATCGCCGTCCGAAATCTCTTCGAGACCGGCGATCATCCGCAGCGTCGTCGACTTGCCGCAGCCCGAAGGCCCGACCAGCACGACGAATTCCTTCTCCTGAACTTCCAGGTCGATCCCGTGGACCACCTGCACCGCACCGTATGCTTTGACGATACCGTTGAGATGTACGCCAGTCATAGCTTCCCCCCTGATGCGCCGTCTCCTGCCGGCTCTATGTTTCGTCCGGCCGATTCGACCGCTAGTGAAACTGGTATACTAGTAATTTTTCTGGAATACTAGTCTGAAATATGCTAGACAGGATTCGAGACGGCTTAGGCCTATGAAAAGAAGGATGAATCGGGATCGAAGGACGAGGGCTGGAACGGGGAATGCTCCGACGTCCGTTGGTTGTTACGACATCGCTCGATGTGCGACCCTTTGGGCGGCGCCGTCGGAACGGGTCAGAGTGCAGATCGACGGCCGGATCGGACCCCGAGGCGGGAGACGAGGATGCAGGGCAGCCACGATCCGGTTGCAATGCGGACGTCCCGGCCCGGCGCCTTGCCCCCGGTGACGGGACGCCATGATGGAGAAGACGCGATGGACCAAGTGACACAACTCAGCGAACGACGGACCGCTGTAGACGACATTTTCGATTTTCTGCACGAGGAGATCCTGAGCCTGCGGCTGCGTCCGGGCGACAAGATCTCGGAAGCCGACATCGCGGCCCGCTTCGGTGTCTCGCGGCAACCGGTCCGCGACGCGTTCAGCCGGCTCGCAAACCTCGACCTGCTGCTGATCCGGCCCCAGCGCGCGACCGAGGTGAAACGCTTCTCGATGAAAGAGATCGTCAAGTCGCGTTTCGTTCGCGCGGCTGTCGAAAGAGAGGTGCTGCGCCTCGCCGCCGCCAATTGCGACGCGGTCGGCGCTGTGAGACTGGACGAAGCCCTGGCGAAGCAGGACCAGGCGATCGTCGAGAAGGATGTCGAGGGCTTCGGCACGCTGGACTACGAGTTCCACAAGATGCTCTGCATCATCGCCGGGATCGACTTCGCCTTCGACATCATCATGACGGAAAAGGCAAAGGTCGACCGCCTCTGCATGCTGGGCCTCTCCAAGGAGGACAGGATGCCCGAACTGGTGGCCGATCATCGCGCGATCGCGGAGGCCGTAAAGGTGCATGACGCCGACCAGGCTATCAAGATCGGGATGCTTCACCTCTCCCGGCTCGACAAGACGATCGAGAGCATTTCGGAGAACAGCGCCCACTACTTCGAAGCCTCGGGCGCCTGACGGCCCCCACGGACCGCTTTACCTCTTCCACGCTCTTCGCGCGGGCGCTTGCGGCGACCGCCCGGTCGTCCTTCGCCCTTGCGCACCTGAAAGCATCGTTCAATTGTCCGTCACACCCATCGATATCCAGGGCGCAGGCCCGTCCAGCCCGACATGGCGAACCGTGCTCGCCATCGCTTGGCCGATGACGCTGAAGGCGATCATCCTGCATGGCACGGTCGTGATCGATACCTACCTCGTCTCGGCGCTGGGCGAGACTTCGCTCGCTGCCATGGGTCTCGCCGCGGCCATCGCGGGGTTTGTCCTTGGAGGCATCCTCGCCTTCTCGAACGCGATGCAGATCCGATCGGCACAGGCCTTTGGGACCGGCGAGACGGTGTTCCTGAAATCGGCGCTTGCCTCCGGTCTCGCCATCAGCCTTGTCGTCGGCGTGATCGGCCTCCTCGCGATCGTAGTGGTCGGCGGCTCGGTGATCGACGCCATGGCGCCGAGCGCAGAGGTTGGCGCACTTGCGCGGGACTATCTCGCGGTTTTTTCCCTGGTGATCCTAGGAGAGGCGATCGGCCAGACCCTGTCGAGCTATTTCAACGGCTGCGGCGCGACCCGGATTCCGCTTTACAGCTTCTGCCTGTCGCTTCCAGTCAACGTGGCGACCAGCATCGTGTTGATACACGGATACCTGGGGCTTCCGGCCTTCGGCGTCACTGGCGCGGCGATGGGCAGCGCTATCGCCATCGTGGTTCAGGTCGCCTTCCTGTTCCACCTCTTCCTCCGCCGCGAAGGGCACGTCCTGCGCGTGCAAGGGTGGCGTCAGGGGACCTTCCCGGCGGCGCTGCGCCGCCATCTCGGCTTTGCCCTGCCGATCGCCGCGACATTCTTCAGCGCCACCTTCGCCACCCATGTATGCACGCTGATCTATGCCCGGCTGAGCCTCAATGAATTCGCCGCGATGACGCTGATCGCGCCCTGGATCATGGTGACCGGCACGGTCGGGATGCAATGGGCGCAGGCGACTGGGATCATCGTTGCACAGCTTCTCGGGCAGAAGCGGCCCGAGCCGGTCCTAGACCGCTTCCTCCTGAGCGCCTGGCGCGGCGCGCTAGTCGCCTCGGCCATCGTCTCTGCGCTCCTGCTCGCGGTCTGTCTGTCTGCCGGCAATCTCTACGCCGATCTGAACACGGAGACCCGCGCCGTCCTGTTCGGCTTCCTCCCGGTGCTGCTTGTCCTGCCCTTCCCGAAGGGCTCGAATGCGATCTGTGGCAACACGCTAAGGGCCAGCGGCGATACCATCTACGTGATGCACGTCTTCGTCTGGGCCCAATGGCTGTTCCGTGTTCCGGCCACGGCACTCGCCGTTCTGTGGTTCGGGTTTCCGGCCTTCTGGGTCCTGTCGCTGCTGCTGTGGGAAGAGTTTCTCAAGTTCCCCGCCTTTCATCGCAGGCTCCTGTCCGGCGACTGGAAACGGGCCGTCATCGACCGGTAGCGTGGTTCCCGACCTGCCCGCCACCGAAACCGCCACGCGAACGCTATTGTCGCCCTCGGCCCGGCCTGAGTCCCTCAATGAGGAGAGAAAATGAACCGCTTTTCGCTCGAGAGCACCCGCGCCTTCGTCACCGGCGCCAATACCGGCATTGGGCAGGCCATCGCGCTGGATCTCGCTCGGCACGGGTCCCATGTCATCGCGGTGGGCCGGTCACCGATGGATGCCACTCTTGCAGCAGTGCGCGAAGCGGGCGGCCGGGCCGACCCGCTCGCGGCCGATCTGGGTACTGCCACCGGGGCGACCGAGGCATTTTCCGGCGCGCTGGACAGGTTTGGCCCCATCGACACACTCGTGAACAATGCTGGCAAAATCCGGCGCGCAGCCAGCATCGATCTAACCGAAGCGGATTGGGACACCGTGATGGACATCAATCTCAAGTCCGTATTCTTCCTGTCACAGGCCTTTGCCCGGGCTCGATTGCAAGCGGGCCGCGGCGGCAGCATCGTCAACATCGCGTCACTCTTGTCATTTCAAGGCGGTATTGGGGTTGCGTCTTATACCGCCTCGAAGAGCGGCATCGCTGGTCTGACTAGAATCCTCTCGAACGAGTGGTCATCGAGGGGGATAACCGTAAACGCAGTTGCCCAATGCCTGACCTGCCGCTCGCCATGCTGGCCGAACTGACCCACCGTTGCCCTCTGATGTGTCCCTACTGCTCGAACCCGCAGGAACTGACCGCGCGGGACGCAGAGCTCACGACCGAAGCATGGGCAGACGTGTTCCGACAGGCGGCGGATCTGGGCGTGCTGCAACTCCACCTGTTTGGTGGCGAACCCGCTTCGCGGCGCGATCTTGTGGACCTGGTCATCGCGGCGCGGGAGGCAGGGCTTTACACCAATCTCATTACCTCCGGCATCGGGCTGACTGAGGCGCGGCTTGAAGCACTGAACGATGCCGGACTCGATCACATCCAGCTATCCGTGCAGGGCGCAAGCGCCGAAATCGCCGACCGCATCGGCGGCTACAGGGGGGATTCGACCGTAAGATGCACGTGGCGGGCCACATCGCCCGGCTTGGCTTTCCGCTAACGCTAAACGCGGTGATGCACCGCGACAATCTAGGCGATCTGCCCGCGACTATCGCATTGGCGGAACGGCTGGGCGCATGCCGGATCGAAATTGCCTGCGTGCAGTTCCAGAGCTGGGCGCTTGCCAACCGCGCCCGTCTGCAACCCACACGCGCACAAGTGGACAAGGCCAAGGCCATCGTGCGCGATGCGATCCGGCACAAGGCAGGTCGACTGGTGATCGACTTCGTCCCCCCCCCGACTATTACTCGGACTTTCCCAAGGCCTGCATGAGCGGCTGGGGCTCGACCGGGCTGAACGTCAGCCCGGATGGCACGGTCTTGCCCTGCCACACGGCGCAGACGATCCTGAATTCGACATTCAAACCAGTAAGTAGTCATTCTTACCGGAGTTGTCACGAAGGATGAGCAACACCACCCTCATTTTTTTTCCGAAGTTGGTTCGACCTCTGGAAAGGGAAAAGACAACTGGGAGCTTTGGTTCAACGAGACAGGCCTCTCTCAACCTTCAATTTCTTGGAAATGTCGCACCAACTAAGGCTCAGGCCGAGGCAAATTGGAACTGCTGAACTGGGCTCATGTCGGGCATTGTTACAGCCGGATGATGTTCGTCCAAGCTTATATGCTCTGAACCGCGCCGGGTTTTCCGGAGGCTGATTTGTCTAAGCTACGCGGCCATGTCTGATGTTTCCAGAGCTGCGTAGAAGTTTGCTTCGGCCTCTGCTGGCGGGATGTTTCCGATGGGTTCCAACAGGCGGCGGTTGTTGAACCAATCGACCCATTCGAGTGTGGCATATCCCACGGCGTCGAAGCTGCGCCGTGGCCCACAGCGATGAATGACCTCTGCCTTGAAAAGACCGTTAATCGTCTCGGCCAAAGCATTGTCGTAGCTGTCACCGACGCTGCCGACCGACGGGGCGCTGTCAGAGAAACTCACCTCGAATCGGGGCAGGGCGGTCCCGTAGCCTTGTCGCATGTTCAAGCGCGACCCGTTCAAGTATTTCAAAACGAGCCCCGAGATCATTCGCCTGGCGGTGATGCTGTACGCCCGGTTCCCTCTGTCGCTCCGGAACGTCGAGGATCTGCTGCACGAGCGTGGTGTCGACGTCAGCCACGAAGCCGTCCGGTTCTGGTGGCACCGCTTCGGACCGATATTTGCATCCGAGATCCGGAAACGTCGGATTGCGGCGATGGCATCGAGCCGCTGGAAATGGCGCTTCGACGAGATGTTCGTCAAGATCAACAGCGTGACGCACTACCTGTGGCGGGCCGTGGATCATGAGGGCG